>CAMZHD010000008.1 GCA_947306705.1 uncultured Caryophanales bacterium
CTAATACTTCTTTCACTTTAGATTTAGGAGACAAATTTGATACCTCAAACGTAACAAGTATGGGTTCCATGTTTTCCAGTACTGGTTATTCTAATACTTCTTTCACTTTAGATTTGAGAGACAAATTTGACACCTCAAACGTAACCAATATGAGTGGTATGTTTTATCTAACGGGTTACTCTAGTACATCTTTCACTTTAGATTTAGGAGACAAATTTGATACCTCAAAAGTAACAAGTATGGATAATATGTTTAAAGAAACGGGGTATAAAAGTACAGTTTTCACACTGGATTTAGGAGACAAATTTGATACCTCAAACGTAACAAGTATGGGTGGTATGTTTTATCTAACGGGTTACTCTAGTACATCTTTCACTTTAGATTTAGGAGACAAATTTGATACCTCAAAAGTAACAAGTATGTCTCATATGTTTAATTCAACAGGTTATAGCAGTACCGTATTCACTTTGGATTTAGGAGACAAGTTTGATACCTCAAACGTAACAAGTATGGGTGGTATGTTTAATTTAACAGGTTATAGCAGTACCGTATTCACTTTAGATTTAGGAGACAAGTTTGATACCTCAAACGTAACAAATATGAGTGGTATGTTTAATTTAATAGGTTATAGCAGTACCGTGTTCACCTTAGATTTAGGAGACAAGTTTGATACATCGAATGTGATATCTATGGCTAATATGTTTTTTCGTACAGGTTATAACAGTACCGTATTCACTTTGGATTTAGGAGACAAATTTGATACCTCAAATGTGAAATCTATGTCTAATATGTTTTCTTCTACAGGTTATAACAGTACAGTATTCACTCTAGACTTAGGAGACAAATTTGATACATCAAATGTAAAAATTATGGATTTCATGTTTTCTGATACTGGTCACTCTAGAACTTCTTTCACTTTGGATATATCTACTTTTGATTTTACTAATGTTACTTCTTATTATGGTATTTTTAATGGTTTTAATACAACACAAACAATTTATGTTAAAGATGCAAATGATCAGAACTGGGTTATTACCAATGGTGGAAATGCTAATCTTACTACTTCTAATGTATTAATTAAAACTTAAAAAGACCTTATGGTCTTTTTTTAGTAGTGTAATATTATTTTCTTTCCTATGATTTCAATGATTCCATCTTCTTTTAGATATTTGATTTCTCTCATCATGGCACTTCGATCTACGGATAGGTAATTTGCTAGTTCTGTATAAGAAGTATTCATTTTAATGGTTTTGGATCCATCTTTTGTTTTCTTCTCTATATATTTGAAATAAGAGAGTAGTTTGTCTCTTGTAGTCTTTTTTGTGAGTAGTTCAATTCTTATGTTTCTAGTATTTAATTGTTCTGTTAGGATTTTGATTAGGTTTTTAATAAAGATGATGTAGAAATCATTTTTAAAGATTTCATCATTGGTGATTTGATTATATTCAATGAATGTGATTTCTGTATCTTCTTTTGTGATGCAGGAGATTCCTTCTTCTTGAATGGAGGAGGTTAGAGATCCAAATACTTCTCCTGTTTCTAATTCTTCTATGACGGTTTTATTTCCTGCATAATCTGTATAGATACATTCAATACTACCAGAGTCAATTAAAGCAATGAAATCTTCTCGGTTTACATTTGATAAGACATTTACATTTCGTTTAAATTTTTGCGTACTTGCCTTTAGAATTCTCTTTAATTTCAACAATTCTTTTTCAGAAATATTTTCAAATAATTTTATCATTTTTATCACCTTAAAAAAAATTATAGCAAATAATGTAAAGTGTTGCAAATGCAACACTTTGTTTTGCTTTTTTATGATATGATGATTTTATAAAAAAATAAGAAAGAGGTCAAAGGTTATGAAGGTTATCAAGAGAGATGGTCATGCGGTCGAATACATGCCATCTAAAATCGAAGATGCCATCGAAAAAGCAAACTTGGAAGTGGAAGAAGAAGATAGGGCTTCTTCAACACAGATCAAAAACATTATCAAGTATATTGAACATTTAGGAAAAAAAAGAATCCTTGTAGAAGATATACAAGATATTATTGAAATGAAATTAATGAGTATTGGGAAGTTTGCTTTGGCAAAACAGTATATTACGTATCGCTATCGAAGAGAGTTAGTGAGACGTAGTAATACGACTGATCAATCTATTAGAGAGTTGATTGATGGTGGTAGTGAATACTGGAATACAGAGAATTCACACAAAGATGCAAAAGTAGTTACTACGCAGAGAGATTATTTAGCGGGAATTACAAGTACGGATATTACAAAGAGATTTTTGTTGCCGGAGGATATTGTAGAAGCTCATGAAGCGGGCATTATCCATTTTCATGATGCAGATTATTTTGCACAAAATGCATTACATAATTGTGATTTGATTAATCTGGAAGATATGCTTCAAAATGGAACAAATATGAATGGTGTAATGATTGAAAAGCCTCATCGTTTTTTAACGGCTATGTCTATTTCTACGCAAATCATTACAGCAGTTACTTCTTCTCAATATGGAGGAGCAACGATTACTCTTACGCATTTAGCTCCTTTTGTTAGAAGTAGTAGAGAGTATTATGAAAAGAAGTATAAAGCAAGGAAATTATCAAAAGAACAAATTGAAAAGTTTGTGGAAGAAGATTTGAAAAAAGAAATTACAGATGGAGTACAAACATTCCAATATCAAATTAATTCTTTAACCAATACTAATGGACAAGTTCCTTTCTTAAGTGTCAATATGTATTTAGGGGAGACAGACGAATATAAAGAAGAACTTGCGATGATTATTGAAGAAGTCTTAAAACAAAGAATTGAAGGAATGAAAAATGAAAAAGGAGTTTGGATTACTCCAGCATTCCCTAAACTTTTATATGTATTAGAAGAAGATAATATTCGACCAAAGAGTAAGTATTATTATCTTACAAAGTTAGCGGCTAAATGTACGGCAAAAAGAATGGTACCTGACTATATTTCTGAGAAAGTTATGAGAGAGTTAAAGAAAAATGAATTAGGAGAAGGGGATTGTTATCCATGTATGGGTTGTCGATCTTTCTTAACACCTGATAGAACCATTTCTCTTGGAAATATGGCAAAGGCAAAGAACTATGTTCCAGGTAAGGGAAAATATTATGGAAGATTTAATCAAGGAGTTGTTACTTTAAATCTTGTTGATGTTGCCTTAAGTAGCCATAAAGATATGGATGAGTTTTGGAAGATCATGGATGATCGTCTAGAGATTTGTCATCGTGCTTTACAATGTCGTCATAAGAGATTATCAAGAGTTACAAGTGATGTTGCGCCTATTTTATGGCAACATGGAGCTCTTGCGAGACTGGATAAAGGAGAATCTATTCATGAGTTATTACATCATGGATATTCTACGATTTCTCTTGGATATGCAGGACTTTATGAATGTGTGAAATATATGACTGGACATTCTCATACAGATAATGGAGAAGGAAAAGAATTTGGATTATCTGTTATGCAAAAGTTAAATGATGCTTGTAAAGTTTGGAAAGAAGCAGAAGATATTGATTATTCTGTTTATGGAACTCCTATTGAATCTACAACGTATAAGTTTGCACAAGCTTTAAGAGATCGTTTTGGTGTCATTAAAGGAATTACCGATCGTGATTATATTACGAATAGTTATCATGTTCCTGTATTTGAAGAAATTGATGCTTTTACAAAGTTAAAATTAGAAAGTGAATTTCAAAAGTTAAGCCCTGGAGGAGCTATTTCTTATATTGAAACAGCTGATTTAAATCATAATATTGATTCTGTTCTAGAAGTCATTAAATTTATCTATGACAATATTATGTATGCAGAATTAAATACAAAATCTGATTATTGCCAAGAATGTGGATTTGATGGAGAAATCTTAATTGATGAGAATTTAGAATGGTATTGTCCTAATTGTGGAAATCGTAATCATGATACTTTGAATGTTGCGAGAAGAACTTGTGGATATATTGGTAATAATTTCTGGAACCGTGGAAGAACCCAAGAAATTAAAGAAAGAGTTATTCACTTAGATAATAAGGATTTATCATGAGATACAATAAGATTCGTAAGATGGATATTTCGAATGGACCAGGGGTTCGAATTTCTATCTTCTTTCAAGGATGTCATTTTCATTGTAAGGGATGTTTTAATACAGAAGCTTGGGATTTTAATCAAGGATTAGAATTTGGAGAAAAAGAAATTGAAACGATATTAGAACTAGCTAAAGAAGATTATATTAGTGGGTTATCTATCTTAGGAGGAGAACCAATGCATCCTAAAAATATAGAAGGAACTATGGAACTTGCGAAGAAGTTTAAAGAAGTTTATCCAAAGAAAAGTGTTTGGGTATGGAGTGGTTTCTTGTATGATGATTTAAAAGAAAAAGAAGTTTTAAATTATGTGGATGTTTTAGTAGATGGACAATTTCAAGAAGATTTACGGAATCCTAATCTAAAATGGAGAGGTTCTTCTAATCAAAGAGTGATTGATATTCCTAAAACGAAAAAGAATAAAAAGATAGAATTATTTTGTGAATAGGAGGTTTATATGAAAAAAACTAGAGGATTTGAAATATGTAAAGGTTTTGAAGATAAAGAGATTCATTTACCAGAGAGAAAGACAAAACATTCCACTGGATATGATTTTGAATGTGCAGAGGATACGGTTGTGCCAAAATATGAACCTGGGATGAATCCTACTTTGATACCTACTGGAATTAAGGTATATATGATGGATGACGAGGTTTTATATTTATATAATAGAAGTTCTAATCCTAAGAAAAAAGGTTTAATTCTTGCGAACAGTGTAGGGGTTATCGATAAAGATTATTATGGAAATCCTGATAATGATGGTCATATAATGTTTGCTTTTTACAATAATAAAGAAGAAGACATTATTGTGAAAAAAGGAGAAGCCATAGGACAAGGAGTATTCCAAAAGTATTTATTAGTCGATCATGATCAAGCATCTGGAGAGAGGGCCGGTGGATTTGGATCTACTGATAAAAAATAGAGAATTGATTTTCTTTTGTTAATTTTGTACAATGAGTATGAAAGATTTGGTGTTACTATGAAACATATGAAAAAGAATGTTAAAATCATTGGGTGTTGTATTTTACTTGTATTAGTACTTGTTTGTGGATTTGTAGTTTTCCACAAGAGAACTCCTAAAATACAACTTACAAATGAATTAAAACAAGAACTTAGAAGTATGATTCCTACTCATTGTGGGGGATATGATGAAGAGTTATATCAAAATAAAAAAATAAGTCCTAGTGAATTATCTTCTAAATCACAAGAAGATTGTGTTTCAAAAGAAGTACATTTAACTTTTTATAAGGAAAAAGAATGGAAAGTTAAAAAGAATAAAGTTTACTTACAAGATGCAATCTTAATCTATTCGATTAGTGGTGAAGGAGAGAATAAAGTTCATTGGGCTAATCAATATAATGATTTCCGGGAAGAGAAAAATGTTCAATTAAAACATGGAAATATTATTAGTCCTGAAGATAAATCTTTTGAACAATATGGGAAGGTTTATCAATATACATTTGAAAAGAAAAAAGATTCGTTTGAATTGATAAGCATTGAAGAAATGAAATAACAATACCTATTGGTATTGTTTTTTTTAGAAATTTCAATTCATAAATTTACAAAAGGAATAGAGTTTGCTACAATATATAATAGAGGTGGTATGGATGACAACAAGGAAAAAAGTTATCGTTGGATTTTCTGTTGTATTTCTTGTTTTATTATCTTTTTTAGGGGTAATGAAATGGAGAGAATATTTAAAAACGTCTATTACGAGTGATAATAGAATTAAATTAGAAAGGTATTATTATGACCCTGCACCCGTATTTGAAATAGATGAATCAAATGCAGAACAGGTATATGTTAATAAATCGGTTTATATTGATGATAGTGAATCCGAAGATCGTTTTCACATCACATTAATGAGTTATAATCCTATTCTTAGTATGAGCCCTTTTACGGCTGCGACTACTGGTGGAATTCATTTCTCAGATGATATGGGACAGGGAGTTGAATTTGGAGCATTAGAGTCATTGGTAGTAGATGGTGTGGAAGATACCAATTTCACAGTTAATACTGATGAGAGCACCTATTATACTTTTGCTAATTATCCAAATATGGGGGTTTATTCATCTGGAGATAATCTTGTATGGGATATTCCAGATGAATATGCGGGGCACGTGTTTGCATTAAATTATTATGTGGTTCCTTATTATATTGATTATTGGGAAGATGCTCCTTATGTTAATGATTTTACAAGAGCAGGAATGATAGAGTCCAATTATGGATGTTCTGCTTCTTATATTTTAACGAATCCAAGTTCTTATGTTGCTATTAATGAACAAAAGGATTCACTAGATGATAATTATTTCTGGGAAGATTATAATGATTATTCTCAAGTAGATTATTCTCGTTTATCTTCTTACGATGGAGAGGGTAATGAAGTTACAGTTGAGTTAGGAAATAGAGGATATCTTTATTACTATGGTGCGTTTACGGTTACAACTTATTATGAAGGATTGGATGATCCTGTAGATGAGTATGAAGAACAATACTATTATGGAGAAAACTATTGTGGTAATGATGAACCAGACTTTATCTTAGATGATCCAGATGCTTATACACTTGATTCTATTGAAAATTCTAATGGAACTGAGAATCTATGCGGTACGATTGATGGAGACGATATTTATATTACATTAACATATGAACCTGGAGGTAGTGGGGGACAAAAATTACATTATGTTTTCTACTATATTGAAGATATTAATATTCTTTCTACCGTACAAGGAGAAGCTTCTAAGAATAGTGAAGTTTGTCCACCAAAGAAAACTTTCCCTGGTTATACATATATAACAGATATTGATGAATGCTATCAATTGGAATATGATTATGAAGAATTCTATATTGAGTTAGAAAAACAAAATGTAACTCAATATACAGTTACTACGTATTATTATGATTTAAATGGAAATCAAATAAGGACTCCTGTTGTGGATACTTATAATGATGGAGATGAATATTATGCAATTCCTTATCCAATCGATGATTATGAGTTAGATTCTGATTCTGGAAATATTGATGGAATTGTTCATGGTAATATAAGTGTTTATTTCTACTATCGTTATACTGGTGGGGGAGGTTCTGATCCAGAAACTGCTACTGTACAAGTTGATTATGTAGATGAAAATAATACACCAATCGCTTCTTCTCTTAATACAACTGTAGATAAAACTTCTACTACTTGTTATAATCCGACTACGATTCAGGGATATGAATTTGTAAATACTACAGGAGATGCTGCATGTTTAACTGGTAATAAAGATTCTTATCATATTATTCACCATTATCGTTCTACTGCTAAGACGGTAACTGTATATTATTATGATGAAAATAATAATCCAGTTCATGATAGTACTTCTAGTACTTATGCTATGGGAGCAACTTACAATGTAACAGTATTAGATATTCTAAATTATGACTATTCTCATCATGGACCAAATGATATTACTGGTACTGTTACGGATAATATAGATGTTTATTTGTACTATACAAAGAAGACTTCTGTTATTACATTGAATTATTACTTTGATGGATATTTAAATGCAGCAGAAACAGTGGATGCCTATTATGGAGATCCTTATGATGTAACAAGTTATCAAAGAGATTATCCTAGTTATAGTTTTACTCGTAAGACTGGTGATGATTTAACAGGAACTGTTAATAAACCTACTTATACGATTAATTTCTATTATGTTACGAAGACTGCTAACTTCTCAATTCATTATTACTTTGATGGAGTTAATACAACGAATGAGTCTCTTACTATGAATTATAGAGAAGCTTATGATTTAACAAGTTATCAAAGAACTTATGATAATTATAATTTTGATCATAAGAGTGGTGATGACTTGACGGGTACGGTTAATAAAGATAATTATTCTGTTAGTTTCTATTATGTTAAGAAAACTGCTACAATTACGGTTCATACCGTATTCATGGGAGAAAATGAAACAAACGAAACAATTACAGTTAACTACGGAGATCCTTATGATGTAACAAGTTATAAGAAAACGTATACAGGATACTCATTCTATAATCAAGATGGAGATCCATTAACGGGTACTGTTTCTAAAGATACTTATCAAATTAACTTATATTATCAAAGAAATTCTGCAACAATCAGTATTCATTATTTCTTTGATGGAGTAGATACTTCTACTGAGACCGTTGCGGTTACTTATGGATCTGAATATAACGTTCTAAGTTATATGAGAGAGTATCCAAACTATCGATTTGATCATTTTGATGGAGATGATTTAACCGGTACAGTAAATAAAGATAATTATGTTATTAACTTATACTATGTTAAGAAGACGGCAACAATTACGATTCATACAATCTTTGCTAGTGAAAGTGAGAATACAGAAACTCTTACGGTTAATTATGGAGATCCTTATGATGTAACAAGTTATAAACGTACTTATGAAGAATATTCTTTCTATAGTCAAGAAGGAGATCCTCTAACGGGTACGGTTTCAAAAGATAATTATTCTATTACTTTATATTATGTAAGACGTGGAGTTAATATTACAGTTTCCTTTGTAGATGAGAATAATCATTCTATACGTTCTTCTGAAGTGATTTCTGTTCCATATCATGATAATATTGAAAATTATTATTTAGATCCTGTTCCTACTATTCAAGGATATGAATTCTTGAGAGTAGAACATGATGGAGAAACACTTGTTGATAATACGAATACGATGATTCAGTATATCTATCATTTAAAAACATCTGTTATTACAGTTCATTATGTAGATGAGAGTAGAAATCCTATTGATGAGGATCATATCATTCATAAAAACTATAATGAAACATACAGTGTTAGTGCGAAGACAATTCCTGGATATACATATCAATCTAGGGATGGAGATGCTGAAAGTGGTACTGTTAGTCAAGATACTTATACAATTACTTATATTTATAAAGTTAAGAGTGCAACGATTACTGTTCATCACTATGTAAGTGGAACGACTACAAAAGTATCTCCTGATCAAACACAAACTAAAAATTATTTTGAATCTTATAGTACTTCTGCAGTCGATACAACATCTCTAGACTATGAATATGATAGTGTAAGTGGAGATGATGCAAATGGTACAGTTAATAAAGATACGATTGTTGTAACATACTATTATACTGTTAAACATGGTACTTTAAAGGTATATCATTACTTATATGATGGAGGAGAAACAGCGACTGAAGTTGCTCCTGCTACTACAGAAACAAAAGATTATGGATCTACTTATACAACAAGTTCTTCTGATGTTGCTTTAGTAGATTATGATTTCCATTCTCGTACGAATAACTATACTGGAGTATTTAGAGCTCCTTTAGTAGAAGTTAAATACTATTATCAACCAAAGAGTAGTACTATTACTGCTGTTGTTCGTAAAGAAGGAACAGAAGCAATTACTTCTGAAACGGAAGAAGTTGCTTATGTAATCTCTTATGAAGGATCTATTAAGTTCTATGAAGGAGATGCTACGATTACGATTGTAGATACTCTTCCTAAAGCGATTGATGTAGATCAATCTAACTTGTCTGGTGGAACTTATAATGAAAATGATCATACAATTACATGGACTACTTCTTGGACAGGAATCAATGTTACTCATGATGCAGCTACTAAGAATATTACAAAGAACATAACGCTTGTTTATGAAGATGTATCTCCACTTGAACGTACTTTGATTAATCAAGTAAAAGCAACTACAACTACTTCTGAAGATTCTTATGAAACGACAAATCAAGCATCTACTGCGGTTCAAATTAAAGGTGCTGTTATTTCTCATTTCTTGGAGAAAGGTACAAATGAAGTACTTGCAGAAGACTATCGACATGAAGACTTAGTAGGAGAGAGATATGTTGCTACTCCTGCAGAGATTCCTGGATATGAAGTTGTTGAAAGACCTGATTCTGAAGAATTTACAATCTCTAAGACAGATCAAGAATTAACTTACTATTATGAAAAGATTCATGTACATATTGAAACAGTTGTTAATGGTACTGGTGGTAAGATTGAAGGAGACGAAGAGTTCTTATGGGGAGAAGATTCTACGGAAGACAAGATTAAAATTACTGCGGATGAAGGATATGTTATTATGGATGTCTTTGTTAATGGTGTACGCCTAGATATTCCTTTAAATCAAACTGAAATGGTATTAGATCCATTTAAAAACATGACTGAGAATAAGCTAATTGAAGTTACTTTCCACTATGGATTAATTACAAATCCTGAGACTTCAAATAGTGTTATTTGGAAAGTCATTACAGTACTTTTGATTCCAACGATTGCGACAATTGCGGTAAAGAAGCAAGAGACTTTAAAGAGATTTTTCCGTAAGTTAAATTTCAATAAATAAAAGAACCAAACCTTGGTTCTTTTTTTGTTTACTTGCATTTTTAAGGGTTTTGTGTTATAATATAGCCCTCAGTAAAAAAAGGGGGTTTTTTTATGGGAAGATTAAAAGCAGTGTTATTAGCGAGTATTGTAGGAGCAGGTGTAATATTTGTTCCTAAATTAATATCGAATGATAAACAGGAAACAGAAATATCAAATGCAGACTATGCGATTTATGCAGCAGCAGATAATGAACAAATTGGAGAGATTCATATTGAACCAACTGTATATGACGTATTAAGAGAAGGCGGATATAATCTTTCTGATAATCCAATTTTAGAGAATGCCTTAAAAAAGCATAATTTTAGTATCGATGATCGTAATTCTGGTCAAATGACTGTAGATGCAAACTTTAGAAAAGGACCAGGAACGGAATATGATATTATTGAAGAATTAAAAAGAGATATTCCATTTAAAGTACTTGCTCGTAGTGATAATGGCTGGTATTTAGTAGACTATCAGGGATCTTTAGGTTTTATTAGTGCTGATTATGTAGAAACTTATAATCCAGAAGCACTTCAAGAAGATTTAAGTCATATGCCACGTGTGGTACCGGGCGTTCGTGCTTTAACCGATGTTAATATTCGTCGTGAACCAAATACTAATAGTGAAATTATCACAGTACTAGACCGTACGCATGCAATTCCAGCGGGTACTCCATCCAGTGATGAATGGATTCCGGTATCTTATCAAGGTCAACCAGGTTATGTTTATGGTGGACTAGTAGATGGTCATAAACTTGTTGAACAAACAAGTGTTATTGAAGGGTCTTGGATAGAAAAAGTAGATGTTATCCGTGATTGTGCTATCTATAATAAACCACATGGAGAAGTCAGTGGAGCTATTCCTCAATACCAATCAGCTAATGTTTATGGAGAAGTAGATGATTACTACTATGTTGATTGTGATGGACAACTTGGATATGTTAGAAAAAGAGATTGTTCTAAAACAACTGAAACTTATGCTGTTGTTGATACTAGTATGAGAAAACTATTCTTATATTGTGGAAACCAAAAAATAAATTCTGTATATTGTGGAATTGGTAAACCAGAAACTCCAACTCCACTTGGATGTCACTCTGTTCAAGAAAAACTTGAAAATACTGTATTAGTAGGGGAAGATTATAGAGTACCTGTTGATTTCTTTATTCGTTTCGTTGGACAATGTGGAATCCATGATGCAGATTGGGTAGTAAATTTTGGAGTGGAAGTATCTCATGGATGTGTAAATGCTCCTCCAGGAGAAGTTCCTCTTTATTATAAGACACTAAGTGTAGGAGATACTGTTATCGTTCAACCATAATAAAAACTTTCCATTTGGAAAGTTTTTTATTGTTTTGATATTTCTATGATTGTTTCCATATCATCATCTTTTGCGAGAATATTTTTATGGGTTTGATGACAGGATTCACATTGATAGAGAATCTTGTATGTATCTTTATATTTTTCTAATCCAATTGGTTTTAATAGTCCTCTGCAAGGATTCTCTCGATCTCCTGGATTAATATCTACATGTTTGGAATATAAACAATAGGGGCAGTGATCCCTAGAGGTATATCCTAGTGGTTTCACTTCTTTTTTACAGTGTTCACAGATGAATCCTTCATCTAATTCATTAAACCTTTTCATAACTTCACCTAGGAATATTATATAATACTTTTGACAAATTTGGTATTTTGGTGTATAATATAGCCAACTTTTTTAAAGGGGGATTATTTTATGAATTGGAAAAAGTGGATTGCGACCATTATCTGTATTGGGTTAATTGGATCAGCTGTTCAAAGTTGTAATGAGGCGGTACCTCATAGACGTAGAAGGGATGTAAGTCCTACACCTACACCAAAACACGAGGAGTCAATTGATATTCCAGATTATGCTTATGCATTTGTTAATGAAAGCATTTATCAAAACTTATTATCTGCTAAAAGTAATTTTGAAGCATTCTTTAAAAATGGAGATACTGCTAGCCAAATTAGAAATCATGGTACAGAATTATCTCATAGTAACGCAGAGTATATTCGTAAGAATATGAAAGGTATTTATGATGCTATTTGTGGATACATTACTGCGTTTGATAAGAAAGATGTTAAATCTTGTTGCAGATATGCAGAATCTTTATATGAAGATTATTATTATGCATTAAGTAGAGAGTATTTATATACTGTTTTAGTAGAACCTAAATTGCCAAGTCAATATAGAGGTGGATTCTCTTCTGATACTTATGATAATAATGGAAACATTCGTCTTCAAAATGGAAACTTATTATTCGTATTAGGTGGTAGTGATGATATCATTGAACCTACTTATTATTCGGGAGATTATTTCACAGATATGTATTTTAGAAGTGAATACTTTAGAAATTTACCATCTAATATCATTGATCAATATTCTGTATTTAAGAATACTGCTTGGACAGATGGTGTATGCTACGTTATGAATGAATCAAAAGTAGAACGTTATATTTCTGGAGAATGGGATGCACTAAGAAGAGAAGCACAATCTATGTATGGATGTAATACAAGAGATGTCCGTGTTCTTCCAAATGGAGACGGTACTTATCGATTCGATGATGGAAATAAAAATGGATTACTTACAGGAGAACAAAATACTCGTGTTAATCGAATTTATGCATTACAAGATGCTATGGTTGCAGAAAAAGGAAATCCAGGAACTGTTCATGATGATATTAAAGCAATTGCTGGTAAATATCCTGCATTTGAATATATTCGTTTTTAAAAGAATAGTTTTAAACTATTCTTTTTTTATGTTATAATTTTGATATAGTGCGGAGTGATACTATGGAAATGGAATTAAAAATTCATGATTTTGAAGGACCGCTTGATTTATTACTTCATTTAATTAAAGAATCTAAAATGGATATTATGAATATTGAAATAGAAGTAATAACTCAACAATATATGGATTTTCTTCATCAACAAGAAAAGATGAATTTAGAGGTTTCTTCTGAATATCTTGTTTTAGCTTCTGAATTAATTGAGATTAAATCTAAATTATTACTTCCTAATAATCATTTAGATGAAGAGGAATCAGAAGAAGATCCTAGAGAAGAATTAGTTCATCGTTTATTAGAATATCAAGCTTATAAAGATATTACGAAGGTATTACAAGAAAAAGAATTGTTAAGAAAAGATATTTATACAAAGATGCCTGAAAATATTTTGAATTATGTTGAAGAGAATAAAGAAATTCATTGTGATGTTACTTTAGATGATTTGATTAGTGCTTTTCAAAAGTATTATCAAAGAAAGATGGAAAGTAAACCCTTAAAAACAAAAGTTACGATGAATGAGATTACGGTTTCTTCTAGAAGATATGAAATTAAAAGATTATTAAAGGAAAAGAAGAGAATCTCTTTCTTTGATTTATTTCCAGTTGTTTCTAAGGAGTATATTGTTGCGACTTTTTTAGCAATCTTAGAAATGACTAAAAATCGAGAAATCACCATTACGCAGAATGAAGCGTTTGATGATATTATTTGTGAGGTGTATAAAGGTGAATAAGGCTGTTTTAGAAGGACTTTTGTTTGTAGTAGGGGAAGACGGATTAACACTTGATCAAATAGAAGATGTTTTAGGAATTAGTGAAGAAGAGTCTCATGCTTTAATTATGGAATTAAAGAAAGATTACGAAGATGAATCTAGAGGACTTAGAATTGATTTTTTAGGAAATCGTTTTAAATTAACTACGAAATTTGAACATAAAGAATATTATCAAAAGTTAATAGAAAATCCTGAGACAAATACTTTATCACAAGCCGCCTTAGAGACTTTAGCAATCATTGCGTATAATGAGCCTATTACAAGAGTACAAGTGGATGCAATTCGAGGAGTTGGTTCTACTTCTATTATTCGTAAGTTAGTTGCGAAAGGATTTATTAAAGAGAGTGGAAGAAGTGATATTCCTGGAAGACCTATTTTATATGAAACAACAAATGAGTTTTTAGATTATTTTGGTTTATCTTCTACTGAAGATTTACCGAATATTGATGATATTTTAGAACATGCAGAAGAAGAGGTCGACGAAAATCAAGATTTATATACTTCTCGTTATGAAGAAGAATAAAAAGTTGTTTTACTTTCAAAAAGAGTATGATATAATCTAATTGTTACTGCTTCCATGGCGGAATTGGTAGACGCGGCAGACTCAAAATCTGCTTCTAGCGATAGAGTTCCGGTTCAAGTCCGGATGGGAGCACCAATTAGAGTTTTATAGGCAAGTTTCTTGTCTATTTTTTTTGCCTATGATATAATTCTTTCTAAGATAAGGAGTTTTGTATGCGAAAGATCTACTTTGTATTAACCCATTCTGGTTCCTTACTATCAAACGTTGTTCGAACGTATACAAGGAACGAATTTTCTCATGTTTCCATCTCATTAGATGAAGAATTAAAAGAGATGTATAGTTTTGGAAGACTACATGCATATAATCCATTTTTAGGGGGATTTGTGCAAGAATCTCCTAAGTTTGGAACCTTCAAAAGATTTTCTAATACAAATAGTAAGATTTATTCTTTTGAAGTTAGTGAAAAACAATACTATAAAATCTGTAAGATTGTTCGTAAAATGATGAAGGAGAAGAAACATTACCGTTTTAACTTTATAGGGTTAATTGCGGTTGCAATGCATTTAAAAATAAAGAGAAATAAATGTTTTTATTGTGCAGAATTTATTAAGTATATTGTAGATAATTGTGATTTACAAATTAAACTACCTGAACTTGTAAAACCGAATGATTTTGAGAATATTGAGGGTAGTCAAGTTGTCTATTATGGGAAGTTAAGTGAGTATTAAAAAAACTATGATTTTTTTTAAAAATTATATTGATTTCACTTTTTTTTAATGATACAATCATATTGTACATAGTAGGAAAGGTGGCATTGCGTACAACATAATATAGAAACAATGGGTGATTGAATGAAAAATGAGGTAGAAGTAAAGGCCCAAAAAATTTACAAGCGAGAATTGACCAAAAAAAGCGCTAGAATATTATTTTTACTTTTATTGATTTTTGTGTCAATTATTTATTTGGTTTTATATGTTGTTTACCAAGGTGGAAAGTTTACTGTGTCTTTGGACAAGAACTTATCCAATCGGAAGAACGTTTTCTTGTCAGAAACCGGAAAATTTTCTGGAAAGACGAGAGAATTAAGCGCTGAGACAATCCATTATATGGATAATATTTCCATTAATTGGTTGCCAGAAGACATCGACCAAGAAAAGACTGGATCGCATAATGGTGATAATTATATTGCTTATACGTTCTATGTTGTTAACGCTGGTAAAGAAGAGGTTCATTACTGGTATGAAATTGGAATTGATGATAGCATTCTGAGTGTGGATGAGGCTATTCGAATTATGGTTATTCGAAATGGTGAAAGAACTGTCTATGCAAAGAAAAGTGCAGTAAATGGGGAAGCCGAGGTTGGTACGAAGAAATTTGCTTCTGAAACATTCGCTGTTTTAGAACAAAGAAAGAATTTCAAACCTAAATCTAAGGATCGATATACTGTCGTTATTTGGATTGAGGGGGATGACCCAGAGTGTAAAAATGATCTCTTGGGTGGAGAAATAAAAATGCACATGGACTTTACTGAAGAACATATTGATAAGAAATAGAAGAAGGAGTTATAAATATGGCAAAGAGAGAAAGAAAAAGTAGGAAAAGAAGAAGAGTTCTTCTTGCAATCATAATGATATTATTTGTTGGTGTTGTACTAACAACTTCAACATATGCATGGTTTACTGCAAATACTACTGTTACAGTAAGCTCAATTGATGTTAATGTTTCAACATCATCTGGATTACAAATATCAGCAGATGCAAATGATTGGAAAGCAATCTTAACAAACAATGATTTGTTGAATGCAAACTGGACTGGTATTCGTAACCAAATTCCAAATGGAGTTGATGAGGTTACAGTTCCAGTATCAACAGTTGGAGATGTTGATGCAGATGGATATATGCAAATGTATCGTGGTACTGTTGAGACTGATAATACTACAGGTAGAAATATTTTAACTGCAGTTAAATCATTAGAAACTCAAGGTACTTCAGGAGATTTCATTGCATTCGATGTATTCTTCTTATCATCAGAAAGACAAATGATTTACTTAACTTCTGAATCAAGTGTAGTATACAGTGGTTCAGCTGATAAAGGTATTCAAAATGCTGCTCGTGTAGGATTTATTAAAGAAGGTTCTGTAGCTTACGGATCTACTCCTGCTCAAGCATATGCTATTAAAGGTAATGTTTCTAAGATGATTTGGGAACCAAACTATGATGTTCATAAAGCATCTGGTGTAGCTAATGCATCAAGTGTTTATGGAGTTACAACTTCTACAACTGGTGGTTCTAAGTTATCTTATAGTGGTGTTAGAGCTCCAATTAGTATTACAGATAATGTACCATTAAATTCTACAAGTAGTACATGGTTTGGTCCAGTTACTACTGTTGGTTCAGTAGCATCAGGAATTCCAACAACTGCATATCTTCAAATGTTTGAAGTTGAAGAAGGAATTACGAAAGTACGTATTTATATGTGGATTGAAGGACAAGACGTTGACTGCGAAGACCATGCTTCTGGTAGTTCTTTAACATTTAATCTACAATTCAGTATTAATGATAAAGCTGGATAGAATGATGACTTTTAAAAGCCTTCCTAATCGAAGGCTTTTTCTTCTATGAGGTGTTTATATGGATAGTATTCAAGAAATAAGTAATTTAACAGATGAAGAATTATTACAATTGTATCAAATGGTATCTGATCATTTGACTTATTTACAAGATAGCATTTTAGATCCTTCTATGGGAGGTGAAGAAGATGAGTAATCTTGATTCTTTAAAGATTGTAAAAGAAATTAATATCGATAAAAATCATATCGATAATTTTGTGTTGGAAACAGAAGAGGGAACAAAACGTACAAAGGAAAAGTTCTATCGTCAAGCTGCTGAACAACGGAATGAATATGTTCAAAAGCAACAAGAACAATTCAATCTTTATTTAGCAAAAATAAAAGATGAAATGAGAGTTCGTTTCCAACGTGAAAATCCTACGAGTCGTGAAGAAGAACATCAACAAGATTTGAAAAAAGTAGATGATTTATTGAATTGTATCTTCTTAAACTCTGATATTTCAGATAGTTTCAAATTAAAAATTGATTTTATTATTGCGTCTATCCAAGAAACAACGACTTTAGAGGATTTAAATTTGATTTTGAAGAGTTTTATTGATCGTTTTGCGGAATTAGGAATTCCTCTAACGATTGATGATTTTAAATATACTATGTTTACAGAACGTTATATGGTTTCCTTTTTAAAGAGTTCTGATTTTCAAGAGATGAAAGATATTTTTGAAAAAATTTATTTTGCATGTCCTGATATTAAACTTCAGTTAAAGATGAATTTACTTCATATCGTTCGTAAGTATGAAAAATTATTGAGTATTGGTGTTAGTCAAGTAAAAGCAAAATGCTTCTCTGAGTGTTCTGTTACACCTGCTAATGTTGTAGACACTTATATTTCTACTCGTTCTAGAGTAGGGACCGATATCGCAGTAGATGAGTATAATAATGCAAATCTATTCTTATCAAAGGAAAAGAAAATCGATGATTATTTAGTTGGTTCTGGTTTAAGAGATAAGAATTATAATACATTTGTAGTGGAAGGAAAGACTTATGATTCTTTAAATGATGATGATAAGATGCGCTTTAATTCTGCGATGATGGGATTTTATCTTACTTTGAATGAACTAAAGAAATACTATCAATATGAGTTTATTATTACAGATTTAGTAGAACGTTATAAGAACAAAGATAGTGTTAAGAATCAATATGCTGCGAAGAAGAAAGAAATTGAAAAGGAAGAAAAAGCACGTGAGGCAATTTACAAACAATATCAAAAGGCAAATGGTATTGGATTCTTAGCAAAGAAAAATGATGAAAAAGCTCATATGGCTATGAAGCAAATGAATGAACAAATTCTTAAATTACGTGGATTATATGATGAGTTAGAGGATTTAGCAATTACTACACAATTGGCTAAATTAAATGATTCTGCAACGATTTATGATTTGTTCTTAGCATCTCTTACTTCTTTCTCATTCTTAGAGAAATCATTTATGGGAGTAGAGGATTTTGCTTTAAAGAAATTAGAAGATACGGTATATGATTATTTCCGTTTCTTATATAATCCAAATAATAATTTCTTAAGAAAGATTAATGTATTTGCTGATCATAATATTGCTTCTGTTGTTGCGGAAAAGTATCGTTTATTAGATATCGCCGTTACACCTGATATGGTTGAAGCAGAGATGATTGCTACTACGATGGAAACAGTAGGTTATATTAATTTAATTCAAAATATTGATCGTTCTAAGATTTCTTTACAAACAATTTCTAATTTATGTAAGATGAGTGAAATCATAAAAACAGATGATGTTTTATAATTATTAGAGAGGGAGTACCTATGAGAAAAAGAATTTCTTTATTTGTAATGACAGTTTTATTATTCTTTTTTCCTATAGTTGCTAGAGCTTATAGTAGTAGTGATTTTGTAGTAGATTTTTCTTATATTCATTATGATGTGAATACTACTACAAAAGAGTTATTAGCTTTGCAATTGTTGCTAGATAAAGGAGTATTACATAATACTTCTTTTCGTGATGAAAGTACTCCTGAAGGATTTATTCTTGTCTATCATGATACAAAGAAAGGATTGTTATATGTAAATCCTAAAACTGGAGAGTTTCAATCAAAAGAGGGAACATTAGAATATAGTTTATTGGATGAAGATAAGGAAAAAAATCCTAATTTCAAGAACTATGATAAGATTATTGTTCATTTTGGACCTTTTAAAGGAAATGATTCTGATACTTTAGTTGCGGATTTTAGTTCTTATCAAAATTTTTTAGATAGTTCTGATGCGGCTCATGTATTATTTGATTATTTATTAGAAAATGGGTTTATTACTTCTAAGAAAGATAAAGATACAGAGATGGTTTATTTCTACAACAAAGATGGTAAAATGATATTCTCTAGATCCAATAGTAATGAAGCTATTTTTGCTGCTTCTACGAATGTAGAGGAAAGTGATAATATTACTGTAAATTATGAAGAGTTTAATCCGTATTTTGTGGAAAGATATGGGCATTCTCTTCCTGAATGTTATAAAAAGACATCGTTATTATTCCATGAAGTACAAATGAAAAAAGTGGTTCAAGTTGAGAAAGTTGCGGAGAAGAAAACTCGTTCTAAACTAAGTAATGTAGTTCTATGTTTTGTGATTTTTCTTGGTACTCTTGGGGTTTGTGTAGGACTCTATTTTGGAGATTGTTGGCTTCATAAAAAAATCATTCAAAAACAGTTATAAAAAACTATAAAATGTCTTTTATAGTTTTTTTTTATGTGCTATAATATAAGTTAGAAGAATAGATAGTGGTGGTGATTAATTTGAAAAGATTAAAGATGATCTTGAAAGCTTTTGCAACTCTTTTTTTAATCCTATTAGTGTCTTTGTGTATATATACTTTTGTAGTTACGGATATCATGAAGAAGGACTATGTTAATGTCTTTGGATATACGTACTTTGTAGTCGCTACCGGATCTATGTCAGGAACGATAGAAGTTGATGATATTATCTTCGTTAAATTAACTGATAAAGTTGAGGTAGATGATGTTATTACTTTTAAAAGCAAAGATGGAGATATTATTACACATCGATTGATTAAGAAGGATGGTAGCCGGTATGTTACCAAGGGAGATGTCAATAATGTGGTGGATGAGGCGATTACAAAAGATCAAATCATTGGCCGCGTTGATTTTGTTATTTCTCCTAGTTTTATTTTAAAATCAATCGCCGTATTCTTAATTATTTTTATTCTTTTGGCATTAGTTAATTTTGACAGTGTTGTTAAAAAGTATATTGTCAAAGGGGATCCTAAAGAGACCCCTAAAATACCGGAAGAATTGTTCTCTTCGAATGCTACGATTCAAGAAGATCATTCTGGATTAACCGTTACGATTCGATTAGAAGATGTCGAACAATTAGAGAAAATTCAAGAAAAAGAAGCAGAACAAAGTGAGATGGAAACGGTAGAATTACTTGATGAAGAGAGCTTCTCTTTCTTACCAAAGAAAAAGAAAGCTACTTATTTCAAAGAAAAAGAAACTGTAGATTTGGTTGTTGCCATTTTGAAATGTAAAAAGAATACCGTTAAGGCTAAGATGAATAAGAAATGGCTTACAAAATTCCAATATGTTTATAGACTTTGTCATTTGTTACTTCTTAAGAATACAGATGCGATGATAGAGGATATTAATCATCCTCCTTTCAAAGAATTATATGATTATAATGTTGATTCTGTTGGATTGACTGAGACCATTCGAGATCGAATCTTTGAAATGCCAATTTCCGTATTCTTACGAATCTTAACATATTGTATTTTATACAATGATGAAGAGATGTTTGATGGAGTCTATAAAATATTAAAATTTAAAGTATTATTTGATAAAAACAATGATTTTAGAGAGATTAAGAGTGTGGATATGCATACGATTAAACAAATTAAGTCATTGATTCAATTTATGAAAAAAGTATCAGAACGTTTTGATAATAAAAATGTTTTTGAACTAGATAAAATCGAAAGATTAGCGAAAATAAACAACTATTAAAATGGAGGTGAAGACAGTGAAAGAACTAATGATAAATCAAAAGAAAAAATTTATCCTTTTTGCTGTCTTTTTCTTTGTTTTGACAGTACTTGTTTCTTATTTCCTTTTAACAGGACGTTTTTCATTTAGTTCTTATGAAGGTGGATGGGATGGACAAACTGTTGCGATTGACTTTGTTGGTGGTAATGGTACTTATGAAAATCCATATATAATTTCCACTCCAGAAGAATTTATTTATTTTAAATCTGTTATTGAGGGAGATAGTTCTCTTGGATATCAAGATAAATATTATGTATTAAGTAATGATTTAGATTTTAATCAATTTCCATTCTCAAGTATTGGAGTGATTGGAGAAGAATCTGAAAATATCTTTAAAGGACATTTAGATGGGGCAGGACATACACTTCGTAATATTGTCATTCAAAATAGTTCTGTTTCCGGAGAAACTTCTTATTATGGTTTATTTAATAAGATGGTAGATGGAAGGGTAGAAAACTTATTAATTGATAATTTAACGATTAATGTAGAAGAAGAGGAAAGAAAAATCATTGCAGGAAGTTTAGTTGGATTCAGTGATAGTAGTAATCCTGATGAACCTACTTCTTTCTTTAAAAATATTTCTATTACGAATTATCAAGTAAATACAAGTGGTGCTTCTTCTCCTGAAAATGAAGTAAATGCCTTTATTGGATATGTTACTTCTAGTCAAGGAATTCATAATATTATTTTAGAAGGTTCTCTTGTGAATAATGATACTCCTCGAAGTGGTTCTGTGATTGGAGGTAATAGTCCAATTTCTTCTATTATTGATAACGTTCATTTAGAGAAATTTGATGGTGATTCTTTAGTTCATGAAGGAATTGAAGAGTACTATTCTATGATTGATGGAGGTATCTATCTAGAGGGTGAATTTGTTGGAGACGATGCGGTTTTATTCTTATTCAATCAAGATATTAAGAGTGATTATTATTGGGTAAGAGAAAATGGAGTATTCTCTATTCAAATGTATCAAAGAATTGTAGAAGAGGCTCCTGTTACAGAACAAAGTTTTACATTCTCTATGAGAAGTGCTCCTAACTTTGCCGTTCATGATTCTGGAATTGATACTACAAATGGTATTGTTTATATTAATGATTTAGATGCTGATTATGATTATTACATGGGACTTAATTATACAACTCCAAGTGATAGTGATATTCCATCTACTTCTAATAAGAACTTATATGGAGATAATAACTTAAAGAAGTTTGAAATTATTTATCGTGGGGCATTAGATTCTACTAGAAAAGGTACCGTTTCTTATGAATCGGGTGAAAATCAAACAGACTTTATTTATTTTAAGTATTATCCAGTTAGTGGAAACTCTATTGATATTGAGTTAATCGATAATCCATATGCTGGTAGACCATACAATATGGGATTTAATGGATGGGTTAGTACAGATAGCAATGTAGTTGTTTACTTAGATGATGATTCGTTTGTATACCATGCTATTGTACCAGTTACATCTAATGAGACAGTGGTTGAGTTCTATGCTTCTTGGGTAGAAGCTACTATGGATGATACAGATAGTAATAATGATAGTATTCGTAATGCTCTAGATAGTTTAAATAATAAAGCTTTATTAGAAGCAAGTACTTGGGAGATGAGAACACGATTATTACCAATCATTGATAATGATGAATATTATTATACTCGTGTAATTTTAAATCGAAATGATTCTCAAGCAGGATATTATTCTGCTTATGGAGGAGCTTTGACAGGTACTTGTAATAGTGCTACCTGTACTGTTTATGATAGAGTAACTGCTGGATCTGATTGGGATGAAAATACTACTTATTATCACTACTATAACTATGCGATGAGAACGGTTGATCCTAGAGTAGAAGAACAATATCGTGCCGCAACAACAATGTATAATGGTATGAATATGGGTGGTTTCTATGAACAAAAAGTTGTTCGTAGAAATGAAAGCATTGATGGATGTCGTAACTTAAGTGGTGCAAGATTAACGGGAAATTGTGCCAATGCTTTATGTACTGTTTATTCTTTAATTCCTTTTTATGATGAGAATAATAATCCTAATATTTTGGATGTTGATAAAACATACTATTATTTAGTAACAAGAGATACAAACTTTGTTTATTTAAACTCTTATAGTAATACTGCTAATAAAAATTATTGGACATCTACTAAGCCATTTACTTTAACAAGTTATTATAATGGGGTAGATTCTCGTGCATCTGCTTATTATGATTTTAGTACTACTTATATGAAGGCTGCTGGAGATAATCGAGTAGAATATGTTCGATTCTATTCCAATGAAGATGGTAGTTATGATGGTGGTTCCTTAACGACAGGAGCTACTGGTAGAGGTATTGTTTATGGTAACTTCCAAAACTTTAAAATAGGTCGAGGAATTACTTCTAGAAATGGTTATAAATCTGCAATAGCAGTAACTGCTACCGATAATTATACGAAGAGTAGTACTTACTTTAGATTAACGGTTGAATCTGGTTCTTATACCTATGGTGGTGTTTTAACATTAAGACGTGATAATGGTACTTGGAACAATCCAAAGGGTCGTGCTGTATTTGGTAGTGATTATGACCGCGTTAAAAATGATAATAGTAAACTAGAAATTTATAAAACACTCTATGGTAGTATGACACAAACAATTAACTGTTCTGATCATAGTAATAAAGCTTTAGATTTAATTATTAAAAGTGGTACTATTGGTCGAATGGGTATTGATGGTACTGTAGGAAACTTAGGTATTTATGTTAGTAGTAACTCTTCTGGTGTTGTAGGATGCTCTAATAGTGTAACGGTAGAAGGTGGAAGAATCTTTACGATTTATGGTGGACCTGGGCCCTCTACTTCAATGCAAAACTATAATGCTATCTTTATTTATCATAAAGGTGGAGTTACAGATGCTGTCTTTGGTGGAGGAGCTTATCTTACAACCAATGGTAACCGTATTGTTTCCGTTACAGGTGGTACTGTTAACTATGGTGTTGCTGGTGCAAGTAATGGTTATGCAGGAAACGATAATGATAGAAAAGCAATTTTAACGGGAGACTCTTATGTTTATGTCGGAGGACATGCAACAATTGGAAATACGACTCTTTCCGATAAATTATATGATATTGATGTAGGTTCTGTATTTGGATCTGCTAATGGTAGAAGTGGATATAATTCTGTTGGTTCTTCTGATAATTCGTATGTGGTTATCAATGGTGGAACCATTAATGGAAATGTTTATGGTGGAGGTAACTATGGAGCGGTTGCTGTTTCCTTAAATTCTGGTACTCATGAATCTAAAATTAGTATTGTTAGTGGTACGATTAAAGGTTCTGTCTATGGTGGGGGTAACAACAACGGTGCTGGAAACCCAAGTTATTCTACACAAAATACTGTTAATACTTCTATTGAAATGACGGGTGGAACGGTTGAAAAATCCATTTATGGTGGAAGTAGAACGAAAGGAACTGTTTTTGGCTCTTCTAATATTCATATTAATGGTGGAAATGTCTTACAAGATGTCTACGGTGGAGGCGAAGGAGGTTATCGAAATAACAATAACCCTGGAACTTATATCCGTAGTGGTGTTTCTGTTTTAGTGGATAGTGGTACTATCGGTGGAAATGTTTATGGTGGTAGTGCTTATGGATCTGTTAATACCATTAACCAAAATACAAATTCAAGTTCTTCTACAACAAATGTTGTTGTTAATGGAGGAACCATTACTGGAAATGTATTTGGTGGAGGTAAAGGTGGATCTGTCGATGGAAATAACTATACTCCAAAAGTTGTTGGTAATATAACTGTTGATATTAACGGTGGATCTATGTCTAAGGTGTTTGGAGGATTTGATGAATCTGGACGACCAAGTAATGGAGATGTCGTTAATTTAAATGGCGGAACCATTGGAAATGCTTTTGGTGGAGGAAATAAAACTAGTCAAACGACGACAAATATTAATCTGACTGGATCTACGATTACTGGTAATTTATATGGTGGATCTAACTTATCAGGAACGGTAACAACTACGAATGTTACTGCTACCAGCGGATCGGTTGCTGAAATCTTTGGTGGTAACAACTTAGGAGGATCTACTGGAACAACTAATGTTTCTGTAACAGGTTCTTTAACTGTTTCTGGAGATATTTATGGTGGAGGTAATGAAGCTTCTGTTTCGACAAAGACAAATGTCACAATTACCAATGCTACTGTACATGATGTTTATGGTGGAGGTAAAGGTGAAACAAATGATGCTGATGCTAGAGAAACATCTGTTACCATTACTGGAACAACTGGTGGATCTGTCTTTGGTGGATCGAATGCCTCTGGTACTGTTGATACAAGTGGAGTAACCATTACAAACTCAACTTTTACAAATGCTTATGGTGGAAATAACCAAGGTGGAGAAACCGATGAAACTCATATAACGGTTACGGGTATTTCTCAAATAACCAACGTATTTGGTGGAGGAGATAATGCTTCTTCCGGAGATTCTAATGTAACGATTTCTGGGGGAACGATTACAAATGTTTACGGTGGAGGTAATGAAGCTGGTCTTGATACTTCCGAAGTAACCATCAGTGGAGGAACGGTTACAAGTGTATTTGGTGGTTCGAATACGACTGGAGATGTTTCTACTTCTCATGTTTGGGTCAGCAATGATAATGCCCATATTACTACCGTTTATGGTGGAAATAACTTAGGTGGTACTACTGTTGATACCAATATTGCGATTGCTCAAGGAGAAGTTGGTACTGTTTTTGGCGGAGGAAATAAAGCTCCTGTTGGAACCACGACTGTCAATATTGGCGGTGGAACTATCGGTAGTGTTTATGCCGGAGGTAATGAAGCTTTAGTATCTGGAAGTACTTACTTAGATATTGATGGAGGATCTTTCTCTGGAAGTATCTTCGGTGGAGGTAATGAAGGTTTAGTTAATGGAAGTACAGAAGTCTTTGTTACGGATGCAAATGTTCTTGGAAATATTTATGCTGGAGGTAATGGTAGTACAGCCATTGTTCAAGGAGACTCTACTGTTACTATTGATGGAGCAACTGTTGTAGGTACTGCTAGTTCAGATGTTCCTCGAGAAGGATGCGTATTCGGAAGTGGTAATGCTGCTTCTACTGGAGTTCAAGCAGAACAAAATTCTACAGCAACTGTTAATATTGCTGGTGGAGTTATTTATGGAAACGTTTACGGTGGACCAAGAATGGCTGTCGTTTATGGAGAAACTAAAACAAATATCGGAATGAGTGCTATTACAAATTCTAATACTTTAACAGAAGATGATATTCATATTTATGGAACCGTCTTTGGTGGAGGAGAATCAAACGATACTGGATCTACTAACTTCGACTGGACATTCATCTCTGTTACACAAGGTATTGATATTAATATTAATGGTACTGGTTATGAAGATCATAGTCATGAATTTATCATTAATGGTAGTATCTTTGGAAGTGGAAATGCATCTTCTTCTTCAGGACCTTCTAGTATTTATATTAAAAATCTTGGTACTATGGATCATCCAAACCAAAGTATTTCAATTCAAAGAACGAATGAATTGGTAGTAGATGCTTCTTGTATCGAGTTAGCTGGTATTACCGATAGTACGAATGACTATTCTGATATTTACTATTCATTTAACTTAGTTGACCATCTTACAATCAAGAATGGAACAACTTTATTACTACAACATAATGCGAATAAACTAGAATCTTTCTATAGTGGAGTGGATTCTGGAGGTACTTTGGTACCTGCTACGGTAACTATTAATGATGATACTAAGACTGTTACGAAAAATGTTGATAATCGTTTATATATGTTACCAGGACAAGTTCTTAATATTGCGGTTAACCAAGCAGCTACTTCTTATGGTGAAGTCTATGGAATGACGTTCTTTGGAATGTATCAAGTAAACGAAGGAAACTATCGTTATGGATTATATGGGCCAACTTATGATTATGGAGATGCGGCTAACGCAAGTGCTCAAATCATTGGTGGTAGTTACGTTGTTGGTCTTCGTAAGACTAATCATGATATTACAAAAGATGGATTCTATTCGAATTATTTGAAAGATGGTACTTTTGATGAAATTAAAACACAATACATCGATCCAGAGGATATCGGAGAAACTGGTTACCAATGGTTGATCGGATTCGATGCTATTAACTATGAATTTACTTTGACAGCTTCTAAGTATGCTTCCTTAGGTACTTATGAATTACAAATGATTCATTTTGCTGAAGGTAATACTACTTTCAAAGTATTAGGATTCAATGTTGAAGGTATGGATGATGATGTTACCTTAGTCGATGTTAATGATGTACCAAGAGTTGCGGATACAGAAGAAGAAGCCAATACAATCTTTGGTTTATCTATGAAGGCTGAAACTTCTGAGTGGACTGGTTATGGTACTACGAAATATCTTGATACCGATGGAGGAGACTTCACAGGAACGGATGAGTATCTAACCGATAATAAAAAGATGCCGCCATCTCTTATGTTCTATCTATATCATGCAAAGAACATAACGAGAAATGGAAACATTGGTGATGGTATTATCAGTGTTCAAGCATCTATTCCTAGAAATGCTGTTGAAGATGAAATAAAGTTTATTAATATTACGGTTCATATGAAGGCAAGAGACTTTGGTGATGGAGATAGTTACGATGCTTCTATTACTTATGATAAGAAATATGAAATGCCTGCTTTGACAGATGTTAACATTACAAATCAAAGTCAATTTACTGCTTATTTCTCATTAATTAGTTATAATGAACAATTTAGTAATATTTATGGAAATACAAATTCTTATAAGCATATGTTAATTACAAATGATCCATTACCTGTTAATACGGTTATTACGATGATGGACTTTGGTGCTGGAACGACTAGACCATTGTACTATTACTATCGAATTACACAAGCGGATTATACGGCTGCTCAAGCAGAAAAAACTCAATATGATGAGTGTACTTATCTGTTATCGAAGTTTATTAAGATGGATAGTACCAGTTCAACGAATACATATGATGATGCATCGTCGAACTTACTATATTATGATACGAATACTCATCTAGCGGATGAAGAGTTTATGTTTATCTTTGACTTTAAAGAAACGAATGTTACAGGTACTCATTTGAATAATCATGTATCCTTTGAATTAAGGGATAGTGATCGATTCCCAATCTTCATTGTATTAGGAATTCGTGATACACAAATGTATTACAGTACGTATGATAGTAGTAATGCGGTACTACTTCAAACGTTTGCTGGAAATGATAATTATTTATATTACAATGTTGAAGATGAGTTTGATTATGCAACTGCGATTCAGTATAATGCGACTGGTAATAATAAACCAGTTATTGATACAAACTATGAATCTAGTAAGATGGGTCTAAATGTTATCTTCTTAGATAGTGATGGAGAACAGGTTACATCCAGCTTATTAGTGGGTACAAGTATTAGATTCGGAAGAGTCAATTACTATGCGGATGGTAATGGAGTCTTTAGAATTAAACTTGCTAATAAGGTATCAAATATTGAAAGACCTGCTGGAATTACGGTAAGTGAATTCTTACCACCGGGACAATATACGGTACGATATAGTTTATTTGCTTCTAGTGATGGATTACATAATGCATCTTCTGAAGTGGTTACTCAAGATTTTGTTGTAAATGTAGTTGGATCTGAAAACTCTATTACAGCAGAATGTGATGATACTACAAAATTAGTTGACGGAGAAACTGGAAAGAATGCGGCTGGCACTACTACTAATACATATACTGTTAAGTATGAGTCTCAATTATCAAATCCAAATTTCCGTATTGAGATTTACAAGAGAAACATCGATGATGTAAATTCTATTACTTATACTTCTGTTCCATTTAGTGATTTATTTACTAATAATTTCACTGTAGTATCTGGAAATGAAGTAAGTTTTACAATGACTGATTCTGAAGAAGATATTGATTTAACTTTAAATTCTACTTTAACGAGTGGTACTTATCGAGTAGTCTTTAAATTATATGATAATGATCAAGTTATTGATGAAGATATCAAATATGTTATTGTAAAGAAAAAAATAGAATAGTACTTGGAAAAATACTATAATATATGTTAAAATTAGGATGGTGATTAAAAATGAAAAAGGTTTTTCATTGGGTTTGGTCTATTTTAGAAGTTATTATTATTGTGTATGTTATCATCATGACTGCTTATATTCTAAATAAGAATAAATATGGTTATACACAATTTGGTAATTATACTTTTCATAATATTAGTTTATTTGATGAAAAGAATGTTCAAAATACGAAAAATGGTGACTTATTAGTTGTTAAGAATTCAAATGACATTAAAGAAGGGGATGTAATTTATTACTATGCTCCTTATAATGAAAGTTATATTCTTAGAACGGATGCAGTCGTTGCGATGGAGTCTGATGATTATAGTTCTCTTTACACAGTAGATCATGGAGGAGCTGTTACAATTTCTAGTAATCGTGTTATTGGAAAATATGCAACAACTTATCATAAGATTGGTGCTGTTGTAGGAGTTCTTGAAAGTAGAATTGGATTCTTATTCTTAGTATTATTACCAATTATGATTGTCTTTATCTATCAAGTTTATGAGTTTGTTATCATCCTAAGATATGAAACTGTTGAGGATGAAGCAGAGGAAATAAAAGAAGAGAAACCTAAGAAAAAGAAAGAGACTGTAAAGTCTTCTGATGAGGATGTAGAAATTTTATAAAAAAATTGAGATTATTTTACAATAATCTCTTTTTTTTATGGTATAATGATGATAATAGGAGTTAATATGGAAAATAGAATCAAGATGTACAAATTTATGTCTATTATCATGGTATTATTTTTAATAGCGTGCTTTTTCTATTTGAATTCAAAATCAACATATACGTTGTATGAATCCAATATTGATGGAAAGTATTCTATTCCTACGTCTAAGATTCATATTACGTTAAATGATGTAGATGTTTTTGCCAATGCATCTCCTCTTGATAGTAGTGTGTTTGATAATCATATTATTTGGGATGATTATCACGTTCGAGAGGGAAAAGTAGCTCCTGGAGCAGCGGGACTTGTTACCTTGGACTTAAATCCAGCAGGGTCTGAAGTTGCTTTATTATTTGAATTTGAATTTATTACGGATAATTTGCCTCAAGGAATGCATATTGAATATTCCGATATTCAAGCAAACCATATGTTTATACAAACAGGAGAAAATACGTATAGTGGTATTATTACTCTTCCACAGATTGAGATTGGAACGACCGTTAATATTTCATTCTGGTTTACATTTGATTATGATGATGATGTAGAAGTTACCTCTTTTGTACCAGAACAAATCCCTGGTTTATTTGAGATTAATTTCCATGCATATCAATACCAAGGAGAGACAATTGTACCATATTCAGGATAGGAGATTTATGAAAGAAGCATTTTCAAAAATTCAAAATATTACGCTTTTTGAAGAAAAGAAAAGATTTCTTCTTTTTGTGCTACTATTATTTAGCATGTTATTCTTATCTTATTATTTACTAACCGTTGCTTATTCTAGATATGAAGTACAAACAAAGATTTTCTCTAATATTGATAAAGCTGTTTATATTTTTAAAGGAGAAGATGTAAGTTTTAACTTGGATCCAGATGGTATTGTTCCAAGTAGTACTGCTTATTCTTATCGTTTTAGTGTTTCTAACTTTGATGGAGAAACGATGGGAGATGTGGATCTTTCTTATACAGTATCTGTTCGTACAACTACGAATTTACCAATTAGTGTTGCGTTATATCGAAATGAATTACCAGAAGCAAGTGGGGCAACGAATATACTAAGTGCTGCGAGAAATGCACAAGATGAAGATGGTGCTTGGTATCGAGTTTATGATGTGAATGATGAGTATGAAATGTTATTTGAAGATCAAGTAACGGATGTTTATACGATGGTAATTACATTCCCTGCTGTTTATAGTAATGATCCAATATACTCTAATTATTTAGAAAATATTGAAGTGTCTCTTCATTCTGAACAGATGATTGCATAGGAGGGCTTATGATGAAATTTATTCGAAAACATAAAACTCTTAGTATCCTATCATTAATCTTTTTAATAGGTTTTGTCTTTGTAACGGTTGCTTACGGACGCTATATTCGTAATATTATCTATGACTTTATCTTAGAAACAAAGGCATTCTATTTTGATAGTGGAATTTTAGGGGTAAATGAAAAACACTATTCTATTGAAAACTGGGATGGTGTCAATTCTTATCCATTAACGATTGACTTAACAAATCGAAAAAATAGTAGACGTGTTACCAATACGGATATTGTTTACACAATTTCTGTGGATTGTCCTACAACGGTTACTTGTTCCTTAAGTAAAAATGGAGATACCATTCATCCAGAAGAAGATCTTGATACTTTTCAAGTTACTGTATATCCTCATCAAAGTTTCTCAGAAGGGGATACGGTTACGGTAGGAGTAACAGTTACTTCTTCCGCTCCTTATGTAAAGACATTGAGTGCTTCATATACGATTGGTGTGGAAAAGAGTAATTTCACGTATGAGATTGTGGATAGTTCTAGTTCTAAATATTTAACGGTTAACTTCGTTAATTCGATTGCTTATTATGAAGTAGAAACAGCATTTGGTTCTTATGCAGTAGGAGATAAGATTAATCTAGATGACTTTATTAATTTGACACCAGCTGAACAAGCAAATTGTTTCTCTGCTATTGTTACTTTAACGTATGATCCTCAAGTATTAGAAGTGGATATGACAGATTTAAATTATATCCATCATTTACCAACCAATTATCAAGAACAGACAATTAATGGATTCCAGTATGTTAAGAAATTTTCATTTAAGATACCGGCAAGTTCTAGTACAAGTGTCTTGTTCTATAAAAACGATGTTTCTCAAAACTATACATATCCAGTTGTCAACCAAACATCGATTGTCCAAGTTTCTGTCAATAAAGCAGATTAGACTATTTTTTTCAAAAAAAATATATGTTATAATTTATTCTGTAGGATAGGTGATTATATGGAAAATTTAATCAGTGTATTTATGAATTATAAAGTTAATCGCCTTGTCGAATATGGGGTTTTGATTGATGGTCGTGATTCAAAGTTTGTAAGAGAAGTATGGGAACACTATTTCCGTACTTTTATCGATAATTATTACTATCAAATTTTCCATACTATTGATGCTGATCATTTTACAGAAAAGAACTTAAAAGATGAATTAATTGGTGCGAAAGAAGAAATGTTAGATGATTATCGTGAATTCGAATTACAAGTTAGTAATGAAGAGTATTCAGGAAATCAACAAATCATTCAAGAATTGGAACCTCTCGCATTTGATATCTGCAAAATAGAATTATTAAAGTATGAAGATAAATCTAGTATTCCAGAAGTTGTGACTCATTTTATTGAACAACATGAAGAACTAAAGAGTCGACTAGATACTCGTTTATCTAAACTTATTACATTGGTACGTGAAACAATTACTACTTGTGATAAGATGATCCATTATGAAGATAATTACTATACTTTATCTGAAAAGAAATTTGAAAACTATGATAACATTCGTTATATAGAATTAATTCCACAGATTAAAGTATTAGATGTATATAAAAAAGGTATGATTACAAAGATCTACCAAGATAGTAAATTAGATGCTAAAAAGATGGAATGCTTCCTACAAAAAGTATCTCTTTATATCTTAAAGAAGGTACTTGCAAAAGAAGAAATCAATCAATTGATTATTCGAGTAGATAGCCCATTTGTTAGTAGAGGGAAATTTGATCCTAAGATGTATCCTTTGATGGATAATCCATTATTTAGGAAATATGTTGTGATTGGAGTTCCTTATAATACTTATTTATCTCAAAAGGAAGCTTTTGCAGATGACTTTGTATTTGCGTGTATTCAAGACTTTTCACATATTAGTGATATTTATCAAAAGATATTTAATATCTATCAAGAAGGTATTTTTGATTATTTGATTGTAGAAGATTGTCGATACAGAGAAAGAGAATTCTTCTTGAAGTATGATCAAAATGTGTTGAAAGTGTTAGTGTTTGAGGAGGAATAATATGGATACATTTATACGATTCTTATTTGAATTTATGTCTGTATTCTTTAAGGGTGTTGGAATGATATTTGGTGGTATTTTTAAAGGTATTATTCAATTATTCAATTTTCAAGACTATTGGAATGTAGTAGAATTCTATCGAAAAGATTTTTCAGGAGCAGAATGGATCTTTGTTGTGATTGCGATACTTGTAATGCTTGTAATCTTAGGTTTAATTGTATTACTAGTTATATTCTTTATTAAGAAATATGTTAAGTTCCGTAAGACTTTAGTAGAACAAGAATCTATGCTTCAAGAAATAGGAGAGTTAAATCGTGAAGTTGCGAATCTTGTAGAAGAAAAAGAAAAGATTTTAGCAATGAAAGTTTCTCAACTTGGATTAAAACCAGGAGAAGAAGCTACGGTTACTTCTGAAGAGACTGAAAGTACAGAGACCCTTGATGGTGATGTAGATAGTTATCGTTTCTCTAAATTACATGCGATTGATTTGGAATTTAGAGATTACAAAGTACAAAACTACAACAATACCTTTACTTTGGAAGAGTTAGTAGAGTATTTCAGAAACTTCTGTGCTTCTAAGTTAAGACTTTACTATACAACGAATATGATTCGTTTGTTTATCTCAGGTTTATCTGCTACTAAGTTAGTTATACTTCAAGGTATTTCTGGTACTGGTAAAACTTCCTTA
>CAMZHD010000009.1 GCA_947306705.1 uncultured Caryophanales bacterium
AATCCATATAAAATCATTTCTAGTTAAAACCATAATTCCGGAGATAAATCCTAATATAATATACTGAAATAATCTAGGGTTTTCTTCTTCTAGAATTCTAATGATGATTCCAAAGAAGAATAATATTTCTGGAATTACAATAGTATTATCATATAGTCTTTGGAAACATTCCATGGAGACTGTTATGGGGTTAAATAATATGACTGTATAGATTAATATTATATAATATTTATTTTTAATCATTTTTTGGAGACTACTGATAAAGTAGGCACTGGAAAGAATATAAAGAATGGAAAAAAATGAACTATAAGATAAATGAAATGTTTTAGCATAAAACAATATTATCGGGAATACGATTCCTTTTATTAATGTCATTTCATTATATTTCCCTAAGTACATTCCTTTTACTAGATAATGCATATGACTGACCATCAATGCATCATCATATGATAAATTCATAAAATAAAAAGATGGTAAATCAAAACTTATAATAAAACGAATGAGACTAATACATATTATTGTCAGTAATAACCAATGTTTCTTTATCCATTTCATAAGCGTTCTCCGTTCCAAATCTTATTATAAGAAAAAGAATTTCTCTTGTAAAGGAATATAGAACTATGCATATAATATTCAATTACATAACTAACATCACAAGAACAATAATAATGATTAGGATATAAAGTATATTTGGTGGTTGGTGAATTATTTCATTCAATCTCTTTAAATAATAAAGCCAGTAAAAAACCTATGAATTATATCATAGGTTTAATTACAAAAGAATATGTTATCTCGAGTCTGATATATACAGGTGTTCGAAGCACTTGTCAAGATTAAGAATGCTTCTCCCGCATCATAATCAAGACGATCTGGGTCTGCTATTCTTAGAGTAATGTTTTCTCCAGGAATTGTACACTCAAACGTGTATGAATTGATATTTGTACAATTTGAAGGGAAATTTGTGAAGTACTCTGTATAAAGCACACTATAACCTTTTGATAAATCTATAGGGTATACTGTGTTGTTTGAATAATATACTAAGTTTGTATCTAGAACTACAAAATTATTGTCATGGGATAAAGTATGTTGCATAAATACTTTTTTACCATATCTGGAATAGAAAGCAGCTGGATCATATTCATAATTACCATTCAACTGATTCAAGTGACTAGGTGTAAATGAAGAAAAACTATAAGCATAATCATATTCTTGACTAGACGTTTCTTCATAGGGATTATTGTCACAAACACAAGAATATGGATTAGATTTACACCGACAATGATATGGGTCAGCGGATTCACATGATACCAATACATTATATTCATTTTCGTAGGCCCCATTTCTTGGGTTGTATAAATTAACTGTTGTTTTTCCGGAAAATACAATTGGACAACTAACTACTCCATTCACTGTAGTGTCACAAGTTTGTGCTAAAGAGTTCATTATATTATTTATTATTTTATTATAATCGTTCTCTTTTTTTAACCTAAAACAGTTGTCTCTATATAATATACACATATCTACTATTTTATTATGGGAATTCACTAAGTAACGCATCGATACTGTAGAACTATATGTGTTATTATAATAATCATCCCAAGAATAATAAACATTACTTAAATTAGAAATATCATCTCCAATATGAACGGGGCTTAAAGGAAAGTGATACGCATAGAGGATATCACCTGGATCTCCCTGTTCATAGGTAATTATAAAATCAAAACTAAATGTTTGAGAAGAATTTGGTAAATCTTCTGGATTGATATCTGTTCTATACTCTATTCTTACTTTATAAGTTTCACTGTCACCATCTGCTAATACATGATTGACTATGACTGGATCTCCATTTTCCATTGTTACTTGATAGTTTAAATAAACTGGCAAAGACGAAATAGGAGTATTGTTCATCTTACTTGTAACAGCTGTAATGGTAGCAGGAATGGATCCATCATTTACAGCGTCTATCGTAAATTCATAAAAATCTCCTGGTTGATGAAGTGTAATTTCATAAGAAACGGATGTTTTTGTAGTTGGATTAATTTGTGGTGTTTCTGCACTCACAGATCCTGTTGTTACTTGAACATTATCCCAATAGATATTCCAAGTAGCATTATTAATATGAGAATATCCAGTAATATTTAAATCCTGCATTAAAATTGCATAGCCTATTCCTACACATAAAAGAAGTACAATTAATAGATCATAAAGATATTTTCTCTTTTTTCTTTTTTTCATACCCTATTCCTCTATAGTAATTTTATCATTGTTCCTAAATCATGTAAAGATAATAAAAAAGAATACTTTCGTATTCTTTTTTATCGATATGGATTATTTCCATCATTTGTTAATGTATAAGGTTTTGGATATCCTGCATTTACTTCTCTTAATCTAGCTTCTGGAATTTCTCCCGGTTGTAATTGTTGATGGCTTTCTTCCATCATAGCTGCTAATTCCTCAGGAGTTCGCTTTAATCCTGCTCTTACATTTTCTAATTCTCCTTCTGGAATTTCCCCTGGTTGTAATTGTTGGTTGTCTTTGTCAGTCATTGACAATTCCATTGGACTACGAACGCATCCATGTGATCCATTTTCATATCTCATATCAGAAGGTGTTCTATTCTCAAATTGTTGATCTGGTCCTTGAATTGCTTTTTCTTCTTCTGCGTAAATGTGAAATTTATTTTTAGAAACAGCTAGTGCTTGTCTTGCTAAAGCTGCCATTTTTTCACCATATTCTATGATTTGAAGAAGTCTTTCCTCATCTATTTCTATTTTTCCCATATATATCCTCCTATTATTTTAATTGTACCACTCTTTTTCTGTATTTGTATATTAAAGTTGATTGGTTGACACAAAAAAAAGAACTTGATATAAGTTCTTATTTTTAAATGGTGTACCCGATGAGAATCGAACTCATGACCTACCGCTTAGGAGGCGATTGCTCTATCCTACTGAGCTACGGATACAGATAAGAAGTATATTTCTATACTTCTTGAACCACTGTAATAATCATTGGTTTAGATTCCGTTTCTTGATAGAAGAATTTTCCTAAAACATCTCTTACATCATTTTTTATTTTTGCATAGTCTACTCGTTTCATATTTTCTTCAATACTTTGTTCAATGACTTCTTTTGAGATTTTCTTTGTTTCTTCTAATAAATCTTGGGACTCTTTTACATAGATAAATCCACGAGTTAAGATTTCTGGCCCTCCTACAATATTCTTTGTTGTTTTATCTAGTGTACAACTGATAATGACAATTCCATTCGATCCTAACATTTCTCTATCTTTTAATACTAAGTCTCCTACATCTCCTCCATTGTTTCCACTGATTAGGATTTGATCGGTTTCAATGTGTTCAAAAGATTCAATGTTTTCTCCATCATCAAATTCTACTACATCTCCATTTAATTTTAATAGTATATTTTCTTTTGGAATTCCTAATTGTTCTGCGATTTCTGCATTTGCATATTGATTTCTATATTCTCCTTTTACTGGGAAGAAATATTTTGGTTGCATCAAATCAATCATTAACATTAAGTCTTCTTGAGAGGCATGGTGAAGTAAATGCTTTTTACTCGATAAGCTAATGGCATCGGCTCCTAACATAGCAATCTCATCCATGATAGTCGCAAGACGTTTTTCAATTCCTGCATAAGATGGTTCTGTAATAAAAATGGTGTCTGTTTCTCGTATGGTGATATATTTATCAAATCCATGAATAATTCTTTCTAGATTTGCGAATGGTTTTTCTTTTTCATCGGATATTAATACGACTGAATTCTTGTTTTCTAAGTCTGCAAGAGTTCCAATCTTATCTCGATCAATCTTTAAGTATCCATCATCAATTGCTTTATGAATTAGCTCTTGTAGGGGTTTCCCCATAATAACAATTTTTCTTTTTGTTTTGGATACTTCATCAAATACTTCTTGAATACGATGGAAGTGTGCAGGGAATATCGTAGCGATGATTCTTTCTTTTGATTTATTTAAAACATCTCGAATAAATTCTCCTACTCTATTTTGAGGAGAAGTATGTCCTGGTTTATCTGCATAGAAAGATTCACATAATAAGCATAATACTCCTTGTTTTCCAACATACGCTAATTTTCCAATATCCGTTTTATATCCACCCATCATGGTAGAATCAAACGTAAAGTCTCCTGTGTATACGATTGCTCCATCTGGTGTATATAGTACATAACATACTGCATCTGGGATGGAATGTGTTACACTAATTGGAAAAATTGCATTCTTTCCAAAATCTATTTTTACGTGTGGTTTAATTTCTATTAAGTTTGGTTTTTCTACGATTGTTTTATCAATATCATGGTTCACAATCGCTAACGTTAATTTTGTTCCATAAATAGGAATATTAGGAAGTTTCTCAATAATATCAGGAGCAGCTCCCATATTTCCTTCATGTCCATGTGTTAAGAATATTCCTTTAATATTCTTTTCATTTTGTATTAAATAATCAAAATTTGGAATAATATAATCTATTCCTAAATTGATATCATTGTCATACTTTAGACCGGCATCAAATATAAATATGTCTTCATCTACTTTGACTACATACATATTTTTTCCGTTTTCATTTAAACCGCCTAAAGCAAATATTTTAATTTTACTCATTGTATCTCCTTTCTTTTCTTTTTCCAAACGAATAAACAGCAATCTCATTATAGCACTTTTTCATAAAAAAAGAAAAGAATTCTTTTCTTTTTTAACTAAATGATACAGAGCCATCCTCTTCTACTCTATAGCTTACTTGATTCATGTCTAGTACTAACATTGGTCTAACTTTTGCAGATTCTGTTCCACCTTCTATGGCTCCTGCTTCTGTTCCAGTAGCAATTTTAACTCCGTTTAGTCCGGTTCCAGCTTTTATCATTCCATAACTGATATTTCCATTTGATACATCCGTTACACGAGTCGCAAGGAAATAATCGGTTCCTCCAAAGATTAGATTGTATGTTTCTGTTGGAAGAAGATTTTGTAAATTCTCAGCTGAAATGGAATAATTGGTTTGATAAGTATTAATGCTATCCTTTCGAGAAATCCTCATATCTGTATAGGCAATTGGAGCCGATATATAAACGGATTCATTGTTGATAGCCGTTAGGTCTACATCATTCTCTGAAGAGAAGGTGTCTGATAGATAAACACTTCCTACCCTTTGAACGCTTCCATATGGGTTAGAAGTTGTATAGTAATCACCTATAATCGATTCTACGTTTTGATAACTCCAAATAGGATTTCCATAAACATCGACATATCCAACGCCTCCATGGGCTTGAATAATTTTTTCTTCAATATCACTTAGACGCATACTTCTACCAGTTGCTCCGACTCCTCCTCCATATTGCATTTCGCAAATATCATCTAGAAGGAATACAAAGTTTGTCCATCCTGTATGTCCTCCAAAGGATACATTCTGAGAGGTTGTTGCCGTTGCGATTAGTGTTACTGTATTATTATCTGGATCTTTTGACCATACTTTCCATGACAATGCATTTTGCGTTAGTGTAGTTGCTGAACTACTACCAGAGTATGTTTCCTTTGCAAGTTTATACGTTCTATTGTTGGCTCTAAATCCATTTTGATTGGCATTTGGCGACCAAGTAGAGTTTTCTGTATGAGAAGAAGCTGTATAATTTGCTGTTGCATTGATTGGAATATCTGCTAATACTGTTTGAGGTGGTTCAACCCAATCAATATTAACATATGAATTTACATATGTATTTGTGATAGTTGTTAGACTTGGATCATATTTATAGGTAATATGGAACGTTAAAGTATCTCCTGCAGCAAGTAAATCTCCTGGATTTAAATCAGATACACAAATGATTTCTGGATTGTTATAAAACTCTGGAATATATTGTAATCCATTATATAAATAATTCATTCCAGAAGTATTCATTACAGATACTTCATACGTAATATAAGAAGCTAAATCATTTGACAAAATAATTCTATGAGAGAACATACTTTGATAATACGTTACTACTCTAGAATTTGCAGTATCTGCTAGATAACTATCAGAGATTGCCATATTAGAAATAAAGATACCGGTTTGCCCTACTGCTGTGGCATCTCCTGTTATATTAAAAGTTTTCCCACTCATTTGAGCATATCCAACACCTAAAAAGAGAACTGCGAATACAATTAGGCATAAATAGATGTTCTTTGTGATAAATTGTAAAAATTGTCTATGCTTCATAGTTCTCCTCCTAAAAAAGATACGTTTCTTTCTGCAAACTGCTTATAGAATACCGTATCTTTTATTTGCTTATTTATTTCTTATTTTTCTTAGCAGTGTCTTTTTTAGTTTTCTTTTCTTTTTTCTTTAATTCTTTTTCTGCTTTACGAATTTCATTGATATCAAAACTACTTGTTTTTTCTAGTTGATCATATAAGTCTTTTCCACTTTCTTTTACGTTTTGTACAATATTCTTTTCATCAATTTTTGGCATTGAAGTTGTCATTGTAATTTGTTCTTTAATATACTTATCTGTATATTTCTTATTCTTTAAGAACTCTTTATGTGGAATTTCTGTAATATCATACGTTGGTACTTCATTTCCATCCATTTTTGCTTTAATATCACATACTCTTAATGCATATGTATATATCAAACTATTGGTTGCTGGAATAATGAAGAATGTTCCATCTTTTTGATCATTCTCAAGCATTAAGATTGGTTGTTTCAATGTATCTCTTATCTCTAACATATCATTGAAGGATTCAATCTTTAATACTTGTGAGGTACCAATATCATAAGTACCATTGATTCTTTGAATATAAGAATCATAATTGTTCATAATACTCTTAATTTCTTTATCATAAATCATTTGAGCAGTCTTTGTTCTTTGACTATAAATGATTAGATAGAATGCATAAACAAATGCAATTAATAAGTAGAATAAACTGATTACTAAAATCCATGTAGGATCTTCAGCTTTTGTAATTTCAATACGATTATTTGTATTCCTAATAACATTATTGGCAATATCGATAGATACTGTTTTTTCTGTTAATGGAATGGTTAGACTAGATACTTTCTTTTCTGCTAAAGCAGCAGTATTACTCTTGTCTATATCTTGTACATTTACATATAAGTAAACATTTAATACAGCATTTGTATTCGTTAAATCATAAATATCTTTAAATCTACTAGCTATATTATTATATTGTTCATAATTGATACTTAATACTTCATCAATATTCATATCCCCTGAACCAACAGCTAGTTGTTTTGTAATTAGATCTTCGCTAAAGTGATAAATATTATTATCATTTCTTGAATCTTCTACGTCTGCTTCTACCGTAATACGATAAGAATATTTATAGTTTACATCTTCTGAAAATTTTAATTGATATTTAAAATTAGCAGATATAGATTCAATTAGACTGGCTACGAATCCTTTTCCTTCATCATCCGATTTATCTAGGTATTCTTCTTTATAGAATTCATTTTCTTTTAGATATACCTTATAATCTATATTACTATTTTCACTATAAGTAATATATTTTGCTTTATCTCTTGTAAGGTAAAAAGTCAAAGCAGCTAATCCAATCATGGAAGACACAATTACCATTAAAAGTAAATTTTTAATTTCTGTCTTTCTAATACTATCTTTCTTATCCATTTTCAATCCCTCTTTATTTAAACAAATTTCTTAACCATAAGGATGGCCATCCAATATAACGAATTTTTAAAATGACTTTTCCCATTAAGGATTCTTCTGTAACATACAAATCATCTGCTACAGCATTGGCATCTCCTTTGGTATAATAGCGAAATTCGTCATTAATATTTTTTACGGCGGTAACACGGTGTACAACACGAATGTTATCTCGACGGAAGACTATGACATCTCCTTCTTCAATGACTTTTTCTTTACTATTGAATAAGACTACGTCTCCTCTTTCAATTGTTCCTGTCATTGAATCTGATCCAATTACTAGTATTCCATACGTAAATCTACAAGATACTAGTCCGATTATAAATACTACGAATAAAACTCCTACTACTAAAGTAATAATTTCTTTTCGTAGTTCTTTTGGTCTTTCTCTGTAATAGTCATGGTTGTAGTATTTTTCTAAGTATGAATATATCAACAATGGATATATTAATCTTAGGAATGTTCTAAAGTATACGTATACATCTGGAATGATTGGAAAGATATAACTATATAGCATAGTAATTAATTTATATGCTATAACGGGATCTTTTCCATATCTTGCACTAATATAGGTATACAACATATTATTTGCAATTGATGCAAAAGAAATTAAACCTAATAAAGCCATAAAGCTTTCTAGATTCTTAAAATTATAAGTACTTAAATATAAAGATATATCAACTAATGTACCTACAATGGTAATTAATACCTTTGATACTGTTGAATCATCTATTAATACCTTCGTACGAATATATTCCATTGATATAATCGTTAAAGATATTGGAATAATATAAGTAAATAGTGATTTTACTCCAAATCTTACGTTCGCATTAAAAAATCCTGTAGATAGTCCTAATACATAGAATGCTGCTACATAGAATATTCCAAATACGATCATCATCGTTAAGATTTTTCTTTTACTTGATGGTAAATTTCTGTCTCTTTTTAGCAGTAAAGAGATTAGAAAGGCAGATCCTGTTATTAGGACTGCGGTAAAGATTTTATTACTAGTAAGATGAACAAGGGTACATAATACTAGGAATAGTAATAATACTAATTCAACAATAACACTTTTCGTGAATATTCTTTTCATGTACCCTTTCACCTACTTTTTATTCTTGAACTTTATTCTTTATTAAGCAACTGGATTTGCTTCTACTGATAAAGCTATAAATGTAGTTACATCAGCAGTTACTGGAGTTTTTAAAGCTTCTACTTCAACAACGACTGTAGTGCTTCCCCCTGGTGCAATTGTATTGCTTCCTAATGTTGCATTTACTTGGAAGTTTGTATCATCAGCATTATCAACAGCTAAGTTTTCTAATTTAGCAGCGATTTCATCAGATTCGTTAACAATTGTATAAGTAATTGTTGTTTTGTCTCCTCTTTTTGTGAAACCTTCAATTGTGAACTCAGCGTTTAATAAATCTGTTACTGTAGCAGTTACTGTTCCATCTCCAGCTACGGTTGCTGGTTCTTGGAAATGTACTACAAAGTTTGAATCATCAACTGAAATAGTTCCTGCTCCTTCTATATTTAGTGTTACTCCACTCATGGCAGCGTAACCAATTCCTAAAGCTAATACTGCGATTAGGATTACAATAATTCCTGTTCTTCTTTTCATTTTTTACTCTACCTCTTTCCTTGTCCCAAAATAAAAGCACTATGCTACCTTGTACCATATTTTGATATATTCATTATATCGATTATTTTTCTTAAAATCAATATTATTTCAAAAAAAAAGAGAATAATTTTCTCTTAAAAAACCATCTTATCTAATGCTTCTTTTGCGGCCTCTTGTTCTGCCTCTTTTTTACTCGTTCCAGAGCCTACTCCATACACGATTTCATCGATTTTTACTTCTACCGTGAAACGTTTATCATGAGCTGGTCCTTCTTCATTTACTAAGACATATTCTAGAGACTTTTGCTCTGTTTGAACATATTCTTGTAGAGCACTCTTATAATCACTAAAGAAAGATGTATTTGGATCTTCTATATAAGGAACAATAATATCTAATACAACTCTTCTTACCGTTGCATATCCTAAATCTACGTAGATTGCTCCCATTAAGGCTTCAAAGATATCCGCAACAATTGCTTTCTTTAATCCTTCTTTTTGTTCCCCATTTCCTAATAATATGTAGTTTTGTAGACCAAGGGCTGTTGCATAACAATAGTTTGCATTCTCACAGACGTAACTTGCTCTTACCTTTGTCATTTCTCCTTCTGATTCTTTATGATTTCGAAATAGATAATCTGCTACTACTAAATCTAGGACAGCATCTCCTAAAAACTCTAATCTTTCATAGTTTGCTTTTGCTTTATGTTCATTTGTATAAGAACTATGAGAGAAGGCTGCCTTATATAAGGATAGATTCTTAGGAGTAATCTTTAAGGTTTGAAATAGTTCTTCCATCTTCATCACCGTATTCATTATATCATGATTTTTCCTCTTTCAATAGAGTTTTTTTAGGTTGAAAAAAGAGTGAAACCATTGTAAAATGAATATGGTGATTCTATGAAGAGGTTCCTTATCAAACTGATTCATTTATATCAAAAAATACCCTTCTCTAGTCATAATAAATGTAGGTATACTCCTACATGTAGTCATTATGCTATAGAAGCAATTGAAACACACGGGACGATGAAAGGACTATTCCTAGCATTTAAAAGGATTCTTCGTTGTAATCCTTGGGGAGGCTTTGGATATGATCCTGTTCCACCTAAGAAGGAGAAATTATGAAAAAGAAACTATTAAGCTTACTACTATTACTCATTCCATTTCTATTATCTGGTTGTACCAATGACAGTATGGATAACATTGAAATTATTGTAACGAATTATCCAAACGAGTATATTGTGAAAAACTTATATGGAGAACATGCAACGATCTCTTCTATTTATCCAGATGGAGTTGATATTGATAATTACAAGATCAGTACGAAACAAAAAAATGAATATTCTAAAAAGGATTTATTTGTTTACAACGGATTACTAGAAAAAGAAAGAAACCTTGCCGTGGATTTACTTGCTATTAATCCTGATTTAAAGATTATTGATACTGCTTATGTATTAGAGACAGATTATTCTCCGGAAGAATTATGGTTAAATCCATCCTCTCTTCTTATGATGAGTCAAAACGTACGATTAAGTTTAGATGAATATGTTTCTAGTAACTTTTTAAAGAAGGAAATAGATACTGCTTATGATGAATTAAAGATTCAATTAAGTGAGTTAGATGCAGAATATCGATTAGCGGTTGATAGTACGAATAATAAAGTATTGATTGTATCTGATAGTGCTTTAAAGTATTTAGAGAAATTTGGATTAACGGTTGTATGTATTGATAGTGATGCTACTCAAAAAACATTATCCGATGCAGAAAACTATATGAAAGCAGGAACTGTTAATTATGTATTCCAATTCAAAGGACAACCTATTAATGATAATGCGAAAAAGTTATTAGAAGAGAATCCTACGATTCAAACAATTGAATTACATCGATTAGATAATATATCTGATGAGGAAAGAACCAATAAAGAAGATTATGCTTCTTTACTAAGAAATAACTTAGAATTAATCAAGAAAGAATTATATCAATAAAAAAGAATAGTTAAACTATTCTTTTTTTATTGGTCTCTATACTGTTTAATCAATTGAGTTGCTTTTTCTTGTTTTTCTTCTGGTACTTTTTCGTCTATAATTTTTCTAGCTCTTTCTCTCCATGTAGATGAGTGAATCATTCTTTGTACCTGTGGATGTTTTTGTAGAGCTTGTTTATCTAATTGACTTAACTCTTCAAAATTCTCTAAATCCATAATATAAATGGCATTTTTTTCAGCAGAACGAGGATGAGCATCATCATACTCTCTATCTAGAAGAACTTTTCCATTTGGATAGATATATCCTACATATCCTTTATTATATTGCGTTTTTCCTTCTGCGAATAATACATAACCAGAATTTTCATAGAATTCTTGTTTTGCTTGTCCTTTGGCTCTTAGACGTTGTGTTTCTTCTAGAGAATAGATTTCTGGTCTTGGATTTTCACTTAAAGGTTGAATGACTTTTCTTGGTACTTTTCCTTTTGGAACAATCTCCCAAGGTAAAGCAATTCTATCTCCTTTTAGTTTTTCTTTCATTTCATTATACTTCACTAATACTGTGTAATAAGAAACTTCTTGTCCTCTTACATTGATTCTTACTGATTTGTCATAAGAAGATTTGAAATACTTCTCAACTAACGCAAGATACTTTTTAATGGTATTGGTATCTCTTGTTCCTTCACATACCATTAAGTATTCCCAAACAACATATAATGTCATTTTATTCACATCAATCTTCTCACGAATATAAGAGTTGTATGATTTAGATTCAATTAGCTCTTTATATTCCTGTCTTTGATGAACTAATCTTCTATAGAATTCACTTTGTGTTTCTAGGAATCGATCTAATCTATGTTTTAGGGCACATCCAAAATAGTAATGCTCTTCTTCTTCATAAGTATCAGCATTAACTGGATCTAATCGTTTTAATGCTTTTATTTCTTCAATATATCTTCTACTATCTACTAAGTCTTGGTAAATGACCGGGAATTCTCCTAGTAATTCTCCTTCACTTGTGATTTGTCTTAGACGAGCAATTCTTTTTTCACATTCAAATGTTAGTTCTTCATTATCTTTATGATGACCTTCTACTCCTAATATAATCATTAGTTTTTCTAGGAATTCATCATAACTTGCACGAACATACCCTACTACACTACTTCCATCATTATAACAGGTTAAAAAATCAGTGAAATCATCATTAAATTTTTTATATTTAAATACTTGATGAACATGTTCTCTACTCATTAATCTAAAATCAAAAAACATATCCTCTTGTAAGTCTTTATTCTTAGCGCATTCTTGTAGTAATGTTTTCAATGAAATGTTCACTGTTGGATAACTAGTACTCATAAATGCCATCCCCCTTTAAAATTGGCAATATTATACCACAAAAACAAAAAAAAGTACAGTGTTTCCTGTACTTTTTATATTTTATCAATATTTAGAATATCTTCATTAATCTCTTGAACCATCTCATGTACATGTTCATCATCAAAGATTTCTTTCACTTCCTCTACATCTTTTGTGAATAGTTCTATTCGAAATAACATGAGTTCCTCTATGTTTTCAATTCCAATTTGTCGGAAGAAATCAATCACATCACTGACATTTCTTTTTTCAATTTGAAAGACATCTAAGATACCTTCATCGTACTTTAAGGTAAGTTTATCGATTAATTCTTGGGTAAATCCTTTTTCTAGTAAGAACTGCATAAATCTAACCTACCTTTCAGAATTCCTTTTATCTTATCAAAATCTTCTTGATTCATAATAGAGTTATAAGTGACTGCATATAATAAACTATCTTCTAAAGACTCTAATCCATATGTTTTTAAGATATTATAAATTCTTTTTACTTTTGGTTTTGATATAAGTCTTCCATTGAAATTATAACGATTTGGATCATTTGGATCGGTATATGGTTCTAGCTCATCTAAATCCTTTCCAACTATATCAATAATTTCTGTTTCTTCTGTATTGGATTTTTCAACAGCAGCATCCATTCTCTCTTTCTCTTGAATTGGAATTTCAATGGATCCTGTTATTTCTTCTTTATTTGCTTGTTCGATTCCTTTGTATGGAATACTTTCATATCCACTACCAATATATCTTGTGATTTCTCCTCTTAGTAATGGTTTTGAAGAATTACTATTTACAAATGGACCTGTTGCTTCTTGATAATCTCCATTCTCATCTACTGGTAGATAAGAAGCAATGATATTGTAGAATACTAAATCTTTTGGAGACACAATATTATAAATACGACTCATATTTTGTTTAATATAAGAATGTCCTAATGGACAAATTTCAATAAATTGATCCACGATTTCTGCAAAGTTTCTGGACATTAAGCATCCTAATGCTGGATGAACCAAAGTTCCATTATCTCTAAAGAATGGGAATCCATATTCTTGATAAGCTTCCATATTCTTGACAAGTCTTTGATGATTCATGGCTAATACTTCTTTGCATTTTCCATAGATATAACTTGTTTCAAAACCTATTTCTTCTAAGTATTCCACATTTTTTACATAATCATCGGATCTTCCACTAATCGCTGGTAATACAGAATCTCCTTCTAGTATTTTTCTAGAAGAAAAACCTTGTGGAATTAATACTGGAAGAATTCCTGTTAGTTCTCTTGGAGTAATTCCTCTCTTCTTACTAAATAACACAATATTTTCAAGGACATCTTTATTTCCTCTTAGTAGGAGTAATACTAGTTTATTTCCTTTTTTCTCTAAAGAAAATCTTGGGAAATGGTATTGTGTTAATACTTCTAGAATATCCTCTATATTTTTTATATTTCCTTGTTTTAGGAGTTCTTTTCGTAAATCTTCACTTAATTCACTGAAATCATAATGATATCTCTTAAAGATTTCAGATACTTGTTTTTCATCTAATTCGGAAGATCTTTCTTCTCCTTTTTGATCTCCTAATCGATTTTGAAATACATGTTTATTATATTTCATGATACTAAGAATGATTCCTCTTTTGGTAGATTCTGTTAGAGAACATTCTCTCATTAATAATTCGATTAATTCTTGATCATTCATAAATGTAGTACTATTCTTATCTTCTAATGCTCTTAATAATTCTTTATATTTTTCACATAGATTGGAAAGTCTTCCAATCATATTCATACTTTCTATATCTTGTGCTTTCTTTTCTTTTGATAAAGCATCTAATCGTTCAAAGAAATCTCTTACATATTGTAGTTGAGATTCTTGAATAATATAGGTTGTTTTCTTATCTCTGTTAAATCTTAAAAGAATTTGAATGGTTCTTAAATAATTCGCAATTTGTTTTTTATCTTCTTCTGGAACGGATAATTCCGCTAAAATATCATCAATGGATCTTAAATCAACATCCATAATATTTAAAACATCAGAACGTACTTTTTCAATCTCTTCCTTATAATTCTCTAGTGGAGAGACGTTCATTCTTTTTAATTCTTCCAGTTTATGTTCATACCCTAATATGACTTCTTTTAGAATCATGACTAATGTGAATTGTTCTTCTGCCATAAACATCTTTCCTTTCTATTTTTGCGCAGCGACCATTTTAGAGATTTCCTGTGATTCGATATCTCGCATCATTTGTTCTAACTCTTCTTCTCCTTTTTTACCACTGGCTTCTTGTAGTTCATTTTTGATGGATACTGATTTTTCTTCATAAGCTAGACGTTTTTCTTCTACTTGTAAGTCATCCATCATTTGTCGAATTTTATCTTCATTCATTTTTACTCTCATATCTGCTTCTCTAAAGTTGTCTTCTCTACCATAAATGAAGCTAATTCCTAGAATAATCATATCTTGTTTTCCTGTTTGTACATAGAAAATACCAATACGATTTCCTTCTTTATATTTGACTCCTAGACTTCTTAAATATTTCCAACTATCTCTTGCGCAATTGGTTTTTCCAGGACCTTGTTCTTCTAATTGATTTAAAGTATTTAAAATACCATCATAGTAAGCTTTACTTATTCCTTTACTATCTTTTCCTAATTGAATATCATCTTCAAAGAAAGAGCGTTCCTCATTCTTCATTAAGAAGAATAGATTTCCTTTTTCTTCTTCTGATGTTTCCGTAGGATGAATAAAATCTTTTTTCGTATCTTTTGCGACCACTTCATAACTATCCATGATTTCTTGTAATCTTGTACAAGCGCGAGAAGCAAATTCATAATCTTCTTCTGTATCAATATCTAAAGATTGAATTAGATTTAAGAAATAATTTGCTTCATAAGCAGCATCTCTTAAAATGGTATCTGCTTCTTTATTTAAAGATTTGGTTCTATACATCGTTACACGTGCTGCTTTATGACGATATAGACCACTAATATAATTATCTAATAATTGTCTTTCTGAGAAATTCATTCTAGAAATTTGTTTTTTTTCTTTTTCTACAAGAGCTTTTGCTTTATCCATGACTAATTGTTGTTCTTCTCTTGTTAATAATTCTTTTCTAGATGAATCTAATATATTGGATAAAATCTCTTTTGCACGATCTTCTCTTTGATCATTTTGTTCAAAGAAACGAGCTAATGCTTGTTCTGGAGAAATTCCTTCATCATAGATAATGGTTTCTATTTCATCTTCTGCAAGGAATTGAATTTCTTCTATAGAAGCAGGATCCATATACGTATAATCAATTTCTTTTAAAGATTTTGGATCCATAATATGAACTAATTTTTGAAGAGTTACTGGGTCACTTAATAATTCTTTGATTCTCTTTTTATCTTCTTCTGATAATTCTTTTTCTTTTCTTTTAACTCTTTCATCGATTTCTTCTTTTGCTTCTACTTGTTCTCCTTCTATTTCAATCTCAATTGTTTTATTACTATTTAAGATTTCTTGATAAATAGAAACATTTTCTAACCAGATTTTTGTTAGAAGTTCACTTTTTTCTTCATCTGATAGAGAACAATCATTTAAGAATGCTTCTAAGAAATCAATATCTTCTACTGGACGATCTAACTCTCCCTCTGTGAAGGCATCTCCAATTAATACTAATTTCTCCATATAAGATTCTATATTTTGTTTTTTCTTGGAAATATCTGATAGATGAATTTGTTGTTGGTAAGAAGATAAATCATTTTGTAATCCTCTTAATACATCTTCTGCTTGTTTTCTTTGAGGAGCAATAAACTCTTCTTCTAATAGACCAGATTCTTTTAAATAATAATAATTCATAATCTGTTCTACAATTGCTTGTACTCTTTCTTTTGAAGATTCTATTCTTTCTAATAATTCTAAGATTCTTGCTTTTTCTTCTTCTCTCTTCGTTGCAAAATCTTCTACAAAGGCCATTTGAGACGCACTTAAAACATCAAGCAAGTCTTTGATTGCTTGATAGTCATTTTCTTGACTTTCTATCGTGTTTAATTCTTCCTCTTTCTTGGAAAAGAGTTGTTCTAGTTCAATTAAGAATTTATCTACGATTGTTTGTTCTCCCATACTGCACCTCAATATCCTATTCTATTAAAATTATACAATATCTTTTTCTAAAATAAAAGGGTATTTTCTTTTATTTTAAAAAAGTTCGATTTTAATTGATTTTTTTGATTTTATTTGGTAAAATTAACTTGTTTACAAAAGTGAGGTGAGATTATGCCAAATATTAAAAGTGCTAAAAAACGTATGCGTTCAAACGCAAAGAAAGCAGAAGTAAATGCTGTTATTACTACAAGTATGAGAACTGCTATTAAGAAATTCGAAAAAGAAGTTAAAGCTGGAAACAAGGAAGCTGCAAGTAACAATTTGAATATTGCGATTCAAAGAGTTGATAAAGCTATGTCTAGTGGAAAGGTTCATAAAAATAAAGCTGCTCGTTTAAAATCTAGATTAACAAAGATGATGAACACTATGGAGTAAACCAATTAGAAATAATTGGTTTTTTTATTTACTTTGATTTTTATTGTTGATAAAATGGATTTGATGATGGGAGGCATATATGAAAAAAGTATTTGCTGTTGCGAAAGTCATTTTATTAGCGGGATTAGTATGTGTATTTATAGGAGTTTATTTAGTCCGTAAAACAGATATTCATTCCTTCATAGAATCTCTTATTAATTCTCATAAAGAGGTAGAATTAGGAGATGTAAATGATTACTATCGAGATTATGGATTTTTATATGCTACTAATACCGATAATTTTGAACCAGAGAATTATCAAGATATTATTAATATCTTTTATACGATTTTAAATGCTGGAAAGGAAGAGTTTACTTTTTATTGTCCAAAGCATTATGAAGGATGTATTGAAGATATTCAAAAGTTTGCGAATGATCAAAGTCTTCTTTCTGATATCAATAATTTTGTTCATCCTTACAATGGATTTTCTCATATTGAAACAGAATATGATACTTTAGGACAAGTTACCATTCATGTCACTCATAGTTATACAGAAGATGAAATGGAACAAATTAATGCGAAGATTAATGAATTAGCTCCCCAATTAATTAATCCTTCAAGAGCTGCGAGAGATAATATCCAAGCAGTTCATGATTATATTATTAATACGACTCGATATGATTCTCTAAAGAGTGAACAAAATATTGATCGTTATCAATCCGATATTGCGTATGGACCTTTATTTGAAGGATATGGAGTTTGTGGAGGATATACAGATTTAATGGCATTATTCTTAGAAAAGATGGGATTAATTAATTATAAAGTATCTTCTTCTAAACATATTTGGAATGCCGTATTAATTGAAGGAAACTGGTATCATTTAGATTTGACTTGGGATGATCCTGTTGCGGATGATGGAGGAGATTACTTAGAATATAATTATTTCTTAGTACCAACCTATTTATTAACTCCTGATGAACAACATGATTATGATCCAAATGTTTATTTAGAATTAAAATAAAAGAGAACTATTCGTTCTCTTTTTTTTGGATGTCTTCCATGACTTCATCAATTGTATTTTGAAAATTATTTAAATCTACTTCTACCCAGTGTGTATCAAATTGATGATTAAAGAATGTATATTGTCTTTTCGCAAATCTTCTAGAATTTTGTTTTATCTCCTCTACTACTTCTTCTAATGGTTTATCCTTGTATAAATAGTCATAAAACTCTTTATACCCTATTCCACTATTGAGAATCCTAGAAGTTGGATATTTTTCTTTGAAAGATTTGATTTCATCTAGTAATCCATTTTGAAGCATAACATCTACTCTTTTATTAATTCTTTCGTATAAAGTCTCTCTATCGGTTGTGAGACCAATAACATAAATTGGATAAAGACATTCATCTTTAAAATTAGTCATTGGTTCTTCATTTTCTAATTTGTTTAATGTTCTTACTAATCGTTTTCTATTGTTTAGTTCTGGAGGATTTATCCCATAACTCTTAATTGCTTCATACAATTCTTCATTTGTTTTGTCTTCATATTCTTTGTAGGTAGTTCCTTCTGTGAACTGATAATTATAGAGAGCTGCTTTTATATAAAGACCTGTTCCTCCTACAATGATAATTCTTTTTCCGCGAGAAGATATTTCTTTTATTTTCTCTCTTACGTCTTTTTGGTAATCAAATACAGAGTAATCTTCTTCTACCTCTCTAATATCAATTAAATGATGAGGGATTCCTTCTCGCTCTTCTATCGTTGGTTTAGCGCTTCCAATATCAAGTCCTTTATAGATTGCAACACTATCTCCATTGATGATTTCTGCATCTAATCTTTTCGCAAGTTCAATACTGAGTTTTGTTTTTCCAACTCCAGTTGGTCCTACTATTACAATAATCTCTTTCATATGTCCCCCTAATCTAATTGTCTCTTGAATAGTTTTTCTAATTCATATTTTGTATAGGTAATAATCGTAGGTCTTCCATGAGGACAAGTAAATGGATTTTCACAATATCTTATATTTTCTAAGATCCATTCTTGATCTTCTTTTGAAATATAATCTCCAGCCATCACTGACATACGACAAGCTGTTGTTGCGGCAATTCTCCAGATGAATTTATCAAAATCAAATTCTCCCTTTTCAATCATAATATCTACGATATGATGAATAATATCTTCTGCTCTTTCTGTTGGAATCCAAGATGGATGAGAACGAATAATAATCGTGTTTTTACCAAATTCTTCTGCAGAGAATCCATATTCTTCTAATAAATCAAATCTTTCTTTTACAAGAATGAATTCATCTTTTCTTAGTTCTATTTTAATTGGTACTAATAAATCAATTGGAAGAGGTTTTTCTTTCATCTCTTTTAGTACTTTTTCATAATTAATTCTTTCTGCTGCGGCATGTTGATCTATTAAATACATTCCATCTTCATTTTCCGCAACAATATAGGTAAGAAGAACGACTCCTCTTGGAATCATTTTTTTGATACGAGAAGTTTTTTCTTCTTTTTCTACTTCAAATGGAAGAGACTCCTCTATTTCTTTTTCTTCTTTTTTCTTCTCTTCTTGTACATCAAAATCTAATTTGATTTCTTCATACTTAGTATCATCTACTTTTTCTTCTTTTTTCTCATTGATTTGTCTAGATACTTCACTTACTGAATAACTATCTCTTACAGATACTTCTGGTATTAATGTTATCTTTTCTAGGCGTTCTGTAATAGATGAAATAATCAAATCTTTTAGAGAATCCATTTTAGAGAATTTAATATCCATTTTCGTTGGATGAATATTGATATCAATTAAAATAGGATCTACATCAATATTTAAAACTATCACTGGATATCGATCTTTATGCATATATGTGTGATAGCAATCTACGATACACTTATTTAATTCATTATTTTTAATAACTCTTCCATTGACAAGTGTCGTGATGGAATTTCTATTACCTTTGGTTACTTCTGGATAAGAGATATATCCATGGATATAGTAATCATCATTTTCTCCTTCTATGGGAATCATTTTCTTTGTGATGTCTGCTCCATAGATTTCATAGATTACTTTTAATAAATCTCCTGAACCATCTGTTTGAAGTAAGACTTTATCATTGTTGATTAACGTAAACTTAATACTTGGATAGGATAAAGCCATCTTATTCACGTATTCTACAATACTCGCAAGTTCTACATATAAGTTCTTTAAATACTTTAATCTTACTGGAGTATTATAAAATAAATCCGATACTGTAATGGTTGTTCCTTTTTGAAGATCAGATCTTTCTACTTGCAGATCTTCTCCTCCTTTTAACGTTAATAAAGTACCAATTTCTCCATCACTTGTTTTTAAGCGAATATTTGATACACTGGCGATAGAAGGAAGAGCTTCTCCCCGGAATCCTAATGATTCAATATAGAATAAATCATCTAAACTTTTCAATTTAGAAGTAGCATGTCTTTCAAATGCCATCGTAGCATCTTTTTCATCCATACCAATACCATTATCTTTTACTTCTATTTCTTTTACACCAGAATCAATTAATTTAATTGTGATTTCTGTACTAGAGGCATCAATTGCATTCTCCACTAATTCTTTTACAACATTCATTGTTTTTTCAACAACTTCTCCTGCCGCAATCTTATTCGCAAGAATTTCATCCATGACTTGAATCTTACCCATACCTTCACCTCATTCTCTTATATTATACTAAAAACATAAAAAAAATACATCCTAAGATGTATTTTTATGCTTCACAATGATCGTTTTTAACTCTATGTCCACCTGGGAACGTATACGTATAATTTACATTAGAACAACACATAATGACTTCATAAGAGTTCACATCAATTCCTGTTGTATTATCAACCGTAATGTTTACTTTTCCTGAGCATTGTTCACTCTTGGTTGCGGGATCAATCGTTGGTTCTAGATATTGATCTTCTACTAATTGTTGAAATGTTACCGTTCTAACCGTTGGATAATCCATATAATAATTTTCTGCTGCTTGGGAAGCTGATTGTGCCATAAAGTTGTAACTCTTATTCTTACTAGATTCAATGTATCTTGTATATCCAATGATTGCGAGAGACATCATAATTCCTAAGATGGTTACAACTCCTAATATTTCTACTAATGTAAATCCTTTATTGTTTTTCATATTATCACCACTATTATTATATCAAATAAACCATCTTTTGGATGTTTAATCTTTTGATTCAGTGTCAAGTAAATACTCTTGTAATTTTCCTGCCACTTCTTTTCCAACAATGGTTTCTAATTCTTCTAGAGAAGCTTCTCTCATCTTTTTTAGAGATCCAAATTTCTTTAATAATTCTTTCTTTCTTACTTCTCCAATTCCTGGAACAGCATCTAATATACTGGATAAGGCTCCTTTTGCTTTTATGGTTCTATGATACGTAATCGCATATCGATGGACTTCTTCTTGAATACGAGATAAGAATAAGAATAGTTTTGAATCTTTTTCTACTGGTAATAGTTCATATTTATCATTCATAATATGACTCGTTCTATGGGTTTTATCTTTGACTAAACCTATGATTGGGATTTCTAGATTTAAAGATTCTAATACTTCTTTACAAGCTCCTATTTGAGTTCTTCCACCATCCATTACAATTAAATCTGGTTTATAAGATTCATTCATAATTGTTTTAAAATATCTTCGATAGATAACTTCTCTCATCGCTCCTAAATCATCTTTTACTTCCGTAGAAATCTTATATTTTCGATAATAATCTTTGTTTGGTAGAAAATCATCAAATACAACCATTCCTCCTACATAGAAAGTACCAAATAAATGAGAGTTATCAAAAGATTCCATACGATGTAATTCTTTTAATCCTAAAAGATTCTTTAACTCTTCTAAAGCCTTGATTCTTTCTTCATCATCTTTCTTTAATGTCTCTTCTTTTAGAGATAATTGTTCTCTTGCATTTTCTCTACATAAATCTAAAACACTCTTTAATCTTCCTTTTTGAGGAGTAAATACTTTTACTTTAAAATATTCTTCTAATAAAGATTTATTCATCTCTTCTGGAATATAAAATTCATGAGGAGTCATTCCATTCTCATAGAATTTAATCATATACTCCTCTACTTCATTAGGAGCATCTCCCATCGTTGGGATAATCTCATTATGTCTTCCTACTAATAATCCATCTCTAATAAAAAATATTTCAATACTTAAATAATTATGATTTGTATCATAGTTAATACAATCAAAATTATAGTTTTTATTTAAATCAATTTTTTGTTTCTTTAGAGTGGTATCTATATCTTCTAACATACTCTTTAATTCTAAAGCTTTTTCATAATTCATCGATTCAGATGCTTTATTCATCTCTTCCTGAATTTTCTTTTTAATATCTCCTGGATCTCCTTTTAAGAAAGAAATAATTTCTTTTTTCATGGCTTCTATTTCTTCTTTTGGAATTTCTTTCTTACAATATCCTAAACATTCATGAATATGATAATACAAACATAAATCTTTTTTTAATTTATCACATTTTCTTAAGGGATAAATTCGATTAATCATATTCACTGTTTTTCTTGCGGCTTGAACATTTGGATAAGGTCCATACAAATGATTTTTATTCTTTTTTCTTTTTACATTTCGAATAATCTTTAAGGTAGGATATTTTTCATTCGTTAATTCAATATACGGATATGACTTATCATCTCTTAATAAGATATTATATTTTGGATCATACTTCTTAATTAAATTAATTTCTAATAATAAACTTTCTAATTCTGAAGAAGTAACAATATATTCAAAATCATCAATATCTTCTACTAACATCTTTGTTTTTCCTGTTAGTGTTCTTGTGAAATAACTTCTTAATCTTCTTTGTAAGTTTTTAGCTTTTCCAACATAAATGACAATCCCATCTTTATTTTTCATTTGATAACTACCTGGTTTTGTTGGAACTAAAGCTAGTTTTTCTTTAAAGTCTTTCATAGTATCCCTCCTTCGTTCCTATTATATCATAAAAAAGAAATATCTTATTGATATTTCTCCATTGCTTTCATCATTTGATTAATTTGTTTTTGATTTGGTTTTCTTCCCATTTGCATCATTAATGCTTTGATCATATCTTCATTAATTGGTGGATTTTGTTTTAAATATTTTTTCATAAAGAATCTTGAAGCAAAGAATCCAATGACTGCTCCAATTAGAAGACCTACTACTAATAATAAAATGTCATGTAACATAATTTCATCTCCTTGTTCTTATTGTACATAATAATCTTTTAATTAGCAAGAATATATTATTTCAATAAAGTTTCTATTTTTTCTTCTAGAGAATCTACATCAAATCCATATTTCTTATAAACATCATCTTTCTTAGCACTGGTTCCAAATTCATCTAGTGTAATTAAATATTTACTATTATAGATTAGTTTATTCCATGAATAACTAGAAGATGCTTCTACTACAATTTTTCTTATTTCTACAGGTAATAATTCTTCGATGTATTCTGGAGATTGTTTTAAGAATCTTCCTAAGTTTGGCATAGAGATAACTCTAATTTCAATTCCTTTTTCTTGTAGTCTTTTTGCAACTTCTAACACTTGATGTAATTCTTCTCCACAAGAGATTACAATTCCTGTTGGTTTGTGCATTGGTTCAAAAGCAATATATCCACCTTTTTCTACTTCATTGGCTTTTGTTTCTTCAAGAATTGGAACCGCATTACGTGCTAAAGCAATGGCACTTGGTCCACTATTCTTTTCAAAAATTGCTTTATAAGAACCAATTACTTCATTCGCATCTGCTGGACGGAATACATCTAAGTTTGGTAGGGAACGAAGCATTAATAATTGTTCAATTGGTTGATGAGTTGGTCCATCTTCTCCTACACTAATAGAATCATGTGAGAAAATATAAATATTTGATAAATTCATCATAGCTGTCATTCTTAATGCTGGTTTTAAATAATCTGCAAACGATAAGAATGTTGAAGCATATGGTCTAAATCCACATAAAGCAAGTCCATTACAAATAGCTCCCATTGCATGTTCTCTTACTCCAAAATAAATATTTTTTCCTAAATAATTCTCATGAGAGAAATTGCCACCTTCCTTGATATAAGTTTTATTAGCGGCGAATAAATCTGCAGACCCTCCTATTAGATAAGGGTTATTCAACACAACAGAGTTTAATACTTTTGATGAAGTATCTCTCGTGGATTCAATCTTAGATTCTGGGGCATCATAGAATAGATCTTTGAAATCGATTCTTTTATCATTTCCCATGAAATAACTTATTTCTTTTTGAATAGATTCATCCATCGTAGATAGTTTCTCTAAGAATGTTTCATTTAAGTTTTTACATCTATCTTCAATAATATATTGGAATTCTTCCATTGTATTTTGACTTACCATAAATGGAATATCTCGAATTCCTACTTTTGTTTTAATTCCTGTAATATCTTCTTCTGATAGAGGAGAACCATGTACTTTATTGGTTCCTTCTAATACAGAATCTTTTCCAATCACCGTTTTAATTTCAATTAAAGTAGGTTTATCGGTACTTGTTTTGGCTTCTTCAATGGCTTTTGAAATCAGTTCAAAACTACTACCCTCTTCTACTTTAATAACATTCCATCCTTGAGATACAAAACGAGTTGTGATATCGTCATTGAATGTTAGAGAAGTTTCTCCATCTAGGCAAATATTATTCGAATCATATAAAACAATTAATTTATTTAATTTAAGAGTACCCGCAAGAGAAGATGCTTCATAGGAAATACCTTCCATTAAGTCTCCATCTCCACATAGTACATAGGTATAAAAATCAATTAAGTTTGGATATCTTGTTCTTAAATTTGCTTCTGCCATTGCCATTCCAACAGCCGTAGCAATTCCTTGCCCTAGAGGTCCTGTTGAACAGTCTACTCCTGGTGTTACTCCTACTTCAGGATGTCCTGGAGTAATAGATCCAATTTGACGGAATTGTTTTAAATCCTCTAAAGTAATTGGATATCCAGCCATATGAAGGGTTGCATAATAAAGAGCAGACCCATGTCCTGCAGACATTACAAAACGGTCTCTATTAAAATATTCTGGATTTTTTGGATCAATTTTTAGATGATGTGCATATAAAGCATAAATAATTGGAGCGGCTCCTAATACAATTCCTGGATGTCCACTCTTTGCTTGGTGAATCATATCGATTCCTAAACATCTAATTTGATCGACTATTTTTTGTTCGTTGATTTCACTGATATCATTAATTTGATTCATCATGAATGATCACTCCCATCTCTTTTATTATATCATATTCTATTTTCTTTTCCTGTATTTAATCTTTTTATAGATTTCCATAAGAATTAATATACTAAAGGAAATCATTAATAATACAAGTAAATGATTTAGTGGTACATGGTTCGTTTTTAAGAACATTGATAAGAAGTTTACTTCTAATACAGCTACTCCTAAGATTATGGAACCAATGACTCCTAAAGCAAATACCCAGTTACTAGATAATGGAATATCAAAGGTACTTTTCTTTTCACTACGACAGTTAAATGCATGAATATTTTGAATCATAATCATTAATGCCATGACGTATCCTCTTGCGATAGAAGCATCTAAGTTCATAACTTTTAATAGATAGAACCAAGTTAAGAATACAACCATTCCTATTCCAAAACCAGATACTAATATTTCAGAGAATAATTCTTTATCAAATAATCCTTCTTTTGGATCTCTAGGTGGTTCTTTCATAATATCTTTTTCTGCTTTTTCAAACGATAAAGCAATATCTTGAATTCCATCGGTTACAACATTTAACCAAAGTAATTGAATCGCAACTAATGGCATAGGCAAATCTAGTAGAATAGATAACGTAAAGAATAATACTTCTGCAAGACCACAAGAGATTAAGAAATATGTAATCTTTCGAATATTAGAGTAAGCCACTCTTCCTTCTAAAACACCATTGACAATCGATTTAAAATTATCATCCATGACTATCATTTTAGAAGTTTCTCTTGCGATATCTGTTCCACTTCCCATCGCAATCCCAATATTGGCTGAACGTAAGGCAGGAGCATCATTGACTCCATCTCCTGTTACCGCAACATATTCTCCTTGTCTTTTTAGAGATTCTACAATTTTTAATTTTTCGATTGGTGTTACCCTAGCAAATACTTTTTTACTTTTTACAAATTTATCAAATTCTTCTGTTGTTTTTTGAAGATATTCTTCTACTTCTTGACCGTTTGTTACTTCTTTTTCCTCTTTTGTTAATTCTAGATCCTTTGCGATTTTAAAGGCTGTTAGAGGATGATCTCCTGTAATCATAATCACTTTAATTCCTGCGGCAGTACATTTTTTAATGGCACCAATGGCTTCTTTACGAATTGGATCAATAAATCCAACTAATCCCATGAATTTTAAATCTTTAATATCTTCTTCTGTATACTCTTCTTTTGCTTCTATTTTTCCATTTGCAATTGCGATGACACGATATCCATCTTTGGATAATTCTTCATTCTGTTCTTCTAAAATAGAAGTATTAAATGATGTTTTAAAATTAATACTATTACAGAAAGAGATTACTTTTTCTAAGGATCCTTTAATGGTACAATACGTATCTTTTCCTTTTTTATAGAATACAGCTGAATATTTATTGGCTGATTCATAAGGAATCGTTTCTAGGATTTCGATGTCATTTGTTTTTGTTTTCATCTTTTCTCCTAGTACTAAGAATGCAATATCAACAGAATCTCCAATCATTTCTTCTTTTGTAAATTTTGCTTCATTATTAATGACACCTAGTTTTGCGATTTCTCTTGCATACTCTATTTTTTCACCAGTTACTTCTCCATCAACATTATAACCAGAACCTGTTACTAAATACTCAAGTCCGTTTGGTAATAGAATCTTTTTAGCAGTTTGTTCGTTAACGGTTAGGGTTCCTGTTTTATCACTTGCGATGACCGTACAGCTTCCTAGAGACTCTACTGAATGAAGTTGTTTCGCAACGACTTTATGTTTTGCCATTTTATTAGATGCAATTGTCAAAGCCATCGTTAATGCAAGGGGAAGTCCTTCTGGCATAGCGGATACTGCTAAAGCAATAACAGAAACCAATACTTCTTCCGGTGGAAGTCCTTTTACAAATAAAAGAACCGCTAACATAATTGCTAATATCGATATCATTAAACTAACATGTTTTGAAAACTCCTCTACCCTGATGGTTAAAGGTGATTTTTCTTCTTTTGTATTATGAATCGTTGTTGCTATTTTTCCAATTTCTGTATCCAATCCAATACTCGTAACTAATGCTTTTGCTCTTCCTGTTACAACACTTGTTCCTGCAAATAACATATTTGTTTGAACAGAATTAGGAACATTCTTTCCTGTGATTGTTTTATGATTTTTTTCTACAGGAAGAGATTCTCCTGTTAGAATAGATTCATCGACTGTAAAATTATGAGATTCTATAATTCTTAAATCTCCTGATATTTTATCTCCTGATTCTAGAAAAACTAAATCTCCAATGGTTATCTCTTTTGAATCTAATAAAACTTCTTTTCCATCTCTTAATACTTTTACTTTTTCTGGTACTAATTTTTCTAATGCTTCAATCGTTGTATTTGCTTTTTTTTCTTGATAGGTTCCAAGTATTAAATCAATTAATACAATAAAAAGGATCGCAATTGCATCTACAAATTCTCCTACTACTAGAGAAGCAATTATCGCAACCACTAATAATAAAATAATAGGATCTTTACATTCATTAAAAAAGATTGTTAAAATACTATCTTTTTCTTTTTTAGGAATTTCATTTCTACCATATGTTTCGATTCTTCTTAATGCATCTCTTGTGATTAATCCTTGTGGAGAAGATTGTAACTTTCGAAAAGTCTCTTCTATACTAATCGTTCTATAATCATCTTTTTTCATAACTCTCCTCCTACTTTCCTATTCTCTATCATTATATCATAGTCAAACAAAAAGAAGTAGAGAGAATCTACTTCTTTACATCTTAATACAAATCAAATTTTCTTGGATCTTCTACAGTATCTCTTGTTAAAACTAAAGTTTTTGGTTTAGAAGATTCTTCATCACAAATCGTTCTTTCTGCGTATGTTAATAATTCTTCTATTTCATTATTTACATTACGCATTCCTGTTTTTTTCTTCCCACTTTTTGGATGCTCTAAAAGATCTAATAAAGCATCAATAAAAGAATCCTCTGGTACTAAAGAAACATTAAATTGTCTTTTATAGCGATTGATTCTATTTGCTAATTCATTGGATTTAGAATGTAGTAAAATATCTTTTTTTGCTTCTCTTGTTAGTTCTTCATATCCTAAAATAACTCTAATTCTCGATAATTCTTCTTCTGTATAGTATCCTTCATCCAAAATCTTTTGTCGAATTTCTTCTGAAGTTCCAAGAGGAATTTTTTTACCAATTTGGCTTCCAAATCCCATTGTGGATTTCTCATTCTGGATTCTTTCAAATACACCCGCATACATCTTATTTAACATAGCTGTTTCAAAAGTAAAATGATAATGCTCTGTCGCAACTGGGAATACTCCTCCTTGCATATAAGTTAATAGAATATGTCGAACTGGTTCTTTAATATCTAATTTCAAATCATTTAACTTATCAAATTCATCTAAGAAAAAGATTCCTCTTTGAGCTAATGCAACATCTTTATTTGCTCTTTCTAATAAACTACAAAAAGCTTCCTCCATACAAACTCCTCGAATTCCTTGAGGAACTAGATTTGCCGTATTTACACTTACGTAGGGTAATCCTAAGTAATTAGCTGCACATTCTACGGTTTCTGTTTTTCCTGTACCTGTTGGACCTACTAAAAGAATCGATTTCATCGAGTCCCCTTTTTCAGCCGTATAGTTCATATATAGTGCTAGTACTACTCTTTCAATTTCTTCATCGTGACTAAAGATTCTTTCCAACATATACTTTCTAAATCCTTGATAAGAAACATCTTTTCTACTCGCAATTTTTGCTTCTTCAATTTTTACTTTATCGTAAGCAATCATTGTTCTTCTATCTGTTTCAATGGATCTTGGTTTTCCATCTACAAAAGTTACTTTTGAAACACCTTTTTTACTAAAATTAGAGAATGAATTTAAATCTTTCTTATAACGTTCTATCAAAAGTTTTAATTCTTTTTGATCTTTTACTTCTAGTAATTCATTCAATGCTTTCTCATTTAATAAAGCAGAAGGAATTGCCTCATCCATTACATAGGTTGCTACTTTTCCTTGTTTTTTAAGAACTCCTAGATTAATTTCACTACTAGTTCTATTTCCTTTTCCTCCACTTAAATCTACAAAAGTAATAGTGTCTTTATTATCTTCATAGAACTTTTCATCTCCATCCATTTCATAAATCATTTCAAGTTCATCTAAAGCACGAACATTCATGACAATGTATGGATTTCTATAGTCATCATCATTCACTGGAATTGGATAAGCTTCTCCTTGTGAACGGAATACAATCATATCACTATATCCTTTTACTAGGGAATCTGGAATTAAAACAAATTTATCTTTATCATATTCTACTACTTTATATTTAATACCATAGTATGGAATATTATCTGCCATAGTAATCACCTGGTTCTTTATTATAACGGATAATGTTCCTTTTTACAAATAAAAAAAGGAGAAAACTCTCCTGTTTTTTAAATAGTTATTTTATTTTTTAATGTTCGATGAAATTAGTACACCCTATTGAGAAATGAAACTCACACTTATATTCATTATCTAAACTATACTCATTTTGGAATTTTGCCTGTCCATTTTTACTTATTTCTGCAACGATACTTCCATATGTTGGATCCTCAGAAATATAACATGTGTAATATTCCTGTTCTAATCCGGAATAATCACAATTGCTAGAAGGAAAGAATGAATCCATTACGGCTTTATTCTCTTCATAATAAATACTATCGTTATTATACTTGCCAGTTGCTTCATTATAAGTAGCTCCACCACCCTTAAGTACATATACGTGATTGTTGTATTTAAACATTACTTCTGGGTCCATGATTATTCCATTTTTTACTTTTATACGAGCAAAAGGATTATGGTGCGCAAAGGCTTCTTCCTCTGAGTAATAATACTCATGTTCCTTTTCCCAAGCAGTATCCCAATAATATTGATTTAGCCGTTCACTAAATAGTTTTCCATCTGTTTCTTTATATGCACCGTTTGTATAAAAACTATACTCTCTTGGGATGGCAATTGATTTATCAGCTTGAATATAGGTCATTCCAAATTGCAAGGAATTAACAACATTTGGTCCTGGTAAATCTTCTGGATTTAGATCTTTTTTATAAGACAACATAACAAGGATAGTTTCTGTTTCTCCTACAGCTAGTAAATGGTTTGGTTCTAATTCTCTTCCATCTAAGTAAGTTACAGAATATTCTAGATACGGAGGTAATGTTGTGATAACAGAACCATTTAGTTTGGATTCAACCGATTCAAGCATAGCGTCGATGGTTCCTTCATTAACCACATCTACCGTAAAAAAGTAAACATCTCCTGGTAAAGAAAATGTTATTGTGTATGCAATTGAAGTAGCAGATGTAATAGTTGGCTCTTGATCTCCTACCACAGGATTATCATAAGATTCTAAAATATCCAAATTATCAAAATGAACATCCCAACTTCCTGCAAGCATAGTAGATGTTCCATCAATTGATAAATTGGTTAGAAGGGCTGCATAGCCTATTCCTAATCCTAATATCAAAACAACTAATAAAGTAAACATCATTTTTCTTTTTTCTCGTCTCAAGGTTCTCACCTCACTATTTTAAACATATCATACTATATTCTTTTTTACTACTCTATTTCTGTAATTTGTCCTTCTGGAGTGATAAAAGTTTTATAACTCCAAGAATTTAAGTCGTTAATGACTCTTTGTTTTCCTTCATCAATTAATAAATCTGTAAAGCAATTTTTTTGAATTGCTGGATAAATATAATAGGAATCAATTCCCTCTTGATTCATTTTTACTTGGAATATTGCAGTATCATCTACTTCTGCATTAAAGATGAAATTTCCCAAATTATATATGATTGGTTTATGATTATAGAATTCAATTCCTTGTAGGGTATGGGCATGATGTCCTACTACCATATCAGCTCCTGCATCAATATATTGTTTTGAACTAGATACTTGCTCTTCTTCTAATTCGTGATATCCTTCTTTTCCATAATGAATTATCGCAATGACATAATCACTTTCTTGTTTTGCTTTTGTGATTTGATTGATCATATTCGTCGGGTCATAACAACGAAATACTCCATTCGTCTCTTCTGTTGCTCCCGGTGTTAAAATATATTTTTCTGCTCTTGTAGCATTTAAGAAAGCAACTTTATATCCACCTATAATGACATAATATGGTTTTGATGCTTCTTGAAGATTTCTTCCAGCTCCAATATAGGGCATTTGTTTTGCTTGAAAAGCATCTAGCATATCTAAGAAGGCTTCTTCTCCATAATCATATACATGGTTATTTGCTAAGGTTACCATGTCGACTCCCATTTCATCATAAATGGATAATCTTTCTGGACTTGCACGGAATGTATATTGCTTTCCTGCCATTTTAGTTCCTCGATTACTAACTGTAAATTCAGAGTTTGCAATCATCCAATCGGTACCTCTCATGATTGTTAAAATGTCTTCTGAAAGAATTCCTAGGACACCTTTTCCTCTTTCATCATATTTCGGCATAATATCCCAATTATCCGCAAGAGAAACATCTCCTACAATACTAAATGTATTTTCTTCTTTTAGAGGAAGAACGGTTCTATCTTCTGTTTTATTTTGATAAAAATCTAATAAAGAAAAATAAGAATAACCAGTAGCTTTATGCCACATCTTTGGATTATATTCTTCTTTTTCTAATTCTTGATTTAATTTTTTTAAAGCAGAAGGATACTCTTTATGAACCCAAAGAATAAACTCTTTTTCTACAAGATTCTCTAGTTTATTGGATACGACGTCTTCTATCTTTTCTTCTTGTTTTTTCTCTTCTTTTGGTTTCTTATAGGAAAAAACTTCATAACAAAGAAAAATACTTAGAATGCATAATATTCCAATGATGATTGCAACAAGAACTCTTTTTTTCATATGTCACCTTCTAATTCTCTTTTACTAAATCACAAGTGGAATAGCTACCTTCTACAAAGTAAGCTACTAACATAATTTTATTCTTCTTTTTTAAATAGGATACTCCTTTAAAATGCTCATAGTCATATTCCCTTGTTCCATTTTTTCCTTCTTCCGCAGACGCATTCATATTCACAGCCATCGCGGTAGGTATCGAAGACAGCATCACGATCAGTATTTTTTGAAGCAGAGTCTTTTTCATTTATTGCCCCCGTATTCATTACCTAAAAAGGAGGCGTCTGCCTCCTTCCGTATAGTCAATAGTATAAGCTATTCCTTTTGCATTTCAACGCAATTATGTTTGCAAGCTGATAGAAAAAGCATTAAGGTGAAATTTCCTGTCAAGGAGGCGCTTAGATTTGGTAAAATGTAGAAAAACCAATAAAATTGTAAATGTGCTCCGGGGTGTTCTTATCAAACGACCTCTGGGGCAGATTTTCCGGGAAGGAGGAAAATCATGGCAACAGTAGATGAACTGGTAAAGCAGTATGAAACAGACGAAGAACTTCAGAAAGAAGTGGCCCAGATTGTAGCGGACGGCAAGATCACTATCATGGAGTTCACGCATTTCGCAAAAAAGAATAATGTAAAAGTCTCATTGGAGGATCTTCCCAAGTACACCGAGCAGGCCAGAAAGCTTGGGTTCATCAAGTGACGGGGAGCTGCCAGGCAATGGAAAGTATTGAAAAAGACACGGCATTTTATCCCGGTTTTGACCTGAAGGCCACAAAGGAACCTTTCGGCTTCCAATACGG
>CAMZHD010000010.1 GCA_947306705.1 uncultured Caryophanales bacterium
TAATATTTTTTTAATATATTCACTTCTTACATTCTTGGTTATTTCTCTTATTTCTTCTTCTGTAACCATACTTTTATATTCTAATTTTTTATTATCTTCAGATAATTTATTTAATAGTCTTTCATCACTTAAAGTTGTTTCTTTAGATGGTATAATTATTTCTTTTAATTTTATTAATTCTTCTTTACTCATATTAGATTCAAGATATTGGATTAATTTAGATTCTTTTACAGACTTAGGAAAAACATCTCTTTTGTTTAATACTAAAATCATTTTATTGGGAAGAAGATTACGTACCTCTTCTAAGTTCTTTTCAAGATTGACTAAGTCTGTAATATAAAGAACTAAATCTTTTGTTTCAGCAACCCCTCTTAGAATATTTAAATACTCTTCATTGGATTTTGTAACAACCTGATATTCCCCATAATTTTTCATACGAAAACATCTTTGACAAATATCATTTTCTAAACTAGTAGTATACCCTTCCTGCAATACATTTTGATCTTGCAGTAAGACTCCACATCCCAAACACCTTTTCTCACTATTCATAATATTTTCCTCTTTCAAATATTCCTTTTTTCTCATATCGGGCAATAATCTTCTTTTCTAAAGAACGATTAAGTCCCGTTATTCTTAAATCTTTTTCTCCTAGGGGATCTACTAAAATTGTCTTAATACGAAATCTCTTTCCCGCAAGAATATCTGTAACAATCTGATCTCCAATAATACACATTTCCTTTTTATAGAAATGATATTTCAACTTAATTTGAACCAATCCTTTGATAGAAGGTTTCATACTCCAAGCAATTCCATCAACACCTAATTCTTCTAAGTAAGGTTTTAATCTTCTTCTTGTATTATTCGAACAAATTAATACCGTAAAATCTTTTTGTAATTTTTTGATTAATTCTTTTGCCTCATCTGGACAAGTCTTATGAGAAATTAATCCCAAAGTATTATCCAAATCAAATATAAGACAACGAATACCTTCTTGTTTTAATTGTTTATAGTTAATATCAAAAATTGTCTTTTGATAAATACTGGGTTTAAATATTCCCATAACATCACTCCATTAGTTAGCAACTTTTTGTGTTACCATTTCTGTATCCATCGTTATTTTTTCAAAGATATATCCATTGTCTTTTCCATAACGAATGATATCTCTTAAAGCATCTCTTGTATAAGATTTAATATCATGCATCAATACCATATTGGCACGATCTGCACGTAGTCCATTCACAACATTCCAATAAACACCACTTGGATCTGTCGTACTTCCCGCATCACCACTAGATATATTCCAGTCATAATAACGGAATCCTCGATTTAAAACCTCTTGTGTCAAATACGTCATAATACCTGGACAATATTTACGACTAACTGTATTACTACTTCCTCCTGGAAAACGAATAATTTTGCTTTCACTTCCCGTAATATTTTTAACACGGTTAAAAACTGTGTACAAATCTTCGAAATAAGCATCTCCAGAAGAATATAAATAAGCATAATCATGTGTATTGGTATGTAAGGCAACCGTATGTCCTTCATCATATTCTCTTTTGATTAATTCATCAGGACCTTTTCCAGTAACAAAGAATGTAGCTTTTACTCCCTCTTCTTTTAAAATATCTAAAATGACATTCGTAGTTCCATCATTAGGCCCATCATCAAATGTTAAATAGATAATTCCTTTTCTCTCTCGAACTGTAACAATACGAGAAACACTTGCGGTATTTCCAGATGAATCTTTGCTTTCATAGGTTAATGTATACGTTCCTAAAGTAGAAGAATCAACAGATCCAGACACTTGAATATTTCCTGTAATATCTCCATCACAATTATCCATGGCAGTAGCACCAGGATCATGGAATGTTTCTCCATAAAAAGCATACATTTCTTCATTTCCATTTAAAGTAAGTACAGGTGCTTCTTTATCTTCATAATAAATATTTTTAGAAACACTCTTCTTATTATGAGAACTATCTTGCACTTGATACGTAACCATCTTTTTATCTTTTCCAAAAACGACTTCTACTTTCTTCGTAAGATCTCCATCATAGTTATCACTAGCAGGAACTTCCACTGGTTCATATTCTTTTCCAGGGCAAACATAAATATCACTATCATCGATTTCTAATTTTGGTTTTTTTAAATCTTTTACCAAAACTTTACGAGTAACCGTTCTTTGAAAAGAACCATCCTTAACAGTATACGTAATTTCATAAGATCCTAGTTTATCAGAATTCACTTTTCCTTTAACAGATACTTTCTTTGTAAGATCTTTTTGTAAATGATGAGCCTCATATCCTTTTTCTTGATATTTCTCTTGATAATTTAAAGTAATGGTATTTCCACCTTTTAAATGGATTTGTGGAAGTAATAAAAAGAAATACGTACAGAAACAAATTCCAAGGAATAAAACAACAAAAAGAGAAATCAAAAGAGCCTTTTTAGGAAAAGGTCTTTTTTCTTTTGTTTCAACATTCTTCCTCTTCTTCATAAACATTCCACCTTACTGAAATTATATAGTAAAATCAAGATTTTGTAAACTTAATCATTCCTTTTTAAAAAAGGAATTTTACGAGTAATCGTATGCATACTATCCTGTAAGAATTTACGATTTAATAGATAAGCATACAAACAAGCAACTACTAGATTTAAAACATTCAAATAAATATTTTGTTGATAGTATAAAAAGATTGTAAAAGTAAAAATGAATACGGTTTTTAATACAAATCCTTTTTCTAATTTGATAGATACATATTTTTTTAAATCAAAATGACGATATACCATCATAACAAAATAAGAAAGGGTTGTTGAAAAAGCAGCTGCATATAATCCAATCGAACGTACTAATAATAGATTAACCACAATATTAATAATGGCTCCTAAGATAGCCGTAGAAGCTACTTGTTTCGATAATTTTTTCGCAAGATAAACTTGACTATATAAACAAATCGCAACATTAAAGACAACTCCAAGTACTAAAAATGGAATATATAAATATGCTTCATGATAACTCTTATCAATTAAAATAGGAAAAGCAAACGGCATACAAGCAAGCATTCCGACTCCTAAAGAAGTAAATAACTTCATAACTGTATTCATAATATCCGAAAAGAATTCATCTCGATCAGGACTATTAATATGTAAGGCAGCACTTTCACTCCAACTTAAATTGAAAACTCCTGTTAAACTACTAATAATCGTAGGAAACTTATTACTAATCGCATAAAGACCATTAGCACCGGCTCCTAAAATGAAAGAGACTATTGTACGATCACTTACATTCACAACCCACCAACTAATTCCATTTGGAATTAGAGGAATTGAATAATGATACATTTCCTTTATCAATTTATGATCCACTAAAGAGAAATCAATAAACTGATACAATTTCAAACGAAAAAACAAATATAAGGTACAAACAAAGTTCGCTAAAGCCATAGAAATAATCATACCTTCAGCTTGCATATGACAAAAGCAAATTAAAACAATATTGGAAAGAATCGTCGTAACTCCTGTTAAAATACAACTAATAGAGAAATCAAGTGTCTTTCCAAATCCTCTCGCAACTTGTAAGAAGTTACCAGATAATACACAAACAAGTATATCAATCCAAATAACAAATCGAAAAGGAATGGATACAAAACTAGTCACAATAAAATAAAGGACAGTAAAGATTCCTAAACTAATACATAACAAATAAAAGTTAATACTCATCAGTTTCTTTGTATCTTTTTCATTACTTCTAGAATCAATTAAATATCGGAAAATACTCATCTCTAATTCCAATGTAATAATAGGAACTAACAAAGTAACATAAGTTTGAATTAAATCAACAATTCCATATTCTTTTGTCGCAAGATAAGACGTATAAAGAGGCAATAAAAAGAAAGAAATAAGTTGTGTACAAACTCTTCCAAAGAAAATAATTAATGTATTTTTCGCTAATTGTTTTTTCTTATTCATACTTTCTTCTCCTTAACCAGTAACAAAACGCAGCACAACTACCCCCAAAGGTATCTAATAAAACATCTAGTACTTGTCCACTTCTTTCATTGACAAACAATTGATGAATCTCATCACTACAAGCATATATAAAGACAAATAGAATCGTCCAACAAACACTCTTCCAAGAAGTGATTTCATATTCTTTTAATAAACTAATAAAGGATAATCCTAATAAGAAATAAATCCCAAAATGTGCACACTTACGGACTGGTTTATCATACTTTTCAACATACAGTTCCTTTTCTTTTTCTGTTAGAGGTCTACGCAAAAAAAATTCACTCACTTGAAAAACAAGAGAATGACTCTTTTTAGAAGACTCTTCCCCAGAATCCATAGAAAAAGAAAATATTAAAGTCATACAGACTATAACCATAAGTATTTTGAAGACTTTCTTTCTCATATTTTCACCACGATCATTATAGCAAGATTTCTAATAAAAATCAAAAAAAGAAATGATTTCATTTCTTTTATTTTTGAGAAGCAGCAGATAGTTTATTAAAAGGAGATAGATAAGGATTTACATTAATAGAACCTTTATTCTTACTTAATCCAATTATACTATAAGAACTATCTTTCACTTTTCCCATAGTCGCAAGAAGAATCACAAAACTATCCATCTTTTCTGGATGCATTGCCAACTCTCTTTTGATACAATCTACCAAATTTCCTTCAAAAGCAACAATCGTTAGTTTTCTTAAAACTTCTTCATCACTATCTTCTTTGGTACAATGAAGAAAATCAAGTGTTCTCGCAAAACGAGTCCCTATCTCTTGAAATTCTCCATACAAATTATAATTAGAAACATACGGCTGACATGAGAAAATAGCATTATCTCTTCTAACTGTTTTTGGAGGTCTTGAAGTTCCTTTTCTTAAATAAACAGTTCTTTCCGCACTTTCTTGGGCAATGACTTCATCTACTAAATCAAAACCATTTTTTAGACTGGAAATATCTAATCCCATATTATGAAGAATCACTTTTACAACAGGATCTTGATACAACTCACTACAGTATTGAGAAGCTTCTGGAAGCCATCTTTTATTAATCATATGGGTAAGTTCATGAGAATGAATAAGTAAATCTGTTTCTTCCTTGGAAAGCCGATTAAGGGGACTTATATTAGGATTTAAAGAAATATGATCTTTATAAGCCAAAGCATAAATTCGACTATTTTCAGGAGGAAGTACTTTTATTAATGATAATTTTTTTAATTGCTCTAAAACAAGTTTTTGACTTTTTCCTGTAATTAAACGGTTCTTATATAAACTTGCATAATAGTATTCCATATTATGAAGAAATGAATCAATACATCTACTCTCTTTTCCTGGAAATATAGACTTAGAATTCAAAAAAGCTTTAGAAGACTTTTCTAATTGAATTAAATGATCATTAAAACCTGGAAAGTTTTTGGGATCCCAACAAGAGTATTGAATTTGATACATAAAACCAACTCCTATTAATTATTATCTTCTTTAATCTTTCTTGCAGCTACTGCATTATAAGCTTCTTCTATATCATTGAAATAAATCGTTTGATCTTTTAATTTTTCATAGGTTTCATTTCCTTTTCCAAGAATTAAAACCATATCTTTGGCTTCTGCCATATTAATAGCTTTTTCAATTGCTTCTCTTCGATCAATCACAATTTCATAATTAGAATGTGTTTCTTTTAACTCTCGAATAATATCTTCACAAATCGCTTGTGGATCTTCACTTCTAGGATCTTCATATGTAAAGATTGCATAACTAGCATTCTCAACCACTACATTTCCAACTTTTGGTCTCTTATAAGGATCTCTCTCCCCTGCTTGACCAATTACAACAATACTACGATTAATATCTAAAGTATGAACAAAATTTAATAATTTTGTAATTCCATTAGGAGTATGGGCATAATCAACCATAACATAGTAAGGGGTTCTTGTATTTAATAATTCCAAACGTCCACTAACTTTAATATTCGGAATATTCTTTAGAATCGTATCCATTCGAATTCCAGCCGCAATCGCACAAAGCATTCCACAGGCTAAATTATATACATTAAAATCTCCCATCAAAGGAGAATTAACAGGAATTACTTCTCCCTTATAACGAAAATTAATAGAAGTATGATCAGGGAATACTTGGAAATCAACGATTTGTAAATCATTATCCTCTCCTAAACCATACGTTAATACTTGTCCATTACAAGCTTCTTTTGCTTGTTCAAAATAAGGATCATCATGGTTTAAAATACAAAAACCATCTTTTTTTGTTTGTTTAAAAAGCATTAATTTACTTTGTAAATAATTTTCAAAAGAACCATGTATATTTAAATGCTCTGATGTAACATTTGTATAAGCAGAAATATCAAACTCCATCGCTTGAAGTCTTCCACGGAAGAATGCTTCACTAGAAGCTTCCATCGAACAATAATGACATCCAAAATGAACAAATTCATCTAAATACATATATAAGTTTTGAGCATCAGGAGTTGTATTCGGATTATCTCCTGTGAATTTTGCACAACTTCTTCCATTGGTACCAATATAACCACATAAATCACTACCAATTAATGTTTGAACAATCGTAGTAGTAGTCGTTTTTCCATCTGTACCAGTAACTCCAATCATTTTTAACTTATGATCGGGATAATCATAATATTTTTGACATAAATAAGGTAATTCACGGTTCGTATCAGGAACCTTAATCGTAGGAACATCTGGATCAATAATATTACGACTGACAATTAAAGCACAGGCTCCATTTTTCTTTGCTTCCTCAATGAAATCATGTCGATCAACCGTAACTCCTTTTGTACAAACAAAAAGATCTCCTTCTTCTACTTCTTTTGAATTAATTTTAATTCCTTTTACTAAAGTATCGACTCCAATACCAGGATATAATTCTTCTAATGTTTTCATATGATCACCTAATAATATTATACAGTAAAGTATATTTGAATAAAAGACTTTTCCTTGATAAGAAAAATGTTTTACGTTAAAATGAATATGGTGAGTATAAATGAGAACAATGATATTTGGAGCAGGTACAGATTTAGGAGTTCATATTGATGGAGCCTCTCTTGGACCTGTTCAATTAATGAATGATTTAAAAGCTTTCTACCAAGGAGAAAGCATGATGTTTGAACAAGACAAAGAGATTATCAAAAGTAGAAATCTATCCGATCGTCGTAAAAATGAATATGAAGTAGAAAAGTTTAATTCCAATCTATATAAAAACATAGTAGAAAAAATAAAAGAAGAATATTTCCCTATTATGATAGGAGGAGATCATTCTGCCGCAATCGCATCTGCCCTAGCCTCCGCAAAAGCAAATGTCGATGTAGGAATTATTTGGATTGATGCCCATACAGACTACAATACATTTGATACAACAGTAACAGGAAATATTCATGGTCTTCCTCTTGCTGCCATCAATGGATATAAAAATACAGCTGATTTAAGAACCTATCATGATGGAAAAATTATTCAAGCTTCTAAAACTGTTATTATCGGCGCAAGAAGTATGGATGATGCAGAAAAGGATAATGTTCGTTATTCAGGAGTAACCGTCTTCACAACCCAAGATGTAAAAGAAAAAGGAATTGAAGCAGTCATGGATGAAGCTTTCCAAATTGCTGGATATAAAACAAAAGGAATTCATATTAGTTATGATTTAGATGTCATCGATCCAGAAATTGCTCCTGGAGTATCCATTCCAGAATTCGACGGAATCTCTGAAGAAGAAGCAATGCAAATCAATGAATACTTAGTAAAGCATATGAAAGATATCCTATCATTTGATTTAGTAGAATTTAATCCATTAAGAGATATTGATCGTAAGACAGAACAAATTGCATTAAACATATTGGCACAAATTATCAAAGCTGTTGAAAATAAAAAGAAATTTGAACAAAAAACATATTATTAAAAAAGCAACCAATTGGTTGCTTTTAATTTGTAAAAATAAACTTTATCATTTCTTTATTCGTAAGAGCATTTCCACCAGCTCCTCCATGAGTGGTTCCTGGTAAAATGGTATAATGCCAAGCTTTTGCATATTTCTTGATATTATTAACATCACGATTCATACAATGTCCATAGGTATCATCACTACTATATCCAGAACCAGCGCCAGATCCACGCATAGCCCACACTTTAACTCCTTTAAAGTTTTGAGGTTTAAATCCCCTACTAGAGCAACAACTAACAGGTGCAACAGAATGGAAGAAATTACCATACGTGCTAACCATCATCCAAGCACCAATAGCACCTCTAGAATGCCCCCCAACATTGATATTTGTTGTATCACATTGATACTTTTGACATACTTCATCAATAATACCTTTTACTTCTCCTAAATGCCCTCCTTCAAACCATCCAGGATTTCCAGAAGAACCTAAATTAGGAGAATATGGTCTAACAATAATAGCGGGAATTCCAAGAGAAGCAGCAGTTTTTCCAAGAGTTTGTGCTTGAGAACCTCCAGAACTTCCTCCATCTCCATGTAACCAAATAAGAAGAGGCATATTTGTAGTAGCATCTTTCGGTACATAAACAGAATATGACATTTTTCCATATTGTTCAGATCGAATTCCTTCAGCCTCATTTAAAGGTCTTCCAGCTACCCCTTGTTCGTATTCAGAAGGAGGTGTAACAATCTGCTGTTTTTTTGTACCATAAGGATTAATATAAGAAGGAGTTCCGGAAGGATTAGAAATACTTTCCCAACAAGCACTGACAGAGAAGTTTTCTCCAAGCATTCCCATCACAACATTGACAAACACAGGAACCATAAAGACAATAACCGTTGCTAAAGCAGCATTCTTGATTCTTGGTAATAACTTCTTATTATCTGGATCTCCCATTAATTTAATCAAATTAAATGCTAAAGAAATCATTAATAAGATAGGTACAATAATTTGAATTAAATTCATTATTTTTTTCATTATAGATAGAACAGCTCCTAAAGCAGGAGATGTACATCCACTAATTGCTAAAACATTTACTATCATATAGATCCCTCTTATAAAATATACCATAATTCAAAGTAAAAAAAAAGAATGCATTGCATTCTTTAATAATTTCTTTCTCTTAAGAATGATGGTAAATCGATATCTACATTACTACTTGCAGGATTCTCTTCTTCATCATCGTCATCATTTTCTTGAAGTACTTCTGGTTGATAAACATAATCTTCTCTAGAAGGAATTCTTCTAGTAGGTTGTGGAGTACTTGTTGGATAAGGTCCATCAGATACAGGAGCTTTCTTAGATTTATCAAATCCAGTAGCAATAACTGTAACGATAACTTCGTCACTTAAATTCTCATTAATAACAGATCCAAAGATAGTATTGATATCTGTATTAGCAGCACTTCTAACTACTTCTGCAGCTTGTTCTGCTTCAAATAACGTTAAGTTAACTCCACCAGTAATATTGATAATGGCATCCGTTGCTCCTTCAATAGAAGTTTCAAGTAATGGAGAAGATACTGCTTGTTTAGCAGCTTCCAAAGCTCTATCTTCACCCATACCAATACCGATACCGATAATCGCACGCCCACTCTTCTCCATAACAGCTTTAACATCTGCAAAGTCCAAGTTAACAAGTCCAACAACAGCAATTAAATCTGAAATAGATTGAACTCCTCGACGAAGTACATTATCAACTTCTTTAAATGCTTCAAGCATTGGAGTTGACTTATCAATGATTTCTCTTAAACGATCATTTGGAATTACGATTAATGTATCAACATGTTTCTTTAATTCTTCTATACCAGCAAGAGCATTTTCCATTCTTCTCTTTCCTTCAAAAGAGAATGGTTTTGTAACAATGGCAACTGTTAAAGCTCCAAGTCCTTGAGCAATTTCTGCAACAACAGCAGCAGCACCTGTTCCAGTACCTCCACCCATTCCTGCAGTAATGAATACCATATCAGCACCACTTAATGCATCTTCAATTTCTTTTTTTGACTCAATAGCAGATTCTTTTCCAACTTCAGGTTTTCCACCAGCTCCTAACCCATCGGTAAGAGTAGCACCAATTTGAATTTTAACATCTGCTTTAGAGGTATTTAATACTTGTAAATCGGTATTGGCAGCGATAAATTCTACTCCCTTAACACCAGATTCAACCATTCGATTAATAGCGTTTCCACCACCGCCACCTAAACCGATGACTTTGATTTTCGCTAATTGATCCATTTCTAGTCCGCCTATCATACCTTTTCCTCCTTAATTATCGAAAAAGTGACCAAACACTTTACTGAGCATATTCTCATTTGTAAGATTAGAATCAATTGATAACATTGTATCAACTTCTTCCTTACTAATCATATTATAATGTTTTCCTCTCAAGGATAACTTATCATCAAAATATTTTGTAATTCCGTAGCAACTACTAAATTCGTTATGACGAACTCCCATTGCGGAGATATTACATACTTTTGCGATAAAACCAAATTCCTGTTCTACAAGATCAGAAAATCCAGCCATTTCGCTCAAACCACCTGTTATAATTATATAACGTATTTCTCTATTTGTTAAGTTTTTTATTTCATTTTTCGCAAGTTTTAAGATTTCACGAATACGAGCTTCTACTACCTTAGAAACACTCATTTGATTAATCTCTTTTTTCTGCTCTTTATCAATCATAAATGACCATATTTCATCAGAATCAGCCCCACTAGATAAAGCAACCGCAAAGTTTTCCTTAATCTTACGAGATTCACTTAATTTTGACTTAAATACATACGTAATATCTTTATCTACATTGTTACTACCAACAGGTAATAAACTATTCTTAATTTGAATTCCCTTATTGAATACAGCTACATTGGTAGTTTCTTCTCCAATATTGATAATAGCCCCTACTAAATCATCATACTTACGATTCTTAATCGTATAGTAATCTCCAACAGAAGTAAAGGAAATATCAACCGTTTCTACTCCACTAAGTTTTAATGTTTCTAAAATACGATATAGTGGCTCTTTTGGTACTGTACTCACAACCAATCGAACTTCTAAAGTACTACCTTTCATTCCTTTTGGATCACGAATATTAGGAGTATCATCCACCGTAAAACTAATAGGCATTGCAGTTACTAGTTCATCCGTAGAAAAATCTTGGCTTTTAATGGCATCCAATAATACATTACTAACATCTAATCCAGTAATTTCATTATAATCTATAATATTCGTTGTACCTTGTATAATATCCATTCTACAATTCGCAGGTGGAATACAAGCAACAACCTTAGTAATCTTAATTCCTAAAGAATCATGTACTTTCTTTAATGCTTTTTTAATACTTTGAACAGCTGCTTTTGTATCAACAACAAATCCATTTCGTATTCCATTAGAAGGACTACTAACAGAAGCCAATACACAAAACTTATCATTTACTTTTTCAGATACAACAATTTTAATATGATTTGTACCTAAATCTATACCTGTGTAAATTTCACTCATAGAATCCTCCTACTCTTATAATTCATTATACTATAATTTACTTTTTTTGCAAACTAAAAGAGAAGAAAAACTATTTTTCTTCCTGATAGCTCTTATCTACATTCACATTCCATAATTTTTCTAATTGATGAGACCCTTTTTGAATTAAATCAGCACAAATCATTCCACTTAAAATAGAATGATCCATATTATTATAAGAATGCGTTCCATTTCTACCAATACAGTACAAATTAGAGATTGTATCAATATACTTTCTCAAATCATCAATTTGTGCATAACTATCAAAGTATGCAGGATAAGCCTTTTTCACTCTCACAACATGACTATCTAATAGTTCTCCATCAAAGAATCCCATTTTCTTTAATTCTCTCTTCGCAATCTTCACAATCTGTTCATCAGTCTTATTCCAAAAAGAATCTCCTTCGCTACAAAAATACTCTAATCCCATCCATACAGTATGAATTGGATCTTTAATTAAATAAGGAGACCAGTTATTGAAAATTTGAACTCTCCCCATCTTCACAGAAGTATCCTGAATATAAATCCAATTATCAGGAATATTATGATGAATCGTTGGAACCTTAGTCTGATTCTCCAATAAAAGTTTTGGAACCAATACCCCTACCGTAATAAAATCACGATATGGTAAATTTTCACTAATCTCTTGAATCTTTTTAGGAACAGAATTCATAGAATGAATTAAATCCTTCATTGGCATAGAAGAAACAAGTTTATCACAAGGAATACTTTCCTTCTTTCTTCCCTTTTTATAAATGACTTCTACAATCTTATCCTTTTCTTTTTTAATTCCTACTACTTTAGAATTTAAAGAAATGACTCCTCCCATTTCCTCAACTTTCTTCGCAAGTATTTCATAAAACTCCCCTGGCCCATATTTTGGATAATAAAAAGATTCAATTAAACTAACTTCTTTATTTTTATCTTTCACATGAAGAACTCGTTTAAAGTAATCTGATAATACTTTAGAAATAGAGATTCCCTTAACTCTTTGACTTCCCCAACTAGAATCAATTTCACTAGGAGTTCTTCCCCATAATTTCGTTGTATATCCTTTAAAAAACATTTCGTATAATTCATTTCCAAAACGATTCTGATAGAAATTCTCTAAATTACTTTCTTCTTTTTTAAAGACACATGATTTTAAATAACTAAGTCCACATTTCCATGTCGTTAAAAATCCCATATTACGAATAGTTTTCATATTTAATGAAATAGGATAATCAAAAAATTTATGTTGATAATAAATACGAGAAATACGATTTCGTATCAACATAACATCATCCTCTTTTTCAGGATTCTTTTTCCCATTTTGATAATCTTTCACAATCTTTAAAATACGATCATCATAAGCTGGTTTCCCTTGAAGAGGTAACAAACTAAGCCAAAACTTCATAACATCTTCATTCTTCGTAAAGAAGCGATGTCCTCCTAAATCCATACGATTCCCTCTATGAAGAATGGTTCTACTAATTCCCCCTACACTGTTCTCTTCTTCTAAGACAGTGACCTTACAATTCTTATTCTTTTTTAATAACTGATAAGCACACGTAAGACCTGCTGGTCCAGCTCCTATTATGACAATCTTTTTCATGTTAACACCTTCTACTTTAAGTATACCATATTATTTTGAAAGACAATGATATCTTGATGATGAAATATTTCTTTTATCTCTGAATTCCCATTTAAATAATGGAAAATTGGACTATCTTTATAAACTAAAAAATATTGAAAATGATATTTCTCTATAAACTTTTCAAAATCAATATCCCCTTTTAATACATGATAGTATTCATCTAATACATCATATTTTTGATTATTTCCTTTTAAAAAGATTTCTGCACGAGAATCGATATATCCTCTAAATCCATGATATTCTAAATAATCCCCATCATCAAACTCATTATAAAGGATTGAATCTTTTGGTACGTTCTTCTCTAAATAATCTACTATTTTTTCTAATCGTTTCACACGAAATTCATATTGAGAAGTAAAGGCTCGATAAGAAAAGACTCCAACTAAAACAAATAGTAATACAAGAATCATTTTAGGAGGAATTGTCCCTTTACCTTCTCTTGAAAAAATAATAGAAAGGAACGGAACTGCTCCTATTAAAAACAAAGATTGATTTCTAAGATTTAAAAATGCCATCAAAGACAATCCCAAAAATAAACAAATCATATGAATCGATAATTTCTCTCTCTTTTTCCAAAAACAAAAAGCTAAAGAACAAACCAATAGTAATAACAAAGTACTATTATAAGTCACAAAAGAATCTCCTACTAAAGAGAAAGAATGCATCTCTCCTACAATACTATTAATAATGGAACTACCATAAGAATGAATAACATATGTCATAGCTTCTATTCCATAAGGATTGATAAATCCAACCAAAAAAGAAAGAATCATATTAGCTAGTAAATAATAAATAGATTTCTCTCTTTTTATGAGATATTCTGCACAGTAAGGAAGGCATAAGATAAATAACATTCCCCACATAGAAGCATGGAAATTAATTAAGAATAAACTAATAACCGGCAAAAAGAATACACTCTTATCTTTTCTTTCTAAACAGTAAATGACAAGGAGAAAACATAAAATACTAAAGATCTGAGGTCTTGGAATAATAAAGTTTAATTCTAATAATAAATCAATCATAGAAGCAAGAAGACAAGAAAAATACGTATTTCCACTAATCTTCTTACAAAGTAAATATAAAACAAATAATATACCAATATTAACAATTCCTACTAATAAGATAATTCCAATACTTCCAAGACCTTTATAGATGGAATAAAAAATGACAGAAGATAACCATTGTTGCATCACAAAATGAAAGTCACTGTGAATCGTTAACATCTCTATATGAGGAAATCCATGAGCTAGTAGATAACGCCCATGAGAAAATAAAAACCAAATATCATATTCCCTCGAAAAAGAAATCATTAAAAAGAAAAATAATGGTAATAAAAAGTATAAACATCCTAAAGAAATCTCTTTTTTCATACGTCATCTCCTACTTCATAAATAATAAAATCCTCGTTCGCAAAAGAAGATTCTGGAGATTCATAAATCTTCTTCATTGGAAAACGTTCTTCTAATGATTCTATATTCAATTTAGTTTCATTTTCTTCATTACGATAAATAAAATAAAAATTCTTTTCTTTCTGGAATGCCCTGACTAACTTATCAAAAGATCGTTCTTCTCTTTCTTGATTCCAAACTACATACGTAATCGGTTTTTCTTCTGTAAAAGAATAATAAGTAAAATCACTGTAAGGAGCAAGAGAACTACAAAGATAATCATAAAAGCAAACAACCAACTTATTAGAGTCTAAATTTTGATTCATATAAGTTGCTACTTCTTTGGCATTCGAATAAGGATGTTTTAAATCATATGTAATAGCTGTCCAACAAGCGCCTAAAGAAAGACAAGATATTACTACAAGGCAAGCAGTAATAACTTTATTACGAGAAATCTCTTCTCCCATAGATAAGAGACAACTAAAGAATACTACATACGATAAGGCAACATGATATAAAGAAGGAACTCCCCAAATTACTTCCATTATAAAAGAAACAAAGATACAATACAAAATATATAAAAGAAGTCTTTTCTTTTGACTCTTGGACAATTGAAAGAATAAAACAAGGGATGCAATCATAGAAAGAGCAAATCCAAGAATCACAATATTACAGTGATTTAAAAATAAGTTCATAAAGATTAACATAATAAAATGTCCAAAATTAAATTGATGATTTAAAGACATTCCGTCATTATGAAAGAGTACTGGATAAAACTGCAGTACAAATAGAAGACCCATAAGGAAGAAAATACAAAATCCTATGAAGATTCTACGATTTGTATTGGGATCATTCTCTTTTCTATGAAACCATTCTGATCCATAAAAAGAAAGAGATACAATTCCAACCAATCCAGTCATAAATAAATGAGTATTTAATAAAACTCCTAATAAAATTGAAAACAAGATAGGCATTTCTTTTCTCTTAGAATAATAAAAACCAAATAGAACCAGTAAAAAGAATAGAAAAGCGTAACTTCTTCCTACTACACTATACTCATATATAACAGGATAAGAAAAAAGAAGACACATCTTTTGAATACCATTGAGTTTAGAACGAAATAAGACTAAATACATGGCACACGCCATAAAAAAGATAGATAAATAGTTAACCGATTTAGGACCAAATCCTAGATTTACTAAAGGATATAAAAACACATAATAAGCGATTGGATGTCCTTCATAATGAGCATTGAATAAAATCTCTTTTAAATTCATATCTCTACATAATAAATAAGCCTGTGCTTCATCTCTCCAATTTTCATGATGAAAAAATAGAAACACAATCAAAGATAAATATCCAATATAAAGAATCCATAAAAAGAATTTCTTCTTATCGAAATTCATAGATTTCATATTCTCCTACCTCCCCTGTTTTAGAAGCGTTTGAAATAACATAATTCATACAATCCTGATCCAGTTGTTTATAAATAGAAGCATTCTTAGGAAGCAAATAAACTATATCAGGATGTTTCTGAATTTCATTTAATAGTCTCTCAGTACCATGATACCCACTATTTCCATAATTTACAATATCTAAAAAACCAATTGGTTTCTGTAAAATGATTTTATAAAAATAATTCTGATCAGAAAATAAAACAAACTCTTTATCTTTTAAATACAGTTTCATCTCTTGAATAGAAGTCTTTTCTTCTTTGGTAAAATAACGATATTCAAATGGATGAATCGTATGAGGATATTTAGAATCATCTGTAAATAAAAAGGATCCTTCAATCCCAAGAATTCCAATCATAAGAACACAAAATGGTAATAATTGTTTTTTAGAAAAAGAAGAAAAATATCCAACTTCAAATAAGAATAAAAGGAAGAGTAAAATTCCATAAAAGAGATGCAACGAATCTAAAATAGGAAGACATAAAGAATATCCCATTCCATAATAAAGCAATGAAATATTATCTCTTTTCTTCCAAAATAAATAAATAGAACAAATAACGATTCCTAAAAATAAATGAAAAGGGATCCAATCAAAAGAAGTATTATGAGAACCAAACTCTAATAATCCTAAAAAGCAAAAAGATAGATACTCCAAGAAAGCATTCTTCCAGACTAAAAATCCAATTAGGAAACAAGATGGAAGAAGAAATCCAAGGATTCTTTGTTTCCAATTTACCTTCTTCCAAAAGATAATAGTTGGAAGAAATAGAAGAAATCCTGTACTTTGTTTTGTAAAGTAACCAATGGATAAGATACATCCAATGAAAAAGTCTTTCTTGTTCCACTGACTCTTTTCTAAAGTGATTAATAAAACAATACAAAGAAGCATAAACGTATTATAAGATACTCCCATCAGAGAAGGGAAAAACAACATCAACAAAAAAGCAAGAAAAGAACGGAAAGAATAATTTTTCTCTAATAAATAATAAAAGAATACCATCCAAATTCCATGGAATAAAATGAAGGATAAATACGTATTAGAAAATAACAAAGGAAAAGCCATTAAAAGTGGATAAAAAGGACCAATGACCATATTAAAGTCCTTATAAAACATCTCTCCTTGTATGAGTCCATAACTAAACCCATAATTCCAAGTATCATTCGCAGTAAAAGGAGAAATTATGAGAATATAAAAACAAATAAAACAGTATAAAACAAAATAGAAAATAACTCTTTTAGAAACCGTCTTCATAATTTCTCCTTTCTAATTATTTTTTATAATAAATCGTATAGTCGGAAACTTTCTTTATTTTTTCACCAGACTGCTCCGCAACATAAAGAAGGGAATAATCTAACTGAGTATGAGGATTTTGCTTTTTATGATTCCCAACCGGAATATAAAATGAGACATCATGCATTTGTTGAATCTCCTCAATCATACCTTTTGTACCCTTCAGACCATAATTACCCGTTAAAGGAACATCAAAATATGTAATCTTTTTATTAGATGCGATATCAAACAACATAGCTTGCGTTCCAATCATAATCGCATTTGAATCTTTCACATATTCTTGATAAACATTTTGAATCTTTTCTTTATCCTTTTTTTGTACATAATAGTTTTCAAAATGAGGAAGATCTAATTTTACTAAATCATTATAAAACTCATATTTTACTATAATATTTAAAAGAGTAATCAAAGTAAGAAAGACAAATCCAAGATTAGAAAATCTCTCTATCTTTTTAGAATATTCAACTACTAATAGTAAACAAATCATAAACAAGAATAAAGTAAAATGATTTCCATCAAAGATAGGAAATGGAAAAAAGAAAGCACTTAAAACATAAGACCATTTAATATCTTTTCGTCTAATGGAATAATAAATAGAAAACCCTAATAATAAAATAGATACAACAGTATAAATATGAAGCCCCTTGTTACTAGAACCAAAATCAAATAATCCTAAAAAGCACAAATCAAAGAAAGAAAGAAAACTTCCCGTTAGAATTAAATAGAAAAGAAAAATTCCTAAAGGAATAATCATTCCTTTGACTCTAGAAAAGATTCTTTTAAAGTCATGAAGAAAGATAAAATTAAGTATGACCGCAACTCCTCCAATGGTTTGTTTCGATAGAATTAAAAGTCCTAAAACAATTCCTATCCAAAAATCATCTTTTTTAGAGTCTTCCATATAACATAAAAGAACTAATAATAGTAATACCATAAAGTTATAAGAGCCAATCAAGCATTTAAAAAAAGGAAAACATAAAACAGATAATAAAATCCATACTTTTTTTCCAATATATCGATGAAGAATATAAAACAAAGCCGTACAAAGAAATGCCTGTTCTAAAATAAACACAACAAAACTATCCTTGATGAATAAACCAAGAGACATCAAAAATGCATAGAAAGGCGTTGATATCGTATTAAATTCTAAGTAAGGTATCTCTCCTACACGAATTGCATGAGAAAATCCATAGGACCATAGAAAATCAAACGATGTACTTTCAAAACAAATAATATAAAGAATCAGAAAGAAAAAGAGAAAAACAGAAGTATATAATAATCCTTTTTTCATAGAATCCCCTACTTTCTATAATAAACTTGAAAATGGCCAAAACTTTGAATCATTTCAGAGTTTTTTAAGGCACTTTCTTTAAAAGAACAAATATATTGTTGAGAAGAATTAGTATCCTTGCATAATTCACGATCTACGATAAATAACACATTATGAAGAGATTCAATTTTTTGAATCATCTTCTCTTCTCCATGAACTCCATAATTACCAGAATTTGGTAAATCATAATAAGTAATCTTTTCATGATTCATAATCTTAAACATATAGTTTTCACTACCCATTAAAAGAAAAATCTTTTCATAAGGACTATTCTTTAAATATTGATTTAAATCACGAACATCCTGGTCATAAGAAGAAGACACAACATAAAATGGAAAATTAGGATAAAATGCAACAACTGGTTTATAAAGAAAAGATACTGTCATAACTCCCCCTAATACATAGAATAATACTCCAAAAGCACCAATTGCTTTATAGATAGAGTCTTTCACAGAAAGAGATTGAATCCATATGAACAATGGTCCCAATAAAAACAATGATACATGATAATAATCTAGTATTGGAATTGCAACGATAAAAAAACATAAGAAATAATAAAGAGACAAATTTTTAGGACTACGAAGAATACGATAAACAAGATAGAAAATTCCTAGTAAAAACATAATAAAATAGAAAACAGAAAATCCATGATTTTGACTTCCAAATTGGAATAATCCTAAAAAACATAAATCAATAAAAGAAGAAAAACTTTTCGTAAGAAGTAAATATATGCATAGAATAGAAGAAGGTATCAAAGCTCCTAAGATTCTTTTTCCTATTCTTTTAGGAGTTCTCCATAGAAATAATGTTGGTAAAAACAAAAATACACCTATCGTTTGTTTCGTACAAAATAAAATTCCTAAGAGTATTCCAATCCATAAATCGGATGCCTTCTTCTCTTCCAAATAAATAAGAAGAAATAGTAAGAAAACACAAATAAAATTATATCCAGGAAATAATACCGTACAAAAAGAAATTGGCCACATTAAAAATAAGACTGTAAAAAAAAGAAACACTTTCTTCCCTATCATTTTTTCCATAAGAAAAAAGAAACCGGTTAACAAAAGTGCCTGTTCAATATAAATCGTTAAAATAGAAGGATGAATCCATAATCCTAAAGAATAGAAAAAAGGAGAAAATGGTGGAATTACCATATTAAAATCCACGTATGGAATTTCTCTCATCCATAAAGCATAACTAAATCCATAATTCGCAAACGTATCTCCTCTACTCAAAGAAAAACAAAAGATTAATCCTATTAAAAAAACAAGAAAAATAGAAAAATACTTTAGAAAGATTTGATATCTCTTCATAGTCTCACTCCATTATTTTAAAATGATTCCCATTATCTAAATATAAAATCCCCTTATGATTCTCTACTTGTGTTAATACCTCATTATAATGATTAATTAACTTAAACTTTGTTAAAGTAACATATACCATATTACCATCATCCATGTATAGAAGAAAACGATCTTTATCATAGTCATTTGGTTGATATTCAATATCACTTATCTTAGATAATACTGTCTCTTTGACTTCTCCCATACAAGAAATAAATTTATGAATCTTATTATCTGGTACATAGTTTAATAATCTAGGTACTCTAAAGTTTTGACTAATCAAATCTTCTGGAACAGAAGTTTCATCAGAAAAAACATATTGATTTAAATTCATATCATAGAAGACACATTGTTCTTCTTCAATCTCTAATACAAATTGGAATTTATACTTCTTACGAAGTTTTGCCTTTTTAATATAAGGTGATTTTTCCAATTGTTTTTGAACATTTCTAGAACTTGTTAAAAAGAATTTTGGATAATCCTTAATTCCCGCAAGTTCTAAGATCATATCATCATTCAAATAAGTAGTGTTATGAACGACAATGGTCTTCACACGAATTTGTAATGAAAAATAGACAACAAAAAATAGTCCTAATAAGAAAACTAGAACAATGAATAAACTCAATGGTTTAATTTTTTTCTTTTGAACTACTTTTTTTGCCATATTTACTCCCAGTTAACAAACTCCTGCTCACATCTTAAATCAATTCCATATTCTTTTAATACGGTATCATGTGCTAAATCAATTAAATATTTAACATCTTCTGCAGAAGCATTTTTATAATTAACAATAAAGTTTGCATGTTTTTCACTAATCTTAGCGCCTCCATGCTTCTTTCCTTTTAATCCAACATCTTCAATTAATTTCCCTGCAAAGTTTCCTTCAGGATTACGGAAAACACTTCCTGCAGAAGGAAATTCTAATGGTTGAGATTCCAATCTTCTATTTCTTCTTTCTCTCATAACCTCTTCAATTGCTTCTCTTTTTCCTTTATGAAGGCGAAGAATAACTTCTAAACAAATATAACCAGGATGTTTTTGAAAGAAAGAACTACGATAATGGAAATCTAATTCTTTATTCTCTAAACGAATAATTTTTAAATCAGGAGTTAATACCTTAACACTTTCTACGATATACCCCATATCTGATTTATAAGCTCCTGCATTCATATAGACACTACCACCGACAGTCCCCGGAATACCAGAAGCAAACTCCAACCCAGTATATCCTTTTTTAGCAGCCATAATGCTTAGTTTAATTAAAGAAAAACCGGCTCCCACACGAATCTTATAACGTCCAAAAAATTCCACTTTATCTAATTCACTTAACTTGATTAAAATTCCTTCATAATTCTTACCACTAAAAAGTAAATTAGATCCATTTCCAATGATTTTAAAAGGAACCTTAACACTTTCACAAGGACAGAAATACTTCTTGGATAAACAACGCAAGAAGCAACTCCTCCTACTCGGTAAGTTGTTAGTCTTTCTAATGAAACATTTTCATCTACTTTTCCAATGTTCATCTCTTTTATAAAATTTATGACATCTTTCATAATATCACCTTATTATTTTTTTTGCTTCCTCGTATATTCTTGTAGAAGAATCACTAATTCCTAATTTTCGACTATTTTCAACCATCTTTTGATATCCATCCATATCATCAAACATCTTATCAATTTCTCGAATAATCTTATCTTTTGAAAAATCTTCTTCAGTAACAATACGACAAGCTCCTGCATCTTCTAATTCCTTTGCATTCTTATATTGATGATTATTCGTTACATAAGGGGAAGGAACTAAAATAGCGGGTAATCCTATCGCAGTGATTTCTGCAATCGTACTAGCACCAGCACGAGAAACAATCAAATCAGAATCTTTTAATACTCGAATTAAATCTTCTAAAAATGGAACAATTTTAACATTTTCAGATATTTCTAAATCTTTATAAAGATCATAATAATTCTTTCCCGTAATTACAAGAGCTTGATAAGCTTTATTGTTAAAACCTGGAATTAATTCTTTAATCTTTTCTGTCATAGTAATGCTTCCTAAAGATCCCATTACAACAACAACTAATTTTTTGTTAGAATCAAAACCTAACTCTTCTTTTCCTTTTTTAGGAACAGATATAATTTCTTCACTTCTAGGATTTCCAGTATAAACAACCTTTTCTTTTGGAAATAATTCCAAACTATTTGGTAGAGAAACACAGATTTTATCGGCAAATTTCCCAATAAATTTATTAGAAAGTCCAGGAATAGAATTCTGTTCATGAATTAAGATAGGAATATGACATTTATGAGCAGCATATAACACAGGAGCTGTAATATATCCACCTGCACCAATCACAAGATCTGGTTGAAACTTTTTTAATTCTTCTTTTGCCTTTTTTACTGCTTTTAAGAATAAAGAAAGCACTTTAAAATTTTTAAATACATTCTTACGATTTAATCCACTCATAGGAATTCCTACAAAAGGAATACCCATCTTAGGAATTAAGTCTTTCTCCATTCTATCATCCGTACCAATATATAAAAATTCAGAATCTGGTTCTTTTTCTTTTATTTTATTAATAATCGCAATTGCGGGATAAATGTGTCCACCAGTTCCACCAGCTACAACAACAACTTTCATCTAATCCCTCCATCTAACAAAATTATATCATATTTTCCAAACAATTCTTTCTTTTTCCATGAATTGTATGAAACTTTACATCGTTTCTATTCAATTCCCCTAAAATATGATAAAATACAGTTGAAAGAAGGGATCGTATGACATCAATTGGTATTATTTGTGAATATAATCCATTTCATAATGGACATCTTTATCAAATCCAAACAATTAAAGAAAAATATCCGGATTCAATATTAATTGCTGTCATGACAGGAAACTTCACAGAGCGAGGAGAATGTGCCATTCTAAACAAATGGATTCGTACAGAAATTGCCTTAAACCATGGAATTGATTTAGTAATTGAACTACCCTATCCATTAGCAACCCAATCCGCTGATTTCTTTGCTTATGGAGGAATCACCATTTTAGAAAAATTAGGAGTCGAGAAAGTCATCTTTGGAAGTGAATCCAATAACATAGAATCCCTACAGACAATTGCTCAAGTACAAATTGAAAATGATGAATTTGATAAACTAGTAAAAGTCTATTCTAAATTAGGAAAGAATTACCCTACCGCAATTTCTTGTGCAGTAGAAGATTTAACTGGAAAGAAAATAGATACTCCGAATGATTTATTAGGAGTAAGTTACATCAAAACAATTCTAAAGAATCATTATCATATACAACCAGAAGCCATCCAAAGAACAAATGAATACCATACAAAAGAATTAGAAAATTCAATCTCAAGTGCTTCTTCTATCCGAGAAGCATTAAAAAGAAAAGAATCCATTAAAAATCAAGTACCAGAAGACACTTTATCTTATTATCAAACTCTTCATTTTATGGAAGATTACTTTCCACTTTTAAAATATAAAATATTATCAGAAGAAGATTTAACCATCTACCAAACAGTATAAGAAGGAATTGATCAAGTATTAAAGAAACAAATTCTAAACTCTAATTCTTACGAAGAATTAATTCAAAATATTAAAAGCAAACGATATACGTATAATAAAATTAGTCGCATGTTACTTCATATTCTATGTAACTTTACGAAAGAAAAAGCAAAAGATATGCAAGAAATTGAATATATTCGAATATTAGGAATGAATCAAAAAGGAAGAGACTATTTAAACACCATAAAAAAGAAATTAGAGATTCCTTTGATTAGTAAAATCACAAGAAATAAACCAGAAATGTTAGAATTTGAAATAAAAACAACGAATATCTATGACATTCCTTATCAAGATTGTCAAAAGATGGAAGAATCTAGAATCATAATAAAGGGAGAAGAAAATGATTAAACAAAAGAAACAAGGACAATTAATCGTAGTATCAGGACCAAGTGGTGCTGGAAAAGATACAATTGTAGGAAAAGTATTAGAGAGAAACAAAAATGCATGGTTATCCATATCCGCAACTTCTAGAAAACCTAGAAAAGGAGAAGAAGAAGGAGTAAATTATTTCTTTTTAGAAAAAGAAGATTTTGAAAAAAGATAAAAGAGAATTACTTCTTTAGAATATGCAGAATATGCAGGAAACTATTATGGTACTCCGAAAGAAAAAATCATTGAAAAACTAGAAAAAGGATTAGATGTAATCTTAGTAATTGAAATTCAAGGAGCTAGGAAAGTAAAAGAATTAGTACCAGAAGCATTATTTATCTTTATCATGCCACCTTCTGAAAAAGAATTATTAAAACGATTAAAGAATCGTAAAACAGAAGACAAAGAAAAAATTGTAGAACGATTCAATATTGCTTATAAAGAAATCAATGAAGTTTCGAAATATAACTATGTTGTTGTAAATGACGATTTAGAAGAAGCTGTTGATAAAACACTTTCTATTATGAAAGCAGAAAAATGTAGAGTGGATCGAATTGAAGAAATGTTAGTGGCAAATAAAGAGGAAATTATCCACGAATTCTTAATGGAAGAAGACTTTGATAATGTATCTGTCGCAGATAAAATCAAGGAGGATGCATGAAAAAGAAATTAGGTGTTTATATCCAAGAATTAGAAGAAGAAATAAAATCAAAAAAAATAGAATCCAATCCAGAAGATGTTTTCAAATGGATTCAATTCTATCAACATGAGCGTCTCATTCACTTAATTGTAACATTCTTTGTAGGAATTGGATGTATCTTGTTTTTACTAGGAACTCTTGCTTTTGAAATGATTACACTCCTACTATTATTTCTATTAACTCTTTGTTTATTTATTCCATATATTTTCTATTACTATTATTTAGAAAATAATCTTCAAAAACTATATGATATTTATTTTGAAATAAAAAAAGCCAACAAATAATGTTGGTTTTTTTATATCTCAATAATACGAATTAAATTAGTAGAACGAGTTCTTCCTAGTGGGAATCCACCCGTTAAGATGATTAAATCTCCTTCTTTTAATTGATACTTTTCAACAGCTAGTTTCTTAGCACCTTCAACCATTTCATCTGTAGTTTGATAGATTTCTGTCACAACAGGTTCTACTCCAAAGTTTAAAGCAACTTTTTCAGCAATATGGTTCGTTGGACATAATGCAAGAATCGTACAATTTGGTCTTAAATTACTAATCTTACGAGCTGTAAATCCAGTCATAGTAGTCGTTACAATAACTTTAATGTCATCATATTCAACAGCATCTACTACTAGTTTTGCAATCGTATCACTAACCCCTATCTTTCTCTTATAAGCAGTATGCTTTGTATAATCAATGGTTGACTCTACATATTCACAAATACGACTCATAAATTGAACTGCCTGAACTGGATATTTTCCAACTGTCGTTTCACCAGATAGCATAACACAATCAGTACCATCTAAAACAGCATTCGCAATATCAGAAACTTCTGCTCTAGTAGGTCTAGGATTTGTATACATAGAAGCTAACATTTCAGTCGCAACAATCGCAAACTTTCCTTGTTCTCTACATTTATGAATAATCTCTTTTTGTAAGATAGGAAGTTCTTCCATAGGAACTTCTACTCCAAGATCTCCTCTCGCAACCATAATACCATCAGACTCAGAAATAATACTATCAATATTATCAATACCCTTTTGACTTTCAATCTTAGAAATAATACGGGCATCTCCTCCACTATCTACAATCAATTGACGAACTTCTTGTACATCTTCTGGAGAAGTAACAAAAGATAATGCTAAATAATCACAAGAATGTTGAGAAGCAAAAATAATATCTTTTCGATCTTGTTCACTAAGGAATGGTAAATCTAAATGAACCCCTGGAACATTAATGGTCTTATGACTCTTAATCTCCCCACTATTGATAGCTTGTAGGTAAACAAAATCAATTCCTTTTTGAATTACTTCTAAATCAAGTAATCCATTATCAACAAGGACATGAGAACCTACTGTAATATGCTCAATGGCTTCTGGATGATTGACACTAAATCTTTGAGAGTTTCCGACAACAGAATCTTGAATCATATAGATTCGATCTCCTGGATTGAGAGAAACACCATCTCCCTCCATATCCAAAGTACGAAATTCTGGTCCTTTTGTATCATACATAATCGCAACCGGTAAACCTGTTCTACGACGAACTTCACGAACCGATTCAATCGTACGAAGACAATCTTCATGCTTAGCATGTGATAAATTTATACGTGCACAATTCATCCCACTATGAACCAATTGTTCCATAACTTCCACTGATTCACTAGCAGGACCAATACTACAAATAATCTTGGTCTTTTTCACACAATTCACCAACCTATCATTCTATTCTAATTATATAACAGAACCACAAAAAAAGAATAGCCTTTTTCGCTATTCTTTTGATTTGACACTTCTATTTGGCTTCATACCAATTTTTTCCAACTTCAATATCTACTTTTAATGGAACACTTAATTGGAAAGTATTCTCCATAATAGATCGAACTATTTCCTTTACTTCTTCTAATTCTTCTTCTAATACATTGAATACTAATTCATCGTGTACTTGAATTAACATTTTACTTTTCAAATGTCTTTTCTCAAATTCCTGATAAATCTCCACCATAGCTTTCTTTAAAATATCAGCAGCAGTTCCTTGAATTGGAGTATTTAAAGCCATTCTCTCTCCACTACTTCGAATGATATAGTTTTTACTCTTTAATTCTTCTATCACTCTCTTACGATTCATAAGTGTCTTAACATATCCATTTTGATAAGCAAGAGCTTTCTCTTGTTCCATATACTCTCTAAGTCCTGGATAAGTTTCCAAATAATTATCAATAAACTCTTTCGCAGTTGTAATATCAATTCCTAAATCTTCTGATAATCCAAAACTACTAATTCCATACAAAATACCAAAATTAACAGCTTTTGCATTTCTTCTCATATCTTTTGTTACTTCATCTTCTGGTACATGGAAAATATCAGCAGCTGTCTTCGTATGAATATCTTTATTATCAATAAATGCTTGTATTAAATTATTTGCCTTTGACATATGAGCAAAGATTCTCAATTCGACCTGAGAATAATCACTCGATAATAATACGCATCCATCATCTGGGATAAATGCTTTTCGAATTAATCTAGAATATTCTGCTCGTGCAGGAATATTTTGTAGATTAGGACTAATACTAGATAGTCTTCCTGTTCGAGTTAACGTCTGTGTAAAAATCGTATGAATTCTACCATCTTCTCGTATTTCTTCTTTTAACCCAACAGCATAATTCGTATATAGTTTTGCTAAAGTACGATACTCCAATATCTTTTCAATAATAGGATGTTCATGAAGAATCTTATCCAATATTTCTTTACTTGTAGAATACTTCTCATCTTTAATTCTCTTAGGATATCGAATTCCCAAATCTTCAAAAAGAACCTTTGCTAATTGAGAAGGAGACATAATATTAAATTCTTCTCCTGCCAAATCATAAATCTCTTTTTCTAAAGATTTCATCTCTCCCTCTAGTTCTTTTTCAATCTCTTCTAAGTATTCTTTATCAACTTTAATACCTGTATTTTCCATATCGGCTAAAACAGTGGATAATGGCATTTCTATTTTTGAAAACAACTCTTCTTCTTCATTTTCTTTTAATTCTTTTAATAGTCTTTCTCTTGTCTCATAAATAAATTTAGCTTTTAAACAACAGACTTGTTTTAATTCCTCTAAAGGAATTTCTTTTGGTCTTTTATCAGTTCCATATAGAGTTTCATAATCAGGTATTTCATAATCAAAACTTCTCGCAACAAAACTAATATCATCTTTCACAACATAATCTAATAGATAAGTCGCAATCATAGTATCAAAAGATACATTTTTGATTTGAATTCCTAAAGGATTTAAAACAACTAAACATTTCTTTAAATCATAAGTATATTTATCAAGATCTCCCTCTAATAAATCTCGATACTTCGGTATAGAATCTTTATCAATAAAATATCCTTTTTCTCCATCATAAAGACCCAATCCTAATATTTCACTCTTACTATAAATAGATCCTCTCGTTTCTAAATAAAAGGAGAATTCTTTCTTTTGAAATTGAGAGATATCTTCTATAATAAGATCTTTTCTTTCTTCTTCCTTCTTCTTTTCTTCTTTTGCTTCTTCCCCAAAATCTAATTTCTTAAGCATTGAGAAAAATTCTAACTCTTCCAACATTGCTTTATATTGATCTTTTAAAAAACCGGTATACTTACAATCCTCTAAAGTAAAATCAATTGGTACTTCTCGATAGATTGTAGCTAGATCATAACTCATATAAGCATTGTCTTTATCTTCTACTAATTTTTCTCTAGTCTTTGGAGAAATCTCATCTAGATGTTCATATACACCATCTAGACTACCGTATTTAGCAAGTAATCCAATCGCTGTCTTTTCTCCAATTCCTTTTACTCCTGGTATATGGTCACTCGGATCTCCCATCAAAGCTTTTAAATCAATCATATGAATTGGTTCTGTTTGATAGGTCTTTTTAAACTCTTCAGGAGTCATCAGTATATGACCCGTTTGCTTTAATAATTTAACGTCTACTTCATCACTAATCAACTGCAACAAATCTTTATCACTACTAATGATTGTCGCAACAAATTCATCTTCTTCATCTACTCTTTTCGCAAGAGTTCCAATAATATCATCGGCTTCATAATTATCAATTTCAAAATGTTTAATTCCCATCGTATCCAAAACTTCTTTTGCTTTTGGAAATTGATCACGAAGCTCATCTGGCATTGCCATTCTTCCCGCTTTATAACTTTCATACTTATCATGTCTAAAGGTTTTTCCTTTATCAAATGCTACAACAATATAATTAGGATTTTCTTCTTTAATAATCTTATTCATCATATTAATAAATCCATATAAAGCATTCGTAGGAAAACCTTTAGAATTTTTCATGATAACTCCCTGGTAAGCAGTTGCATAAAAACTACGAAATAACAAATTATTTCCATCGACCAAAATAATCTTTTTCATAACATTCACCTGCTTCTAGTATAACACTAATCACCAGCATTTAAAACAACAGTTTCTTCTTCGGCTTTAAAACTTTGTTCTAATCTTTCAATCCGATAACTTGCAAAAAATAAGTAAATTAGAATTACAACATAGATTGCAACAATGATCATCCCATTCTTTACTGTTTCATTCATAAACCTCTCTCCTTTCATCTTATGAATCTAGTATAAATCGAATAATTGTTCGTGTCAATTAAAATTGAAACATTTGTTTGACATTTTACAGATTCAGTGTTAAACTAAAAATATAAGGAGGGAGCTTATGGAAAAATTAACCAAAGGACAAGCTTTTATTCTAGAGGTTTTAAAGAAACTAGTGGCTGAAAATGGATACCCACCTACTGTAAGGGAAATTGGAGAAAAAGCAAAACTTTCTTCTCCTGCAACGATTCATTTTCACTTAAAAAAATTAGAGGAAAAAGGATATATTAAAAAAGGAGATAATAAAAATCGTACCATTGAAATCTTAGTACCAAATGAATACTTAGAAAAGAATGAAAATGTTGTAGATGTCCCACTTCTTGGAAAAGTAACAGCAGGTACTCCAATTGAAGCAATTGAAACTCCAAATGAGTACTTTTCTCTACCTGCCAATATTATCACAACAAAAAATGAAGTATTTACATTAAAAGTCAGTGGAGAATCCATGATTAATGTTGGAATTTATGACGGAGATATCTTAATTGTAGAAAGAAGAAATACCGCAAGAAATGGAGAAACCGTTGTTGCGATGAATGACAATAATGAAGTAACGGTTAAAACCTTTTATAAAGAAGACGGGTACTTTAGACTACAACCCGAAAATGATACAATGGAGCCTATTATCTTAAAAGAAGTAACCATTCTTGGAAAAGTCATTGGTTTATACCGAAAATTATGATAAAAAAAGAAATAGATTTCTATTTCTTTTTATTTTGAATAAATTCTCTAACAATCCAACTTCCAATGAGTAGTCCTGCAGCAGGTGGTACAAATGCGGTAGATCCAGGTGTTCTATCTCCTGTTTTAACAGGTACTTCAGAAGAAGATAATACGAAAATTTTTCCTTTGATTCTTTCATCTTTCACAAACTTACGTAAGATCCTTGCTAGAGGATCGTTTTTTGTTTTTGAAAGATCCATTATTTCTAATTTGGATGGATCAAACTTATTACCAGTTCCCATACTACTGATAAACGGAATTTTTCTTTTTAGACATTCTTGAATAATACCCTTCTTAGTAGATAAAGTATCACAAGCATCTACTAAATAGTCAAAAGAATAATCAAATAACGTTGAAAGATTCTCTTGATTGATAAATTGATCCACTTTTATTACATGACAATCCCTATTTATATCCTTAATTCTTTTTTCAAAAGCATCTACTTTCTTTTCCCCAATATTAGAAGTCAACGCAATGATTTGTCGATTGATATTTGTCTCATCAATCGTGTCATAATCCACTAATATTAGTGTCCCTATTCCACTTCTCGCAAGGCTTTCAATGACATATCCGCCAACTCCTCCACAGCCTAATACTAAGACTTTCTTTTCTTTTAAAACTTGAAGAGCTTCTTTTCCAATAATCTTTTCAAGTCTGTCAAAATTATGCTGCTTGCTGGTAGTCTGTTTCATCTTTCGTTTTTACCAATTGCTTTTGTTTTGCATGAATTAAAGATAAAGGCTGATCATATAATAGTTTATGGATATAGGATATTCTTGTATAAATACGAGCATTGGATTTTGCTGTATCATAATATTTTTTTAAATTTTTATAATCTCTTGTATGAATGGCTTCCATCGCAGTTAAAGTATCTTGAAGACTTGTCTCTGGAATGGAATGATCGGATAATACCGTACAATCAAAGTGATTAACAAAGTCAAGAGTTTCACTTAATTCAGAAAGACCATATTTTTGAAATAAACTAGGCCATCTACTAGTATCTCTTTCTTCTCTTACAATTCTTTGAAGTAAAGCAATTTTATCATCTGTTAATGGTTTATCAATTCCTAATTCTTCAAAAGAGACATATCTTCCTCTTTGAGTTTCTCCAGGAATTTCTTTTCTTAAATCTGTAATAGCTTTTCCATATAATTTATCTAACCCTTGATTGACCTTTTTAGGTGGTTGTTTTACTTCATAAATATCATAAAAACGAGAGTTTGTTGCTTGTTTCGTTGTGACTAAAAACTTACGAGGATATAGAATAGATTTACTACGAATAAAATCGGTAGGAGCACTCTCTTCTCTAGATTTAGAAAAGCTAGATTCTGAGAATTTTTCACGATTGACAATAATTTCACTTTCCTTGGCATCCTCATAGAAGACACGAGAACGAATCTTAGAAGCATATTTCAAACGTAATTCTACATTCATAACTCTATGCTTATTCACGATTGGTAAAATTAACATGTATCCTCACCTCTCTGTATCGCCTATTCTATCATATTGATCTTTTAAAAGCAACAAAAAAAGTCAGACGAAGATACGTCTCGGACAAACGATAAAACCTAATCCACAGACCAGGTGGGTGTTCATACGCTATCATTAGGATCCTTATTCAAGATAAGTTTTCGACAC
>CAMZHD010000011.1 GCA_947306705.1 uncultured Caryophanales bacterium
TGGAATGGTGGTTGTCCTTTTAATAATCTTCTTATAATTGCGAATAATGTATCTAGAATTGGAATTCCTAAAATGGTTACTGGTACAAAGAATGATATTAATGCAGGTCCTTTAAATTCTAGTAATGTAATGATTGCTATGATAAATCCCATAAAGGTAGCACAGTCTCCTGCGAAGATCTTAGCTGGATGGAAGTTATGTACTAAAAATCCTAATGTAGATCCTAACATAATAAGGGTTAATATCATAACTAAGCTTCCTGCTCTTCCTTGATAGAATCCGATTATTGCGATTGTGATATAGAAGATAGAACATATTCCTCCACTTAATCCATCTAATCCATCGATTAGGTTAATAATATTGGTACAAGCTACAATAAATAGAATTGTGATTGGATATGCTAAGTATGAAAAATTCAAGGAGTAATCAAATACTGTTATATTATCTAGGAGAATTCCTCCATAGAATACAATGACCATTGCCGCAGCAATGTGACCTAATAATTTATAGGTTGCTCGAATAGATTTAATATCATCTACAATTCCTGTTAATACGATAATAAAACTTCCAATTAGAATTGAATTCATTCTTACACTTTGCTCTCCAAAGAGCATATATCCTAAAAGGAATGTTAGAAATATTCCAACTCCTCCTAATTTAGGAGTTGCTGTATTATGAATATGTCTATGTCCTTCTTCACTTCTTGGTAAATCCATAGCCCCTATATGAACGGCTACTTTTCTCATTAAAAACATGATGATTGTTGAAAATATAAATGTAACGAGAACAATTTTAGAAGCATCTAATAGTTGAAACTTCATAATTTTCCCTTCTTTCTACTTAAATTATATCATTTTATTGTCTTCTTCTAGTAATTTAATATTATCTAGAAGAATTCCTGTACCTTCTGCAACACATGTTAGAGGAGTTTCTGCAATTAATACTGGGATTGTTAATTCTTCTTCTAATACTTCCATTAATCCTGTAAGTAAGGCTCCTCCTCCTGTTAAGATAACTCCTTTTTCCACAATATCTGCGGATAATTCTGGAGGGGTTTGTTCTAAGACATTTTTACAAGATTTAATAATTTTATTAATACTATCTTTCATAGCTTCTTTTGTTTCATCTTGTGTTATTTCAATGGTATCAGGTAGTCCTGTTAAAAGGTTTCTTCCTTTGATTTCTCTTTTTTCTTTTTTATTAGGTTTATAAACATTTGCAAAATTTATTTTAATATCTTCTGCTGTTTTTTCTCCAATTAGTAATTTATATTTTTCTCTTATATATTTAATAATATCTTGATCTAATGCATTTCCTGCGATTTTAACAGAAGCAGAGGCTACAATTCCATTTAGAGATAGAATGGCAATATCGGTTGTTCCTCCTCCAATATCTAATACCATGTTGGCAGTTGGTTTTGAAATATCCATTCCTGCTCCTATGGCAGCTACTTTTGGTTCTTCCTCAATATATACTTTTCTTGCTCCTGCTCTTTCGGCAGCCTCTCGAATTGCATTTTTTTCAACAGGTGTAATATTTGTTGGACAACAAATTAAGATTCTTGGTCTAGTGATTACTCTTCTTGCTTTTGCTTTTTTAATGAAATCATTCAACATAATTTCTGTTAATTCAAAATCTGCAATCACTCCATCTTTCATTGGTTTAATTGCTTTTATTTTATCAGGCGTTCTTCCAAGCATTTCATTTGCTTCTTTTCCAACAGCTAATACTTTTTTGGTTTCTTCTTCAATGACGACTATGCTAGGCTCATTTAATACGATTCCACGTCCTTTGATGTATATTAATACGTTTGCTGTTCCTAAATCAATTCCAATATCTTTTGCTAGCATATCCTCATCCTCCCAAAATCATTTTAGCATATTCTTACAGTATTTTCATAGACATAAACAAGTCCCAAAAAAAGTTTGTTACAAGGTATATTAGGGATATTCCTAAGAAAAAGTAAAATACCCTTGCTTGTACGACTCTATTCTTTTTAAATATTTGATTGATATTAATGGAATCCATTGACCATATTACTAGGATGGTATCCAAAATATAGAGAAATACTTTTCCAATCATATTATTGTTCCTCGTATTCTTTTATTTTATTTCTTCTTCTTACGTGTTTTTCTTCCATAGAGCATGGCATACTAATGAATGTATGAACCATATTTATAGCTTTTTCAATTGGCATTTTTTCTCCAAAAGCAATAATATTTGCATCATTATCATTTCTTGTTGCGATGACATCTTCTAGAGAATCTACTTTTGCACAGCGAATTCCTTTTACTTTATTGCATGCTATGCTGATTCCAATTCCAGAACCACAGATTGCAATTCCAAAATCTAATTCTTTTTTTGCAACTGCTTCTCCTAATGGAAATGCATAATCTGGATAATCTGTTGATTCTTCTGAGTTAGTTCCAAAATCAACTAATTCATATCCTTCTTTTTGAAGTTCCTCTTTGATTAATTCTTTTAATTTGAATCCTCTATGATCACTTGCTAGTCCTAATTTCATATCCTTTTCTCCTTTTCATTTTTTGAAAATTTAATTCTCCACCCATTTGCCAATATAGATGGTCATAATTAATTCCATCATTACAGTCTGCATGGCTTAACATTTTCACATTTAGTGATTCTAATTCTACAATATTGGTTGGAAGGTCATATGCATAACCAGATTCAACTTTAATGGTTCTTGATAAAACATAAGTATCTCCCTTACTAATGCTCCAAACGAGTGGTCGATAACTAACATATAAACTTCCTTGTTTTATTCTTGCTCCTGAAAAGTCACATGTTATTTCTCTTTTTGCACGTCCTTCTCTAATTCTTGGATATACTTCAACTAATTCATTTGGAAATAGAATTTCACTTCTATGTCCTAATTCAAATTCATATCTAGCTCTTTCTATTTCTCTTGCGATATCCATAAGAGAATTTCCATATTTTCTATTAATAACCATTCTTGATATATCATCAATTTCCATTGAATCAATTTCTCGATCATATCTAAGCATTAATTCTTTATTTCCAAATATTTCTATTTCGTTTAATGTCATTTCTTCAAACGTATATATTTCATCCATTTTTACACATCCCCGCTGACACTTTAATTATAACATGATAGAGGTTTTTTTAAACAAAAAAAGCAGATTTTATTCTGCTTCTTTTTGAGTAAATCCATATTTCTTGTTGAATTTATCAACACGTCCTGCACGAGATGCTCTATTTTGCTTTCCAGTGTAGAATGGATGACATTCTGAACAAACTTCAACGTTGATTTCTGATTTAGTAGATTTGCATGTGAAAGTGTTTCCACAAGCACAAGTAACTGTGCATTCTTTTACTTCTGGATGTATATCTTTCTTCATATTTCTTCTCTCCTTCCGCCATGACAAAAGTTCAGTCATAGTAATTAAGTGCGTACTTAATATATCAAATATTTCTTTATAATGCAAGTGTTTTTGTTGATTTTACAGTGGTTAAAAAAAGAATAGTTTACTACTATTCTTTTATTCTACGTCTTTAATTTTAATTTTTGCTCCTACAGAAGTAAGTTTTTCAACTATTTGTTCATATCCTCTTAGAATATGTTCTGCATTTGCGATTGTTGTTTTTCCTTCTGCTACTAATCCTGCTGCGACCATAGCAGCTCCAGCACGTAAGTCTGTTGCGACTACCTCACATCCTTTTAGTTTTCTAGGTCCAATTATAGTGGCTGTTTGATTCTTTACTTCTATATCAGCTCCTAGATCTTTTAAATAAGGAACATGCATGAAACGATTTTCCCAAATGGTTTCTGTTACTTTTGATTTTCCATTTGCTTGTGTTAATAAAACTGTGAATGGTTGCTGCAAGTCTGTAGCAAATCCTGGATAAACCGCTGTTTTAATATTCGTTGCATTCAAACTTGTAGAACTATCTAAGACTGTAACATAATCTGCTCCTATTTCTAGGTTTACTCCCATTTCTTCTAATTTTGATAATAAAGAATCTAAATGATCTGGAATCACATTATCAATCTTTAGTGGAGTTCCACATAATGCACCAATAATAATATACGTACCTGCTTCAATACGGTCTGGTATTACTTCATGGAAACATTTATGAAGATGGTCTACTCCTACAATTTTAATCGTAGAAGTACCCGCTCCTGTAATTTTAGCTCCCATATTATTTAAGAATGTTGCGACATTTACAATTTCTGGTTCTTTGGCAGCATTATCAATGACTGTTTTTCCTTTAGCTCGCACGGCTGCAAGCATAATATTTATTGTTGCACCAACAGATGCAATATCTAAATATATATTTGCTCCTTTTAATTCTTTTGCTTCCACAATATATTTATTGTCTTCACTTTTTACAGTTGCTCCTAAAGCTTCAAATCCTTTTAGGTGCAAATCAATTGGTCTTGCTCCTATTGAACATCCTCCAGGAAAATGCATCACTGCCTTTTTGTATTTTCCTAATAATGCTCCCATGAAATAGTACGAAGCACGAAGTTTTTTTGAATATGGTTCTGTTATTTCTGTGTTAATCATTTCTTGAGGATTAATGACTACACTTTCTGTAGAACGATTTACTTTCACATTCAATAACTTCAATATATCACATAGTGCTTCTGTATCGGTTATTTCAGGAACATTACAAATGGTTGCTTCTTCGTCCGTGAGAATAGCAGCTGGTATTAATGCAACAGTTGCATTTTTAGCTCCACTTACACGAATCGACCCATTTAATTTTCTAGAACCTTCAATTTCTATTATTTTCATAATATCCCTCCTGAATTATTTTTGTGTTCTAAATAATCTAACTTTTTCCTCAACTTTATCTTTCAAAGCTTTTTCTCCACTTCCAATTACTTTTCTAGGATCATAAGCTTTTTCGTCTTCTTTTAAAAATTGTCTAAGAGCATGTGTCCAAGCATCTTGTAATTCGGTATTAACATTAATTTTTGAAGTACCGCATTCAATTGCTTTTTGAATTTTATCATCTGGAATACCACTTCCACCATGTAATACAAGTGGAATGGATAAGGTTTGATTTATGAGAGCCATTCTTTCAAAATCAAGATTTGGTTCTCCTTTATAGAATCCATGTACGCTTCCTAAAGCAGGAGCGATAGCATCAATTCCTGTTCCATTTACTAATGCAACACACTCTGCTAAAGTTGCATTTGTTTCTTCTGCTGTAATATTATCTTCTGTACCACCAATATGTCCTACTTCAGCTTCTACCGATACTCCAAATTGATGAGCATAATCTACTACTTCTTTTGTTACTTTGATATTTTCTTCTAACTCTAATTTAGAAGCGTCAATCATAACAGAAGTGAATCCTGCATCAATTGCCTTTTTACATGTTTCAAAACTTTGTCCATGATCTACGTGCAAACATACAGGGATTGTAATTTCTAGATCTTTGATTAATCCTTTTACCATTCCAGTAATGGCATCAAATCCACCCATGTATTTAGCAGCTCCTTCACTTACTCCTAAAATTACAGGTACATCCAATTCTTGACATTTCTCTAATATATATTTTGTCCACTCTAAATTGTTAATATTAAAGTGGGGAACAGCATAATGTCCTTCTTTTGCTTTTCCTAACATTTCGTTAAAATTCACTAACATATTATCACCCAAATTAATCATAAGAAAATTAAGGGCCTTTGTCAATTAAATCCCTTGAAAAATATAGGATTTGTCGTAAAGAAAAACTCTCATTTTTGAGAGTTATCAACTATGATAAATAGCATTCTATCTTTTCCAGATAAGTCTTTCTTACATTCTACTTTTCCTTCTGGAATGATCTCTTGAATTAGACTCGTAATTGCATCTTTTTGTGTGCATCCAATTTCAAATGCAATTAAACATTTATCTTTCATATGGGGGCTGATTGTATTTAATATTTCTTTGTAACAATCTAGGCCATCTTTCCCTGCATATAAAGCAAGAGATGGTTCATTTTCTTTTACGATTTCTTCTATCTCTTCCTCTTCCATGATATAAGGAGGATTACTAATAATTACATCATATTTTTTATCCACATTTTGAAAGAAATCACTTTGTATTATATTTGCTTTTGAATTTAGTTTTTCACAGTTTTTGTGAGTAACTTCTAGTGCTTCTTTTGAAATATCAATTAAATCCACAGAATTTGTGGATACTTTTTTTTCTAATGTTAGACCAATGACTCCACTTCCACATCCTAAATCAATTATATCCACAGGATTTGTGAATAATTCTTGAATATAGTGAATGGTATTTTCTACTAATTCTTCTGTTTCAAATCTTGGGATGAGTACTCTTTCGTCAATCTCAAATTGATTTCCATAGAAATTAACAAATCCCATTACATATTGAAGTGGTTTTCCTTGTTCTAGAGCAATTACTTCTTTTTTATAGAGTTCTGCTTGTTCTTCTGATACAGACTCCTCTAAATAGTTTAATAGTTCTAGAGGATTCTTTCCTATTAACTCTGCGAGTAGTATTTTAGCATGATCGGAGTGACAATGACTTTTTCCAAATATTAGTAAATCTTCTACTCTCATATGTCCTCCTATTTTCTTTATTCTTCTCCTTGTAACTTTCTCTTTTGATCTTCTTGAATTAAAGCATCAATTACTTCATCTAATGCTCCATCCATGATTCTATCTAAGTTGTTTGTAGTGAATCCAATTCTATGATCGGTTACTCTGTTTTGTGGATAGTTATAAGTTCTTATTTTTTCTGCTCTATCTCCTGTACCAATCTTACTACGTCTTTCATTTCCTTCTTTTTCTGCTTTTTCTTGTTCTTGCATTTCATATAGACGAGATTTTAATACTTTCATAGCTTGTTCTCTATTTTGAATTTGGCTTCTTTCATTTTGACAAGTTACGACTAGTCCAGTAGGTAAATGGGTAATTCTAACAGCTGAGTCTGTTGTATTAACTCCTTGTCCTCCATTTCCACTAGAACGGTAGATATCTACTCTTAAATCGTTTGGATTAATATCTATTTCTACATCTTCATCTGCTTCTGGCATTACTAATACCGTTGCGGTTGAAGTTTGAAGTCTTCCATTGGATTCTGTTACAGGTACTCTTTGTACTCTATGAGATCCACTTTCGTACTTCAATAGAGAATAGGCTCCTTTTCCTTTAATGATTAATTCAATTTGAGCAAATCCTCCAGCAGTACCATCTACTGAGTTATACACTTGATAAGAGAATCCTTGTTTTTCAGCATATCTTGTATACATTCTAAATAAGTCTCCCGCAAAGATATTTGCTTCATCTCCACCAGCAGCTCCACGAATTTCCATGATAACGTTCTTAGAATCGTTAGGATCCTTTGGAATTAATAATACTTCTAGTTCTTGATCAAGAGATGCTTTTTCTTCTTCAAGATTCTTTAATTCTTCTTTTGCCATTTCTCCTAAATCAGGATCCTTTGTCATTTCTTTTGTATCTTCTATATCGGATAATACTTTTTTATACTTTTTATAACAAGAAACAATATCTTCTAATTCTGCAATTTCTTTAGAGTATTCTTTTGTTTTTTTGATATCTCCTAGTACTTCTGGTTTTGTTAATTCTTCTTGTAGATGATTGTATTTTTCTAATGTTGCTTCTAATCTTTCTATCATATTTTTCACCTAATCTTTCGTAATTCAGTCCTATTATATCATTTTGGGATGAAAAAAACTAGATTATACTTCTAGTTCTAATTCATCTTCATCAATTACGACTAAATCTTTTAGTTCTTCATTCGTATCTTCATCGTAATCTTCATCTTCTGTATCATCGAAGCTATCTTCTTCTAATTCATCTTCTTGTTTATCTTCGTCGTCTTCTTCCTCTTCTACTTCTTCCTCTTCATCATCTTCATCTGCAATCTTAATTACTTTATCAGATGTATGATTGCTTCTTAGATCCCATTTTCCATTATCTAGTAAAATGAATCTTTTATCGGTAGATAGAGCTGTATAGAAATCTGCTATTTTCTTTTCAAATACACTTTCAGGTAAATCTAATAATTTCATGATTTTTGTGAAAAGATCAGCTGTATTTAACTTTCTTTTACTTTCTTCTAATATCATATAAGCTATATCTTTATTTGATAATAACTCTAAATCTTCTTTTTTCATTGATTTTAATCCCATGTTAAGACCTCCTATGTGGTTCTTAAAAAAATATCACTTAATTTTATAACATATAATGCATGTATAAGCAACACTTTTTTTACATTTTATTTGGGACCTTAATACTTAGTACATCTAAAAGTAGATGATTTATCTTATATACTAACTCTGTTAAGGCTAACCAAGATTCTCTTAATTGTGCATCTTCTTCCGTAATAATCTTGTTTTCAGCATAGAATTTGTTATAGAAAGAAGTCAATTTATAAAGATATTCTGCAATTTCATTTAATGATCTTGTTTCAATAGATTTATCAAGTACAGATGGTAAGTTTAAGATTGTTAATGCGATATCTTTTTCTGTTTGTCCTTTTAACTTTGTGATTTTTAAAGATTCTGGATTCCCTGCTTTTGTTAGAAGGGATTTCATACGGATTGTTGAATATAGTAAGTATGGTCCTGTTTTTCCTTCTAAATCTGTGAATTTTTCTATTTCAAAAATGTAATCTGTTCCTCTAAAAGGTAAGAAATCAGCATATTTTAGAGCAGCAATTGCCACTGTTTTTGCAACTTCTTCTTTTTCTTCTTCTGATACTGTTTCTGGATTAATACGTTTTAATGTTTCTTCGTTCACTAATCCAATTAAATTCTTTAATGTCATGACTCCACCATCTCTTGTTTTAAATGGTTTCCCGTCACGTCCATTCATCGTTCCAAATCCAACGTGTTCTAAAACAGTATCATCACTCACTAATTTAGCTTTCCTTGCAGCACGGAATACTTGTTCAAAATGAAGGCTTTGTCTTCCGTCTACTACGTACCACATTTCATCTGGTTTCAAATGTATTTCTCTTTCTAAAATAGTTGCGAGATCAGTTGTTTCATATGAAACACTTCCATTACTCTTTGTATATAGTAATGGTGGCATAGGAGCATTATCTGTTTCTTCCGTTACATCAATAATCTTAGCTCCTTCACTGTCTTCTAAGATTCCTGATGCTTCTATCTTTTCATTTAAAGCATCATAGAATTCCATCTCATCACTTTCACCATTCCAAATCTCAAAGTTAACATTTAAAGTATCATATGTCTTTTTTATATCTTCCTTAGAGATTTCAACTACTTTTTTCCAAAGATCATAATATCCTCTTTCATGTCTTTGAATTCTTGCGGTAATATCTCTTGCATCTTCTAAGTATGCTTCATCTTCTTTTGATTTATTTGATGCATATGGATAAATACTTTCTAGATCTTCATTTGTGATTGGAAGAGATAATTCTTCATAATTTCCTTCATAATTTGGATTAAAGAATTCAAGATTTGGATATCTTTCTTTTAATTCTTTCAACACTAGTCCAAGTGGTCTTCCATAGTCTCCTAAGTGAGCATCTCCAACGGCTCTATATCCAAGTAAATTTGCTAATCTTTTTAATGCTTCCCCAATATTTGCACTTCTTAAATGACCTACATGTAGAGCTTTCGCAACATTAGCTCCTCCATAGTCAATTAGTATTTTCTTTGGTTCTTTTTGATCTATATTTTTAAATATATCAGAGTGAATCTCATTTAATACTTCACAAGTATAATCATCCGATAAACTAATATTGATAAAACCAGGTCCTGCGATATTAATATTTACAAATCTAGGATCTTTTTCTAGTTCTGCTACTATTTTAGAAGCAATTTCTCTTGGATTTTCATGATAAATACTTGCTAATTGCATTGCATCATTTAATTGATATTCTCCTAAATCTCTACGGTTTGAGGTTTCTAATGTGAAGTTTTCCACTTCATATCCAGCTTTTTTAACGATTTCTTTAATATCTTTTTCTAAATCTTTAATGATACTCATATTATCTCCTCTATTCCATATATAAATTGATTTTCTTCTACTAAGAAGTTTATTTCTATATTCTTATTATTTTCTTTTATTTGGTTTATTTTTAATGAAATTGGAAGAATTCTATGATACTCTTTCATTTCAATTTCTCCCTTATTTTCATCAAATTGATAGTTCATTCGTAGATTTTCATTTTCTCTTGTTAATGTATGATTTTGGTAATTAAAAGTAGCAATTGTATGATCATCTTCCATATACTTTATTTTATTCTCTTGGAAGATTGCATCTACTTCCGTAGTTTGATTGATTTCATCATTTTGAATATGTACTTTTACCTTACATTTTGGCATAAAACCACCTACTCCAAATCAATGACTTGATTATACCATATTCTAAAAGATTTCACACTATTTTTTGATTATTTTATTGGTTGTCATAATAATGGGAATTTGCTATAATCTATATAGTATGAGGTGATAATATGTTAGAGATTATTATAGGAGTTATCGTAGTAATATCATTCTTATCATTTTTATTTGTAATCTATGATAATAAATTTCAATTAGCTATTATCAAGATTGATAAAGCAGAGGAAGATATTGATATTTACTTGCAAAAGAAGAAAGGACTGTTAGATAGATGTCGTCCTATTATTCAAAAAGAATTAAAAATACAAGATTGTTTAGAAGGATTAGATGATTCTTTTGAACATAAAAATAATTTTGAAACTCATATGACATTAAAGAAAATTTATAATGATTTATTTAGAACTTTAGATGAAAATGAAAAGTTATTTAAGAGTGAATCATTATGTGCAATCTTAGAAGAATTAAATAATAATGAGGAAAATATTGTAGGTGCGATTAAGTTTTATAATGATACAGTTGTGGAATTCAATCGATTAATTGTATCTTTCCCATCTAAGATTGTTGCTTGGATAAAAAGATATTCTAAAAAAGATTTTTATAATAATGAAAAAAGAGAAATTTTTGAAATATTAAATCAGAAGTAGGAGTAAATATGGGATTTATTGAAAATATTAAAGAACGTGCTAAAAAACAAGTAAAGACAATTGTTCTTCCTGAGACAATGGATCATAGAACAATGGTTGCTTGTGATACCATTTTAAAAGAAGGAATTGCTAATATTATATTAGTTGGTAGTGAGGAAGAAATACAAACTAATTCTATAGGCTGTGATATTTCAAAAGCTAAGATTATTCATCCCGCAACGAGTCAATTAACAGAAATATTAGTACAAGAATTATATGAATTAAGAAAAGAAAAAGGAATGACTCTTGAGGAAGCAAGAAGATTATTATTGGAAGACTACATGTACTATGCTTGTATGTTAGTAAAGATGGGATATGCTGATGGGGCTGTATCTGGAGCTTGTCATTCTACTTCTAATACTCTTCGTCCTGCCTTACAGATTATTAAAACAGCTCCTGGAGTTGATCTTGTATCTGCTTTCTTCTTAATGGTAGTTCCTGATTGTGAATATGGAGAACATGGAACATTTATCTTTGCAGATTCTGGACTAGAACAAAATCCTGATTCAAATAAACTAGCTTCTATTGCAGCTAGTAGTGCAAAGAGTTTTGAATTATTAGTAGAAAAGAAACCTGTTGTTGCGATGTTGTCTCATTCAACAAAAGGTAGCGCTAGCCATGCAGATGTTGATAAAGTTGTTGAGGCTGTTAAGATTGCAAAAGAAAAATATCCTTCTCTAGAATTAGATGGAGAACTTCAATTAGATGCTGCAATAGTTCCTGAAGTTGCTAAAAGTAAAGCACCAGATAGTACGGTTGCAGGACATGCGAATGTATTAGTATTCCCAGACTTAGATGCTGGAAATATTGGTTATAAACTTGTTCAAAGACTTGCCAAGGCAGAAGCATATGGACCAATTACACAAGGAATAGCTTCTCCAGTAAATGATTTAAGTCGAGGATGTAGTCCTGATGATATCGTTGGAGTTGTTGCTATTACGGCAGTTCAAGCGCAAAAATAAAATCCACAGTATTTGTGGATTTTTTTATTATTCAATTCTCCAATCAATCTCTTGTATATGATTTTTCTTTAAGAATTCATTTGTTTTTGAAAATGGTCTACTTCCAAAGAATCCATTTCTTGCGGAAAAAGGAGATGGATGGGCAGATTCTATGATTAAGTGCTTTGGATTGGTAATTAGATCTTTCTTACTTCTTGCATAGGCACCCCAAAGGATAAAAACAACTGGATCTTCTTTTTGATTCAAAATTTTAATGACGTCATCTGTGAAGATTTCCCATCCTTTATCTTTATGAGAAGTTGGTTTATGTTCCTCTACTGTAAGAACTGCATTTAATAGTAACACCCCTTGTTTTGCCCACGGTTTCAATGAGTTATGTTCCGGAAAAGGGATTCCTAAATCACTTTCTAGCTCTTTAAATATATTTTGTAGAGAGGGTGGTTTTAATACTTCATTACTAACAGAGAAAGATAGTCCTTCTGCTTGATTCGGTCCATGATAAGGATCCTGTCCTAAAATCACTACTTTCACATGATCAAAACTCGTATATCGAAAAGCATTAAATACTTCATTTTGTTTTGGATAAATAGTCTTTTCTTTATACTCTTTTTTGATATATTCTAATAAGTTTTGAAAATAATCTTTTTTAAATTCTTCTTTTAGGAGGGAATCCCACTCATTTCCTATCATATCATCACCTACTTATGATAACTTTCATGATTATTTATTTTGTATGCACGGTAAATTTGTTCTAGAAAAAATACTCTAAATAATTGATGAGGAAAAGTCATTTTTGAAAAGGATAAATGAAGTTTTGCCTCTCTTTTTAAAGAATCAGAAAGACCATAGCTTCCTCCAATTAAGAATACAATGTTACTGTTTTCTACTTGGATTTTATCCAATTCTGATGCGAATTCTTCTGAGGTGAATTCTTTTCCTTCTATTTCTAGGGTAATTAGATAATCTTTCTCATGAAGATGTTTTCTAATTTTCTCTTCTTCTAGTTTTAGTGTTTTATCTCTTTCTACAAGGCCTTCATCTTTAACTTCTATGATTTCAAGATTTGTGTACTTTTGAAGTCTTTTTTTATACTCTTCTATGGCATCTTGTAGATACTTTTCTTTGATGCTTCCTACCGCAATTATTTTAATCATACTAAACCTCTATTATTTCACTTTCTTCATATTGTTTTGCGATTAAAATAGGGATTTTATCTCCTATCGCATTCTTTGTTTCTTCTAGAGCTTTTTCTTCTGTATTATTGTTTTCACTTAGATGAGCAAGCACAATATGTTTTGTTTTAGGACCAATTATCTTCTTTAGGTAATTGGCTGTTGTTTTATTGGATAAGTGTCCACTATCACTGATTACTCTTTCTTTTAAGAATCTTGGATAAGGACCATTCATTAACATTACTTCATCATGATTACTTTCTATAAAGTAAGCATCTTTATTGACCATCTTCGCTAAGAATTTACGATTAATATAACCTGTGTCAGTTACATATACGAAGCTTTTATTCTTATAATTGATAATATAACCTACTGAAGAAGGTGCATCATGAGAAGTGTGTATTAATTCAATTTCTACATCATTTATTTCAAATTGATCATCTATAAAGATGCACTTTGGATATGGGACTACTTCTTTTAGACTTTCATACATACCTTCTGGTATATAGACATTTAAATTGGTGTGTTTAATTAGGGATGCTAATCCTTTTATGTGGTCATTATGACAATGTGTTATGAGAATACCGGAAAAATCTTGAAAAGAAAGGGAATTTTCTTCTAAACTTTTTTTCAAAGTTAAGTAGGAAATTCCCATATCAATGATTAAATTCGTATTTTCACATAATACAATTGTGCAATTTCCTTTTGAACCACTCGCAATTGTTTTAAACTTCATATTAGTAGAACATCATTGCATCTAAAGCTCTTGCGCCAGATGTATAAGGAGGTCCTCCTTGCCAAATTGCAAAGTGTAAGTGAACTCCTGTTGCAGCTCCTGATTGTCCCATTCCACCAATTACTTGTCCTTTTTCAACATAGTCATCTTTATTAACATAACGACATCCCCAACATAGATGTGCATACATAGAGTAGAATCCATTGTGGTGGTCTATAACGATGTATTCACCATTATCATTCTTAGATCCAGAAATAATAACGGTACCTGCGGCTGCGGCAAAGATATTTGAACCATAACCACATCCAGCAATATCGGTTCCATCGTGTAGAACTCCCCAACGCCATCCAAAGGATGAAGATACGTTAGCGCAAGATGCTGGCCATCCCCATTCTCCTTTGGTAATGATGACATTTCCATATCCACCACCAGAGTAGTAGTTTTGTTTTCCACCTTTTACAATAATTTCTGTAACCGGTTCTCGAATGACTTCTTTCGCAGTATTAACGGTATTAACAGTTTCTCCATTTATTTTTTGAATATAATAGGTCATTCTGTTTTCCCCTTTAATACCATTTTGAATAATTGTTTCATATCCAACATATTTATCATTATCATATCTAGTTTCTGTTGTGAAGTTTTGTTCCTCACGTGTTACTACTTCTGCTTCTTCTACAACACTAAATTGAGGTTTTAAGATTCCTAATGTAACAATTTGTCCTGCTGATAATAATGCTGTTGCATCTTGTAGATCAGGATTTGCGATTAAGAACTCTTCAATTGAAATTCTGTTATTGAAAGCAACATCATTGATTGTATCTCCATCTTGAATCATATAAGTTGCTTGTGGATCTGTTGTACCAAATAAAAGATATTTACTTAATTCATCTTCTGTTAGATAAATTGTTTTATCTACTGGTACTTTTGCTTTTTTAATTGTAATTTTATTCTTGATATAGATATCTTCAATATATTTTCCTGTATCTACTATTTTCTTTTGCGTATCATTTGCAAAATTTTCATAGTCTACTGGATCAATAAATGATTTTACTGTTTTTTCAATTGAATTTGTAAAAACTGATTTATCTAATACATATAATGTTTGGGTTTTTCCTTTTACTTTGTTTCCTTCAGCATCTGTTGAATCTAATCCTTTAATTTTAATAATATATCCATTAATTGTAAAAGGAGAAATATCTTTAATTTCATCATATATTTCTTTATTAGTTTTAACATTTGTATCAAATGTTATTTCTTTTACAATATCCAAATCAGATGGTACATATACCTTTTTAACATTATATTTTTTCTTGATTTCCTCTTGTTTTTCATCGATATAGTTTTCAAAAGAATCTTTGGATTCAATTAATCCTAATGATTTCCCTTTTAAATAAACTCTATACAGTGTTTGAGGATTTGCGTTAAACTTGGTAAATCCTGTCGTCATAAATATGGATAGAATCATGACGATTAAAATTATCCATTTTCCCTTCTTATTCATTTTTTGGTTCCTCCGACTTCTTATAATTTAAGAATGTTGATGTATTCATTTTAAATAATAGATCTAATGTAGCAGTTGGTCCATTACGATGTTTTCCAATAATTAGTTCACTAAGACTTGATCTATCATCTGTTCTTTTCTCTTGATGATAGTAATCATCTCTATATAGGAACATAACGATATCTGCATCTTGCTCTATTGAACCAGACTCTCTTAAGTCACTCATAATTGGTCGTTTATCTTCACGAGCTTCAACACCACGAGATAATTGAGATAGTGCGATAACAGGAACTCCTAATTCCATCGCAAGTGTCTTTAAGCTACGAGAGATATCTGATACTTCTTGTTGTCTGTTTGCTCCATAATTTTTTCCACCAGATACTAACTGTAAATAGTCGATTACAATTAAAGCTAATCCTTTTTCACTACTTGCTAGTCTTCTACATTTTGCTCTTATTTCTCCAATGGAAATACCTGGTGTATCATCAATTACTAAGTTTGTATTTGCTAGTTGAGAGACTGCTTCATTAATTCTTTTCCAGTCTTGATTCATTAAGTTCCCTGTTCTTAACTTAATTCCTTCAATGTTTCCTAGAGAAGATAAAATACGCATCGCTAATTGTTCTGCACTCATCTCTAAGTTAAATAAAGCCACTGATTTTTCTTGTGACATAGCAACGTGCGTTGCGATATTTAAAGCAAAAGCAGTTTTTCCCATAGCAGGTCTTGCAGCTAGAATAATTAATTCATTTGGATGTAATCCTGTTGTAATTCTATCTAAATCATAGAATCCTGTTGCTAGTCCTGTAATTTCTCCTTTACTCTCTGATAAACGCTCCAAATCAGATTGTGTTTTTGATAATACATCTCGAATGGTTCTAAATTCACTAGATTTTCTATTTTTAACAATTCCTAAAATTTTCTTTTCAGAATTATCTAGAATTTCATTTACACTTTCATCTGTTCTATATCCTTCAGAAGCAATATCGGTTGCAGTATTAATTAAATTTCTTAGGATAGATGCTTCTTCCACTGTTTGAATATAAAAATCTATATTACTAGCAGTAGGTACGTAGTTTAATATTTCTGTTAGATATTCAACTCCTCCTACTTCTGTTAATTCATTTTTATTCTTTAAATAACTTGTAACGGTTGTGATATCAATCGGTGTTTTTTCTTCAGATAAAGAGGTCATTGCCGCAAATATCTTACGATTTTTATCACTATAGAATGAATCTGGTTCTAAGTTTTCAATTGCCTTTTGTAGGGCATATTTTGATAAAAAGCAAGCTCCTAATACAGACTCTTCTGCTTCTAAATTGTTAGGCATTACTCTTGCTGGCATATTATCACCTCTATTTAATTACGTGTACTTTTATGGTTGCTACTACATCTGAATGTAGATTTAATTTCACATTATGGAATCCTAATGTTGAAATTGCATTGTCTAAATCAATCATACTCTTTTCAATAGAGTATCCTTTCTTTTGTAATTCTTCTTTTATTTGTTTTACACTGATACTTCCAAATACTTTATCTCCTGCACCTGTTTTTACAGTGAACTCTAATGTTTCTTTTGCAAGACGTTCTTTCATTTCTTCAGCTTTTTTCTTGTTATCAGCATCTTCTTTTGCTTTTTTAGCTTGTTCATGATTTAGTTTAGAAAGATTTTCTTTTGTTTTCTTAACGGCATATCCATTCTTAATTAGGAAATTTTCTGCATATCCGTCTTTTACATTTTTGATTTGTCCCTTTTTACCTTGATTCTTTAAATCTTTGATAAAAATAACTTCCATATTATTCTCCTTCTTTTTCAATTGCTTTTTTTAGTTTTTGTTCTACTTTTGTAATTGTCGTATTTTCAAACTTAGCAGCTCCATTGAAGGTATCTCCGCCTCCTCCTAGGTGTTCTAATACTTTCATAATATTATAATTTCCTAGGCTTCTAGCACTAATACCAATTGTATTCTTACCTATTTTTCCTATTACAAAGGATGCTTCAATATTATTAAAGAATAATAATGTATCTGCTACCTTTGCAAGATCTTCTCTTCTATACATAGTTGTAGGAGCCGCCTTTGTAATTGCTATTTTACCATCAATTGTTTCAATTCCAGACATCAATTTTTGTCTTTCTGTATATTCATTAATGTCTTGTTTTAATAAGTATTGAACTTTTTTAGCACTTGCTCCTAGAGAAGATAAGTAATAAGAAATATAGAATGTTTCTGCTGTTGTATTTAATGTATAGTTGTTTGTATCTAGGACAATTCCAGATAATAGAATCGTTGCATAGTAAGAATCAATCTCTACGTCATAATATTCTATAAGATTTGTGATCATTTCACAAGTACTAGATACTTTTGTATCATTAATAATTTCAGCATCTTGAATCGTTGACTTTCCTAATTCATGGTGATCAATTATTAATTTCTTTTCAAATTGTTCTAGTATTTCTGGATTCTGAACTAATTCTTGTTTATTTGTATCTAATATAATTAATAGATTTGAACTATTTTTAGGGCTTACATAATTAGGAAGATTTTCACTTCTAATGATATTTAGACATCCATCTAATTCTCTTAGTACTTTTTCAACACCTAGTTCATGTTCTTTATCATCTATAATGATGTAGCATTTCTTTTTTCTTCTCTTTAGAATCAAATATAATCCAATTGAACTTCCTAATGCATCTAAATCTAGGTCTTTATGAGCCATTAAAAAGATCGTTTTTGCATGATTAATCGCTTTTAATAGTTTATTTCTTTCTTTGATTATACTCATAATTCCTCCTATAAACCCCCATTTTCATTATATAATATTTTTACCTTTTTGTCTAATGACCAAAAAAACGTAGAAATCTACGTTTTATCCACAAAAAAATGTCTAAGAGATGAGACGATAAAACCCGCATGCCGCAGGTGGGTATTCATACTCAACCTTTAGGAGTCCTAATCATTGAAAAGGCATTCAACACCGGTTGACTTGTTCCGAATTCCCGTATCGTTCCTTAGTCGGTTTTATAAACTCTAGATCTTTTAGACAATTCTATTGTAGCACACATTCTTCCTTTTTGGCAAATTTTGAAAACTTTTTTCCACAGGTTGACGTTAAGTGCAAAAAAAAGAATGCATTTGCATTCTTATCTAGCATAAGGCATAAGTGCGATTGCACGTGCTCTTTTAACTTGTTTAGAAACGTGTCTTTGATGAAGTGCACATGTTCCAGTAACACGTCTTGGAACAATTTTACCTTTTTCATTTGTAAATTTCTTTAATGTTTCAACATCTTTATAATCAACGTCTTTACCAGCGCACATCATACATACTTTTTTCTTTCTACGAGTAAATTCTGCCATGTTATATCCTCCTTTTTAAAATTAGAATGGTAATTCATCATCACTAATTTTGATACTAGATCCAAAATCAGCAAATGGATTACTATCTACATCTGTTCCCTTTGGTTCTGGCATATCTCCAAAATCATAAGGGGTTGGTTCACTCTTTGATTTACTTGAACCTTTTGATTCAGTGTTTTCATTTGAGGAATTTTTAGATCCTAAGAATTCAACATTATTGGCAACAACTTCTGTTACATATCTCTTTTGACCATCTTTGTCATCGTAAGTTCTTGTTTGGATTCTTCCATCAATTCCTACTTGACTTCCTTTGGTTAAATAATTCTTAACATTTTCTGCTTGTTTATTCCAAACAACGATGTTAATAAAATCAGCTTCTCTTTCTCCTTGTTGATTTGAAAATCCTCTATCAACAGCTAATGAGAAAGTTGCAACAGGAGTATTATTTCCTGTATATCTTAATTCTGGGTCTCTTGTTAATCTTCCTATTAAAACTACTTTATTCATACTTTTTACCTCTTTTCTCTTAGTCTTCTACTTTTACGATTAAGTGACGAAGTAAGCTTTCATTAATTCTAGCAACACGATTAAATTCTTGTTCAGCTGCTTTGTCAGCTTCAACTACGAACAAATAATAATATCCAGTATTAAATTTTCTGATTTCATATGCTAATTCTCTTTGTCCCATAGCTTTTTCTTCTACGATTTTTGCTTTTGCATCTGTTAAAACCTTTTTCATAGCTTCAGCTGTATTTTTAATTTCAGCTTCCTCCATATCAGGTCTTACGATGAACATAATTTCATATTTATTCATTTTTTGACACCTCCTTTTGGACATATGGCTATCAATTGATAGCAAGGAGTATTTAAAATACTCGAAGGTATTATAACAAAAACCAATATAAAAGTCTAGTATTTAAAAACAATTTATTTATGATATAATGTCTATAAGGTGATTATATGAGATTAATTGAAAAGAAATGTCCCAATTGTGGAGCAAATTTAGAATTTGATGAAAATGCAAAAAGTTGTCATTGTGCCTACTGCAAGAGAAGTTTTGAAATTGAAAGAGATTTGAATGATGTAGATAAGTTTAATTTAATCTATGAAAAGATTCATAAACCATTTAAAGCAATCTTCATTATTCCTTTTGTCTTTGCAGCAGTAATTTTCTTAATTATATTATTTAGTATTATTTTTGGATTCCGTAGTACCTCTCGTAGTATGGAAGAAGAGTTTAATGAGAAATCTACTGAAATAAAAGAAAAGATAGATGAGAGAGAAAAAATCATTAAAGATGCTAGTGAATTGACTACAGAAAATATGGATGCTATTGATAGACATTGTTCTTCTCTTTTACATCAATCTACAGTAGGAAGAAGTGATACTACTTATTCTTATCAAACAACGGGAGATCCAAGACTTGTAAAAACATATGTAGCTTATAAGAAAGATACAAACTATATTATTTCTATTTATAGTGTTATTTATCATAACTTCTTTAATCAATCTGATCAACAAACAGTCTATGTTCCAGCAGTAATAGAAAATGTTAAGAAAAGTACTTCATTTATGACAAAAGCAAAAAATCCTGCACCTGAGTATTACTTAAACGAAGATCATTCTACTTATATCTATGCTTATGCTAGTGCAGAAGATGCTTATAATGGTGTTGTAAAACCATATGAAGAAGACGGATATAAAATTAGTGAAAAATAAAAATAGACCTTAATGGTCTATTTTTTTATTCCTACAATAGTATCCGTTTGATATAAGAATTGATTTAGTATTTTTCCTAATTCTTGTCTTGTTATATCAATTGTGCGATTCTCAGGAATTGGATAATTAATATCTCTTAAAACATCTCGAAGAAAAACGGTTGTAATGATATCAACTGGATATTTACCGAAATCTCCAATATAAGTATCTTCTTCTCCTGGGATATGAGTATATATTTCTTGGGTTACCATTCCATCTTTTGAAAAGTTAACATAGAAGAATACATCTTGTATTGGCACTTCGTTTCCATCTAGAATCAATGTAATTGGTGATTCAAATTCATATTCTCTTATCATAGGCGATTCATACGAGTTATAAGTATGAGCACTTCCATCTATGTCTATATACGTCCTATGCACTTTTTCAGGTTCGCCTTTTGTTTCAGTGAATGATAAATTAGGACAATAGTAAGATAAAAATTCTTGTTTTACGTGACTTAAATACTTCTCTGATAATAATCTATCAACTGATTTTTCTTCTTCATCATCTGTATCACAATAAAATCTTGTGTAGATAGAATATGGAATCTTTGAGGTATATCCTGAAAAATGATCACAGGTAGAGTAAATACATTTTTCTCCCTGCATTAATTTAAATCCAATTTTACTATTCTCATCTAACCCTATTTCAACAAACATATCTGGTGTAATTTCTGGAAATGCTTCTTCTCCACTAGTAAACATATTACATTTTCTATTATCAAAGAAACTATTTTCAGCTGCAATCCCTTCTTTTGTTTCTTTTGAATATAAGTTTGCTTCTGGATGCTTTACTAAATATCTAAGGACACAGTCTTGTTCATAAGAATCATTCATTTGATGTACTTCTAACGGATCTCCAGGAAGTGTTGTTCTTCTTGAAATTCCATCTTCGTCAAATATGGTTGCATGATACTCTACTCCAAACGGAATGCTTAAATATCCGTAGGCCGTTCCAGTTCTTGAAAATATAAGTCCTGGATCTACACACCAACAATATTCTCCCTCTTCTGTACGAATCATATTATCAATACATCTTACTTGTTGAATCTGATTTTCTGTTAACAATCCTAGGCTGGCAATTTTTTCATCATATCGTTCTATATATTTGTTTTCTTCAATCATATTGCTATGACCAGTTCTTGTTAGTAAAAGAACAAATATATCTAAATCTTGATAAGCGTTTTCTTTATTCATGTTGTTTAAAACATCTTCAAATATTGATTCAAAATATTCGTTGTCTAATTCACTTTCTTTTAATAATCCTTTTCTAAAGGCATATAATTCTTCTTTTAATTTGAAAGAACCATATATTTCTGAACATCCTTTATCAACTAAAGCTTGATTATATCTTCTAAAATATTCCATAGCAGTATCATAGTCATATTCATTCATAAACAAATCAGAAAAAGAATAGAGTAGACCATATGGATTATTAAGGTTTATGTTTGCAATTGCAATTTTAAATAGTTCGTCCTGAAACTCTCTAAAATTATAGTGTTTTATTTCATTAATATTGGCATTATTACTTCTTGTCCATGCATCTAAGTACGTAATAATATAGTCAATATCAACATCAGGATATAATACTTTTAATTCATCAATTAATCCCGGAATACCTGCTTTATTATATTCAGAATAATTAAAGTTTTTTGTGTTTAATAAGAAATAATTCAAAAATCTTCTTTGCGTTTCATATGCCCATGGATTATATGCTTCCCCTTTTATTTTTTCAGTCATTGCTTCTTCTAATGATTGTCCTCTTGAATCATTTATTTCAAAAAAGATATCATCTTTCAAAATCATTATATCGTGTGCTGCATGATTTATCTCATGGAATATAGTTCCTTCATCATCTTCATATTCTTTATATACAAAAATTCTTCCAGTCGCAATATTATACCAAGCAGCTGCATGATCGCACATATCCAAATAGGCTATGTCATATCTGTATACGGATTGAAAACTCATTCTTTTGATATTTTCATAAAATAAGTGTAAATCCATTTCTGGGTCTAATTCTAAATTCACATCTAGTACTTCTACCGCAATATGTTTATATTTATCTGGAATATTTCTATTCTCTGAGATAGCCCTCACTACATCTTCTCTTGTAACTTCTTCTTGAAAGAAAGATGAGAAACTTTCTCTATCGGTTACTACTTCGTGATTAATAGATTTGACTAGTTGTCCTAATGTAGAAAAGGCAGGTTTTGCCACATGTGCAAGAGCTAGTAGATCTGCCGCCATTAAAACACTTAATATTGTTGATTTTATTCTTGCTTTCTGAGACATAGGTTTTTTTTCTGCATACTTAATATAGTCTTTCTTATTATATATTTCATTAAGTGCTTCATAATCTGATAATTCCGGATAATCAATCGTTCCATCCTCTTTTAATTCTAAAAATAGAATCCTATAATCGACAGATTGATCTCCTCCAAATAATAAGAATTTTTTATTATTAAAAGTTATTCCGAATAATTTATAATACATAGAATCACCTACTCTAATTTAATTATAAGAAAAAAGAATGCTTATTGCATCCTTTTTGTTATTGATTCTTTGTATTTGACAATTTTAAACATTAAATCTAAAGTGACAAATATCTCCATCTTGCATTAGATAGTCTTTTCCTTCTAATCGTGCTTTTCCTGCTTCTTTTACTTTTAATTCTGATCCACATTCGATTAAATCTTCGTAAGACATTACTTCTGCACGGATAAATCCTTTTTCAAAATCTGTATGAATTATTCCTGCACATTGTTTTGCATTCATTCCTTTTTTGAATGTCCAGGCTCTTACTTCATCTTTTCCAACTGTAAAATAAGTAGCTAATCCTAGGATATCATATGTTGCTTTGATTAGTTTATCAAGTCCACTTCCATCTAATCCTAATCCTTCTAACATCTCTTTTTTATCATCTGGATCTAATTCACTTAATTCTTCTTCTACTTTTGCGCACAAACTAACGACTCTTGCATTCTCTTTAGATGCATATTCTTTTACTTTTTGTACATATTCATTATCAGGATTTCCTAATTCACTTTCTTTGATGTTTGCGAGATAGATAATAGGTTTTAGGGTTAAGAAACTATAAGATTTAATAATCTTTTTTTCATCTTCTGATAGATCCAATTGCCTTAATGGTTTATTTTCTTCTAATGCTTTTTTACATTTATCTAATACTTCTGCTTCTAAGATATCATCTTTGTCTTTTGTAGTTCTTGCTTTTTTAGATACTCTTTCTAAACGATTATTGATAACATCTAAATCAGCGATTGCGAGTTCTAGATTAATCGTTTCAATATCTCTGATTGGATCAATATTTCCTTCTACGTGAATGATTTTTCCATCATCAAAGCATCTAACTACTTCTACAATGGCATCTGTTTCTCTGATATGAGATAGAAATTTATTCCCAAGTCCTTCTCCTTGAGAGGCCCCTTTTACTAATCCAGCAATATCCGTAAATTCATAGGCTGTTGGGATGAATCGTTCTGGTTCATACATTTCTTTTAGTCGATCCATTCTTTCATCTGGTACTGTTACTACTCCAACGTTTGGCTCTATGGTTGCGAATGGATAATTTTCTGCTAGAATCTTTTGATTGGTAATTGCATTAAATAAAGTAGATTTTCCTACATTAGGAAGTCCAACAATTCCTGCTGTTAAACTCATAATATCCCTCTTTTCATCGACTATTATACCATCTTTTTGAAAGAAAAAAATACCTAATGGTATCTTTTTCATAATTCATATGTATGAATTTCTACAGGTTGTCTTTTTGGAATACTTTCTAATTCTGTTTCATATCCCCAGTCTATTTTATAGTCTGGTAATAATTTTGTTTTTAATGGCAACATTCTAGTTTGAAATACAATAGCTTCAAAGTTCTTAAGGGTTTTTAACTCTGAGATACTTACTTGTGGAACTTCTTGATTGTTTTCAATTTTCATTCCACAACGAGAGGAAATTTCTTCAAGAGTATTGTAATCTTCTGATAGTAAATATATTACATTTCCAAAGCACATTTTTAAAATTTCTGTTTCATCTTTTGAATACATATTTAATAAATGAGCATAGCTTTGAATACATACAGTAATTCTGATATGAAGACTTCTACAGTAATTAAGTTTTTCAGCAAAATCTTTTAATGGAACCATAGAATCAAATTCATCCAATAATATATTTACTCTCTTTTCATGTTTTCCATAAATAGAAATACTATTAATGATTTGACTTGTTAATAATGGAATTAAATTCTTTCCAAAAGAAGTAGCTCCACTAATTATAAAAATAGCAGTTTGTTCTTCCGCAATATTTGTTAAATCAAAGCTAGAAGTAGATAACATATTTTCAAGATTCTTTCTAGTTAAATATCTCTCTATTTTTTGATTAAATACAGATAGAATACTACCTTTCGTTTCTACAGGTGCATTTAATACACCCATTAGTTTTAAAATAATATTACTGTTTTCAGGTATCATTTTTAGGAATTTTTCACATTCATTTTTCTTCATTAATTGGTTTGCTAATCGTCCTATACTTGTTAGATTTAACTCTTCTTTTTTAGCATTTTCAAATAGGAATAATGTTAATCCAGTAAAGTAATTAATGGTTGAATTAATCCAAAATGGATCTGTATTTTTTGATTCTTGACTCATAAATATATGATATGCTAAATCTTCAATTGCTTCGATTGATTTATCGTAGTTTCCTTCTTGATATAGTTTATATGGATGATCTAACGGATTCCAACTATCTCCTAAAATAGGATTATCAAAATCTAACGCAATTACATTATAATTTTCTTTTTTTAATTGATTAGCGCATCTTTCAAATAATTCTCCTTTTGGATCCGTTACTACGAATGATTCTTTCGCCATCATAGACATCTTTATGATTGGTAAAATAGTAGCTTGTGTTTTACCGCTTCCTGTTGAACCAATAATTAAATTGTGTCGTTCAGATGGGTCAATATATAGGTATTTATCGTCATAAGCGATTGGCATTCCTGATTTTTTTACCCCTGTTTCTAAGTTTACTCCCTCTAAATTTATTTTGTATTCTTCTAATGTTGCCAAATTTGAAATATTCATAATATCTCTCCTTTCGCTTCTTATTAAAACACAATTCTAATAATATTATTTAAACAATAACGACTTTTTGATATAATTATTGTGGTGATTCTATGTTTTCGAATCGGTTAGTGCTTAAAATATTGGATTATTTAGATCAAAATTTTACTCAAAAAGTATCAATTGATGAAATATCTGATTCCTTTCATTATAATAAAGACTATATTATGAGACTATTTAAGAAAGAAATTCATTGTACGATTGTAGATTATTTAAACCGTAAAAGAGTATATCAATCCATTGAGGCTTTACGAAATAATAGTAATTCTATTCTTACTATAGCTTTAAATTATGGTTTTTATTCACAAGAATACTATTCTGAAATATTTCATAAATTATTGGGTGTTAGTCCTCGTATATATCGTGACTATTTATTATTTCATACAAATGTAACGGACGAGGATATTTCAATCATATTAAATCATACAATGGAGTTATCTTTATTTTTTAAAAGTGTTACTAAATATCGTAATAATACTCCTCCAAAAGAGTCTATTCTTCAATATTCAATTTTTCATTAAAAAAAACACCTAAATGGTGTTTTTATAATGTTGGGAATACTCCTGGTCCAATTGGTAGACCAATGATATACCATCCTATTACAATAAGAATCCATGCTGCTGAAATCAACAAGAAGTATGGATTAACCATTTGTAGTGCTTTCTTTATCGTATATGGTTTATCTTTATGTAAGTTATATATATTTAAATATCCTATATAAATAACAAAGGAAGCTAATAATGGGGTATATCCTTTTGTCATAGAATCTGCAACACGCATCACTAATTGTGCAAATTGTGGTGATATATTTGCTTGCATAAACATTGGTACAACAACTGGTGAGAAAATCATCCACTTACTTGCAGAAGAAGTTAAGAAGAAGTTTGCTACTGCAATGACGATTAACGTTACCACAATTAATGGAATTCCGCTTAATGATAGCATTTCTAGTAATTTTGCTAACCATGCAGTTACAATCATTCCTATATTACTTTTTCTAAAGATTGCGATAAATTGAGATACTACAAATATTAAGAAGAACATACTTCCTAAATTTGCAAATTTCTTACTTGCATTTTCAATGATATCTTTATCATTCTTAATTGATTTACTACCGATACCATAAGCAACTCCTGATAGGATGAATACTAATGATACTAGGTAAGTAAATCCATCTTGGAAATAAGAGTTATCTCCAAATAATTGTTTTAAATATGTTTTTTCTGTCATATCTAGTAACATTCCAGATCCTGGAAGGTTTGGTATTAAAGAATAAACAAATACAAATAGTATTAAGATAGATACTACTAAAGCAGATCTTAAACCTTTCTTTTCAAATCTATCTCTTTCTATTTCTTTTTGTTCTTCTTCTTCTAGATTAATGACTCTATATTGTTCTGTTTTTGAGAATTCATCCTCTTTTTTATATTTTCCTATTTTTGGAGCAATTATTTTTTCAATAATAACGGTACCAATTAAGGATATTAAGATACTTGCAACTATGATGAATATCAAATTACAAGATAATGAAATATGAGCAGATTCATCAATTAACCATGCTGCTTCTCTTGTATATTTCATTAAAGACACTTCCATAGATCCAATAAATATAGATACTCCATATCCAAAAGATACTCCACAGAATGCTGTTATAATTCCTAATACTGGATTTCTATTATTAATGAAATAGATTAATGCAGCTAATGGAATCAATATTGCGTATCCTACTTCATTAATTAAAGAGGAAATTGTTGCGATAAAGATTAAAAAGAATGTAAGTGTATTCTTAGGAATTTTACTTAAATGTCTTTTTGTTAAAGTTTCAATAAATCCTGTTCCCTCAGCAATGGTGATTCCTATTAATGAAAGTAATAGCATTCCTAAAGGTCCAAAACTTAAGAAGTTTTTAGCAGCATTACTGATAATAAATTTTAATCCATCAAATGATACTAAGTTTTCTACTGTAATTAAAGTAGGCTCTAACTCATTTGTATTCACATTTACTGTATTATAAGTTGCTTGTGTTTGAAATAAAGCTAAAAGTCCACTTAATAATATAACGACTAGAGTCAATACTAAAAACATAGTGATTGGATGAAAATAAAATTTCTTTAATCTTAGTTTTCTTCTATCGTTCATAACTTTTCCTTTCTATTCTATTACTTTTTTTAATTTCTTATTGAAATCAATTCTTGGGATAAGTACTGTTCTTCCACAGTTCACACATTTAATTTTAATGTCTGCTCCTACTCGAACAATCTCCCATTCATTAGTTCCACATGGATGTTGTTTTTTCATTACAACAATGGAACCTAGTTCATAATTCTTATTTTCCATTGTGCACCTCGATTTGAGTATATGGAATCTTGATTCCAGCTGCATCAAATGCTTTTTTAATTTCTTTACGTAAGAAACGTTCTGTTACAAATTGTTTCATTGGAACTGTTTCTACTACTACACGATATACGACACCTGAATCTCCTAGATCATTTACTCCCCATAATTCTAAGTCTTTCGTTGCAAATTCCATATGACCATTTAATTTCTTAAATAATTTTTCAAATGTTTCTTCAATTAGACTTTCTTTGCATTCATAAGCAATTGATACGTCTACGACTGCTAGGGAATTGTTATTACTATAATTAATTACATTATCCATGTAATGATTTGCGATAATCTTCGTAGCCCCTTTAAAGTTACGGATTCTTGTAGTTCTTAAACCAATGAATACAACTTCTCCCATGAATCCTTCTACTTCAATCGTATCTCCTATTTCATATTCTCCTTCCGTAATAATTGAGAATCCTGCGATAAGGTCTTTTGCTAAATCTTGGAATGCTAATCCAATAATTGCAGTACCAATTCCTAATCCAGCTAAAATAGATTTTACATTGATTCCAAATACAGATAAAACTGCTAATAATACAAAGATCACTACTAAGTATTTAATAATATTCAATAATAGTGTTTGTAGTGTATGAATCCTTTGTTTTTGAGCAGCTTTTAAGATTCTTTTACTACTTGTTGCTTTTGTAACTATTTTTTTAATTACTTGGTAGCAAACAATTCCAATTACGATATATACAATAGGCTTAATAATTAATAGTAAGTCTATGGTAGTATTCCATAGTTTAATATTCATATTATCTACCTACCTCTATATTCATATATTCTAATAATCGATTTAAATCATTATTATTAACAAATCTTATTTCTATTTTATTTTTATGAATAACTACTTTTGTTCCTAGTTTTTCACTTAATTCATTTTGTAGATATGTATATTCATTTGGTTCTTTTGTCTTTGTTCTTTGAGGATTTGTTTTAATAATTGTTGGTTCTTGAGAAATTTCTTCTAGTTGTCTTACACTCAATCCTTCTTGAATAATTCTATCTGCAATTCTTCTTTGCTCTTCCGGATTATCAAATTTACTTAGGACTCTTGCATGTCCCATACTAATCTTTTTATTATTAACATCTTCTTGAATACTTTGTGGTAATGATAATAATCCTAAAATATTTGTTATATGACTTCTACTTTTTCCTAAACGTTTTGCTAGATCATCTTGTGTTAAAGATAAAGTTTCTTGTAATTTACGATAAGCATTTGCTTCTTCAATCGCACTTAAATCTTCTCTTTGTAAATTTTCAAGTAAGGCTATTTCCATCATTTGAGTGTCTGTGAAATTACGAATAATTGCTGGAATTTCTTTTAATCCAGCCATACGTGATGCTTTTACTCTTCTTTCACCTGCAATGATTTCGTATCCTCTAATTGATTTTTTTGCGATAATTGGTTGGAATACTCCATGTTCTTTGATAGAAGATGCTAATTCTTCTAGAGCTTCTTGATCAAATACTTTTCTTGGTTGGTATGGGTTACTTCTTAATTCTTCTAATGGAATCATAATAATTTCATCTTTTGGAGTTTCACTAAGTATATTTTTTTCTACTGTAGAATAATCTAATACTTCATTATTAAATAATTCTTCTAATCCTCTTCCAAGTGCTTTTCTTCTTGGAATTCCTGTTTCTGTAATATTATCTTGATTCATTTCTCTCAATCACTTCCTTTGCGAGATTTAAATAAGCTTCTGATCCTCTACTTTTTGGATCATAAACAATAATTGGTTCTCCGTGTGAAGGTGCTTCTGTTAATCTTACTAATCTAGGAATAATGGTATTATATACTTTTTCTTTAAAGAATTTTCTAATATCTTCTACAACTTCTAGTCCTAAATTAGTTCTTGCATCATACATTGTTAGAAGGACTCCTTCAATATCTAATGTAGGATTTAGGCTCTTTTGTGCCATCATAATAGATCTTAATAATTGAGTAATTCCCTCTAATGCAAAGAATTCACATTGTACTGGAATTATT
>CAMZHD010000012.1 GCA_947306705.1 uncultured Caryophanales bacterium
ATATTCTTTTCCATTTACTTTAAAATAATAAGTTGGAGTATAAGTAGTAGTTCCTTCGGAATCTCTACTTTCATTTTCTTCAATTCGATAAGCTTCCGTTTGACTATCATACTTTTTCGTATTACTAGAGAAAAATGTGCAATAAATTCCAATTCCTCCAAATAATACAATACTTAAATAAAGCAACCATGCATTCTTTTTATTCATATTCATCACCTTTATCAATTATTATAGTTTTATTGTATCATAAAAAAACCTTTTCCTACTAGTCTTTTACACTATTCGCAATAAATTCGACAACATCTGACTCATCCTCTTGTATACTGAATCGATCTTCATCAGTTAATTCTGTAAAATACTTATTTAGTTTTTTATTAATAGATATAGAATTTAATGGATAACCTACTTGAATCGTATCAGAAGGAGTATCTACCATATAAAAGTCTTCTTTACTCCAAGTATAAGTAGTTTCTTTTCCATGATTAATAACAGCCATTCCATAAACCCATCTACAAGTTAATCTACCATGATCTCCATATTCTCTCGCAAGATTAGAATAATGTTTAATCATTTCATCATCATTCAACCTTTTACCATTCACTCTTCTGACAAATAAACCTGGTTGTTTCTCTTCTGGAACATTTTCTAAGTATAAACTATCATCCATCGCAAATACAGGATAATCGGTAATCTTAGAATAAGCTCTTGCTTTTAACAAAGCATTTTCAATCGCATTAGAACCATTCTCTTCCACTTCTAGTTCAGTATCGATATCTTTTAAGGTTAATACTTCAATTCCTTTTTCCATTAATCCTTTTGAAAAACGTTTTGCTTTTGTTTCATTACCTGTTGCAAATAATATTTTCATGTTATCACCTCATTAATCCCCTTTATTATAACATAAAAGAGTAGATTTTCATCTACTCTATTCTTCAACTGTGATTTCAGACAATCCATAGTTTCCATCACTTTGGATATCATAAATAAATGTAGTAATTGGTAATTGTTCTTGGACAACTGGATATACATCTTCATATTTTTCACATTGCTCAGAACGCATACAATCATTTGATCTTGTATAAACTACATCAGAATTCCATTCATAACCGCCTGGTTTCGAAAAATAATAACGAATTGGCCCAGTAGTGTCACCAGACACTCCACTATACAATACTTTCGTTTTAATAATTATATGTTTATCAGATTTTGATGCTTCTACAAAAAAAGTTTGGTTTCTATCTTCTCCACTAGATCCACCATGTGGATGATTAACGTTAGCCCTGACATATTTTTCATTTTCTGCATCATATAGCAAGAAAGGTCCATCTCCAACAAAACATTGAATGTCCTCATGCTGATAAGGAAAATCTTTTCCAAATATTTTAGTAATCCATTCATCATATTCCTGCTTTGTATTTTCACGATTTTTTTTGTTAGGAGAAATGTAACGATAAACAAATTGTAAAACATCCTGATTCGATAAATCACTCATTTTCATTGGATATTTTCTAGCAAATTTCCCGTTAAGTAAATCAAGGACTGAGAACTCCCTATAATAAGATTCACCGGAGATGATATAGTAGCTTCTAGCCTCTTCTTCTGTCAAAGGTGTAAATACCTCTTCCGGTTCTTTTTCATCTTCTTTCATCTTTTCTTCAGTTTGAGTTTTCTCTTCTTTCTTACCTTTTGCAAAATCAAATACTCCTTGACTATAGGCAATATAACCTAATAGTAAAACGATAATAATGCAAAGGATTATAATAACTCCTGTATTATTTTTCTTCTTTTCCTCTTTTTTTGGTTCTTCAAATTCTTTCTTTTTCTCTTCCATACTAATCCTCCATATCTAAAATCTAACATATCGATAATAATTATTCAATAAAAAACAATCATTATTCATAAAGACACTGTATAGTTTTACTATACTTTTCCAGTATACAAAAAAAGGAATTATTAAATTCCCGAATAACAGTAGAAGTAATAGAGTAAATAGCAGCATTAATCTTTCCATCATTCACAACTTCAACATCAAATTCATAAAATTCTCCTACTATAAAAGCTATACAAATAAACTAAAAAATTCGCAATAAAAAAGGCTTATATTAATAAGTCTTTTCATCTTCCTCACTATCTTTAAGGGGTTTACTACCTTCTTCTACAATTTTCTCTACTTCTTTTCTTCTTTCTAACTTTTGAAGTAACATTTGAGCATAGGAATCATCTGGATTAGAGGATACAGTAGCTCTTACAGATTCAATAACATCATCTAATAATTCCCCTTTTAACCCAAGAAGTGTCTGTTCTAAAAGATCTTCTGGAATATTTACTAGATAAGTTCTTAGAATTTCATCAATGTAACCAATAATCACATTAGAACTATTTCCTATTTTTTTTATATATTTTTGAACTTCAGGAACTACTTCTATTTGTAAAGCTGTATCAACTCCCCTTAATAAAGATTGATTGGCTTTTCTAACAAGAATAGATACTTCAACAAAAATCTCTGGTGTTTTTCCCAAATCTTTTCGATATTGTAAAAAGCCTAATTGACTATCATTCGCATCTTTCATCATACTGAATAATTCATTCATAATACCAGAATCATAATACTGAAGTAACTGGGTAATAACAGTCTGATTAAAACCAGTAACAACTCCAATTTGTTCATAATAAGCTTCTACAAATTTAACTAGTTTTTCCATCATTATTCAACTCTTTTCCATAGTATTCAACAGAAATCACAGTACCATCTGGATACTCTTCTGTAGAATCTTTAATATGTTCCGTAAATCCATATTTAAAATAAATATCTTTATTCTTCTGCTCCTCTGGTTCTACCCCCAAAGTAACTTTACTATAACCTTTTTCTTTTAAAGATTGAATCATATATTGAAACAATTTTGAAAAATATCCTTTTCCTTGATATTCTTCATTCGTTCTAAAAGCAAAAAGATAAGCTGTTTTGGAATCGATTAATCCTTCTGCATTTTGCACAACAGATGCATCAAAAGCAGCTGTACATTCACAAATAATTTCATTATTTAGTAACCCAATATAGGTAGTAGTATATCCTTTTTTTGTTCTATCTAAAAATTTATCTTTCCAAATCATCCAATTATCTTTATCATTCTGTGCTTTCGAGATTTCATAATCAAACTTTTTACAAATATCCTCTAAGGAAGCTTCCCGGCAAATATACGGATTCATAGATTTTCACCAAATCCATTATAACACAAAAAAGATGATTATTTCTAATCACCTTTTTTATAATATTATTAATTACAATTTAATAGATTCTATTATTACATTGTTTTTATTCTTCATCTGCATTCTGAACATTTCCAGTTAAAATTTGCATCTCTTCTGCTTTCTTTTGAAAATAAGTAAATAAATCAGAAAAAGTATTGGCTAGTTCTTCATATTTAGCTTGTAATTTCATAGCAGAAGTACCAGAGAAAGATTCTCTTAAATCTTCCATAACGGTTTGTGTTTCTTGAATTTTTGTATATACTTTATGAGCTTGATTATCCATATCATTCAATCTTTTTAACATTGCTTCTGGATCTAAATAAGTATCTTGCATACTATCCCTCCTAATCAATCATGTTCAAATTTTGATTTTGAACATCTTGGAATTTTTGTTTATTACGATCAATTTCAGAACGTATTTCTGATAAATAATCGTTATATTCTGCTTGAATTTTTTGGATTTTGGTTCTTGTACTTTCAACAAATGCATTCGCATCAGAACCTTTCCAATCATTATTAGTTGTATCTGTAACAATTTTTTCTAAAGCTGTGATTTCTTCTCCAACTTTTTGATTAATATCATTTAATTGGATAGATGCATTTTCCATCCCTTCAAAATTTACATATATTGCCATATTTTTTCCTCCTTTGCAATATTAAACTATAATGGTATCTGGATTTAAAACTGTAATATTTCTTCCAGATGAATGTCCTTCATACATAACTGCTATATTCCCATCTGTTGTAACAGTAACTTGTTCTGCTCCTGCTGGTAACGTTAGCTGATTTTGTTTCACTAATGTATGTCCATCAGATCCCAATGTCGCAACATAAAGTTGAGATTTAGCAGAATCAGATGTTCCATAAGAAGACGTTAATAAATAGTAATCTTGTCCATTTTTTTGATAGACACAAGCACCTTGTATTCTTGTCATATTATCAGGAACTGTAATCGTCGTTGGTTGTGACAATCCGTTTCCTTGAATGTTATAAATTAATAAGTCAGAACAATCTCCTCCACGACTTGCATATTTATCATTTCCAGTATGATGAAACTGTCCTGTAATTAATCTTCCATCATTCGTAGTCGTTAAGAAAGAAACTTGACTACTATGATTATTTTGAGTTTGTTGACTATTAAATTGAACCGGTGTGATTTCTCGAATATCTTTTGTTAATAAATCATTAAAATTATATTTAGAAACGGTTTCATTTGTCGCAACGTATAAAGATCCATTATGATAAGAGATTCCTCCTAAGTGATAATCACTTCCAATAGGTACGACTTTCGTCTTTCCAGTATCTTTATCATAGATATACATCGTTCCACTAGAATTTGTTCCTACAACATAATGATCAAATTCTGTTAAACCTTGTGGATTTCCATTAGAAACAAAGTTTGGTAAAAATCCAATTAAATGTCCTTTTAAATCATTATAGATATTTCCAATAGAATTCCCTTTTATATCCTTATACCAAGGAACAGACAATCCTATATAACTAGAAACTCCTGCTAAACCACTAGGAATCGTAATATCAAAATTAGTTTCTGGGAACCCAGCATCTGCTTCTCGTATGTATCCTAAAGCAGTTTCTATAATAGATCCATATTTTTCAAGTTTCGTCATCAATTCAGATAAACCTTCTTGAATATCATTTGCATTCTTTTTCAGTAACTGATCAACTTCTCCATCTGAACAAGAAGCATTCAACTCATTACCGATAGACATTTGATTAAAATGAATCACTTCTTTTTTAAAACTATCATTTGCAGAAGATACTTTTCCTGCATCTACTTTTAAAAAACTCAAAATCAATCACCTACCCTAATAATCCTCGAACTTGTTGCTTTAAAGTGTCGATTTCTTGTTGTTCTTTACTAATTAAATTTCGATAGTGAGAAATCATTCCTGCTTTCTTTTCATCAGTAGAATCAATTTGACTGATGGATCCTTCATAAGTAGAAATATTTGCATTATGTTTATCAATTTCTCCCGCAATTGCTAACGCTGCTTCATAGTTATCTGCTTTTCCCTGTAATTCTACAATTTTAGGTTGTAATTCGTTCGTACATAATTCTACTAAATGTTGTCCTGATCTTCCTTCCCATGCCCCTCCTAAAGTACTAGAAAAAGAACTAAGAGAAGAAGTCATTTTACTAATAGAATTAGATAAACTCATAAACTCACATCCTTCTATTTTGGATTAATCTCTTCATTATCAGCTTTCTGATAATTACTAGAAATAGTAGAAATAGCATTTGCTACTTCTGTCATAGACTTTGGAATCTGATTTAAATGATTCATCAGATTAGAATAACTTTTAGAAAAAGCTTGATAACTTTTTCCTTGCCATCCAGAATTCATTCCTTCAAAGGAATCGATAGAGGATTTCACACTTACTTGTGCATCTGTTGCGAGATTTGAAATCTTGTTGGAATAAACCTCTAAATGATCAATTAAAACTTTATTACCCATAGATTCATCTCCTTACAACGTTAAACTCATAATTTTATCTTCTGCTTCTTGAAAAGCACGCATACATTTTTGAATATTATTATAAAGAGTTTCCGCTTCCTCACAAACAGCCTTCATATATTGAGCATATTCTTTATCAGAAAGATTGGCAAAACGGTCCCTCTCTTCTCCTATCCAATTGGAAGAACCAGCAATCTCTTGAACAACCGATTGATAGTCTCCCGTAATACCTTTAAGTTTTGATAAACTTTGATTCAAAGAAGATGCCATAGACTCTAAATTACTATAATCAATTTGAATAATATCCGTAGTACTAGCAACAGCACTAGAAGATGGACTCATAACTGCTTCTTTGGCAGTTTCAACAGCACTATCAGAAACAGAAGACTGACTTGTTTGAGAAGGTTTAGCTCCGGAAGAAGATCCCGTTCTAGAAGAACTACCTCGTTGAGAGGAAGAACCTCTACCAGAAGAAGAACTTCCCTGATGTTCCTTTCCATCTTCTTGTGTAGTAGACCCACTACCACCTACTAAAGAAGCATATAAATTGGGAAAATACTGTTTAATTTGTTCCATCGTTAATGGAGTATTATATCCATCTAGATAGATTTCTCCATCTGGATATACATAAAAATTAGGAGCCATTTCTTCTCCATTAATTAAAACTCCACTATCTTGAGAAGAAATAATCGTAGAGGGTAATGTTTTTCCTTCTTGAGATAACATCCAATTATAATTGTTTTGTCCACCTACTAAATTCATAACAGTAGATCTTGTTAAATCCTGATTTCCATTCGTACTTGAAAATCCACCATCTTGATTGATCACAGGAGAATACATCCATTCTTCTTCTCCTCTTTTTACAATCATTTCATCTGCATTATAAAACATATCCGGAGATAACTCTTGAGAAGAAGAATCTCCAATAATAATACCATTTAATTTTAATATAACTGATAGTTCCAAATTATCACCTACCATCTACTAATATCATTATAGCAAACTAGGAGAGTCAAATACTATAAAAAACCAAAAAAAAATAGGAATAATTCCTATTTTTTATTGTTTTTCATGTTTATCTTCATCCGCAATAACAATCATAAAAGAAATTGGATCATCCATCGAATTCTCATAATCATTCATAAGAATATTCGTAATCTGTCCTGCCAAATGATCATAATAATTTTTTTCATCTTCTGGTAATTTAGAACGTTTAACAGAAGATTTAAATAGTGCTTCTACTTGATTAGCTCTCATATGGGCTAAAAAAGAAGTAGATTGTATCGTATCAGATAGTCCAAGGCTTGTAACAATATGAGCAAAAATATCATCTTGTCTTCTTTGGGCTAATTTTATAAATCGATCATACTCATCCATAGTAAATACCATACCACCATAATAACGAAACCAAAATGTCAAAAGAGTTGTTTTCTCATCTTCTGATAATTCATACCAGGTTTTTCTTCTTTCCATAATAAAGTCACTCCTTGGTGCTTTATTATACATAGCTACGGTAGTTTTGTCAAAAAAAAGACTTTTCAAAAGTCTTTATTTTTCTATTTTTCCATTAGTTTAGGATCACCAAAACGACGTCTCTTACAAGCAGCCGCAAAAGGCTTTCCTCTAAAAGAATAATAAGAAATTGCTTCTAATAATTTATATTCAAACATAGGTCCTAAAGTGGTTGCTTGAGGAAAAAGCATTTTATAGGAATCTACTTCTGCAAGAAATTCATCTGCTAAATCAAATAATGACTCATCTGAATCATTTAATCGATTTAACCATTTCAAAAGGATTTGATTTCCTTTTTCCCCATAAAGTATAGAAAACAATTCAAGGTCTCCTTTTTCTTTAGCAATAGCAGCATCATCACAATATCTGATATAAGAAGATGGAAAAAAATTCATATGAATTTCACTACCAATTACGATTGGATTAGTCGGAATTCTATGATTATCAATATCATCTAATATTTCATCAATTTCTTCTCTATGTCGATAATAAACTCGATTGAGTTTTCTTTCAATTTCACTTAATAAAGCAAAAGCTCCTAGGTTATCAGAATAATACTGTAAAGATTTTGGAGTTGTTTCTGGAGTATATTCACCATTAGCTGATTGATAAATACGATTGACAACGAATGATATTTCTCCCCTTTTTGAACCAGGAGTAAAATGAGAATGATTAATGAATTGATTTCCTACTTTTCTCCAACGAAATCCATCACATAGTTTTCTAATTAATCTATGTTTTTCATCAACTAAATCCATAACAGTCAAATCATCAGGATTTTCGCAAAAAGAATAAGCCATAATTAGTTTTTCTAAATTATCATCTCTTAATTCTTGTTTTACACGATTTAATTGAGTTCTAGCGAGTGTTTCTGCATCCATATACACAATTCCTTTCACGTTTAATTATCATATCATATTCTAATGAAACGTCAAGAATAAAAAGATTCAGTTTTCCAGTATCTCTTCTGTTTCAAATTGAATATCCACAATTTGATCAAAACTTATTTTAAAGGAATCATGAAAAAGAAGAAAACGATTCCCTAAATCCATCTTTTTAGGAGTCCCTTGATACCAAAGATAAGATCCTCCTTCTTTCCTTAAATCTTTTTGAAAATAGAAAACTTTCATACTTTGAATCTTAGAAAGATTTTCTAAAAGATAAATAAATTTTTGATTAAGAATTTGATAAGATTCTTCTGTTTTTTCATGATAAGAATCTACAAGTCTTGCTTCTTCTTGAATACTCTCTTCATATCCACTTAAAGAAGAAAAAGGTGCAAACTGACCAGAACGAGATTCCATACTCATTCTAGGATGATATCTTGGTTCATAATGATTAAAATAAAGAATTGAATCATATCCATTCATCCTTGATGACCTCCTACTTGTTTATTTCTCTCTATCATAGTTCCTCCTTCTAATAAGTTTAATCCTTTTAGAATAGAGTTCTTTCCATATTTATTTTTAATTTCCAAAATCGTATTCTGAACTTTCTTTTCTTCTTTTTCTTGAAGTCTTTCTTTTTCTTTATCTATGTCATTAGAAAATAATTGGAATTGCTGGTAATAAACTTCTTTCTCTACTTGAGAATCCACTTTTAAATTACAAACTGCAATATTAATTCTTCGAATCAAAAGAATTGGATTGACAATTTTCTTATATAATTTCATAACTTCTTTCGTGATAAGAGAAGTAGACGCACTCATATGATCTAATCGTATAGTTCCATGACTATGTTTAGGAACTTCTCTCCCATAAAAATCTAAGGTAATTTCTCCCTCATATTGTCTTTTAATAGAAGGAGTCGTTAGATTCGATACATCATATCCAATTGTTAAAACAATTTGATCCGTTGCATAATGTTTCCGTACCATATCAAGGGTTAAATTTTCAGCCATCTCTCTTACAATAATTCCTGCTTTTAAAGAATCATATGGTTCATGTAATACTTGTCCAGAAGATAAACTTTTAGAACTTGGTTTATAACTTTTAATATCTTTTAAAGTACAAGGTTCCCATCCCCACGCATGATCAATTAATAATTCTGCAGAGACTCCAAATAATTGATAAAACTTATTCTCTTGTTCCAAAGAACAAGAAGCAATATCTCCCATTGTATAAATATGCTGTTTTGCAAGTCGAGCAGCAATTCCTTTTCCCACTCTCCAAAAATCCGTAATGGGTTTATGATTCCAAAGTTGTTCTCGATACGTAATTTCATTTAACTCTGCAACACGGACCCCAAATTCATTAGCTTTTGTATGCTTCGCAACAATATCCATCGCAACTTTCGCTAAGTATAAATTGGTACCAATCCCTGCTGTAGCAGTAATACCAGTCTCTTCATAAACTCTTTGAATCATTTTTGTAACCAATTCCTTAGGACTCATTTGATAAAGAGATAAATAACTCGTAATATCACAAAACACTTCATCAACAGAATAAACATAAACATCTTCTGGGGATAAAAATTCTAAATAAATTTGATAAATCTTTCTACTATATTGCATATAATGTCTCATCCTAGGAGGGGCAATAATAAAATCAAGTTCTGCGGAACAATCCTCCTTAAGAATTGTGTCGTCATAAGATTTATGAGTAAATGTTCCACATTTTTCTTTTCTTTCCTGATTCATTCTTTTTACTTTTTGTTTCACTTCATAAAGTCTAGCTCTTCCTCCAATTCCATATTGCTTCAAAGAAGGAGTAACCGCTAAACAAATGGTCTTATCCGTTCTACTAGGATCTGCAACCACCAGGTTTGTTTTCAAAGGATCTAATCCTCTTTCTACACACTCAACAGATGCATAAAAACTTTTTAAATCAATACAAATATATGTATAGTTCATCTTATGCATCACCTCAATTTCAGTATAGCATAATTTTTTAAAAAATAGAACACTTGTTCGCAATAAATTTCAAAAAAATAGTCAATTGACTATTTTTAATCATGAACCCAATAATCGATTCGATCCTCATCATTGACAGAAAACAAATTACCAGATACAAAATTTAGTTTAGGATAAGTACTTCTTAAATCATCTAAACTATTTGCATAACTAGATCCACCAGAAGTAACAAACACATAAATCTTCTTTCCTGTAAAATCATAAGCCTCTAAGAATGTATTAATAATTCTAGGAGCTACATCCCACCATACAGGAAATCCCAAATAGAAAGTATCATATTCTTCAAAGTTTTCTAATTTCTTTCTAATTTCTGGTCTAGAGGCTAACTCTCCCATTTCAACAGAAGAACGACTCATCTTATCTCTCCAATTTAAATCAGCATCTGTATAAGGTTGAACTGGTTCAATTTCAAATAAATCTCCTTCTACAGCATTAGCAATTTTCTCTGCTACTTTTTTGGTAACTCCACTAGCTGAAAAATAACAAACACATTTTTTCATATTTTTCTCTCCATTTCTCTTTGAATCCAAAGAAGAATCAATTGTACCAAATAATCCAATTCTTCTTTTGATAATTCTTTTCCTTTTTTAATATGATGAATTCTCTCTAAGCATCCTCTACAACAGCATCCACAAGCATGTTGGGCAATAAAGACAGGATGTACTTGTTTCATAGGAGTTTGTTTTCCATCATTTTTAGGGGCAGCATCCCCTATTCGAGATTCTAATATTTCATAAGCATCTTTTTGAATCTTATCCATTCCTTTTTCTAAAACATACCTCTTCATCTTAGAATTTAAATGAAATGACCCTCGAAACTTACTTCTTCCTAATGAATCTAACAATTCCTTCATGTTGTCCTCCATCATCATTATTATATCAAAAAAAGATGGATTTCTCCATCTTTTTATACATACATTGGTTCTCTCTTAAATTCTTTTTCATCACTATATTCGTATTCATTAAATAATACAACTTCTCCACGTTCTAATGATTTAGGAACGTCGATTAAACGTTGATTACTAGATCCACGAAATAGTAAATTTAGATTTCTCTTTTTCATTTGAAATCTACCATCGACTAAAACATCTGCTTTCTTTAAGAATTCTAGATATATAGGTTTTTTTTCGGCCATTTTTAGGATTTGCTCAAAAGTAAATCCACTATATATCCAAATGTTTAGTCCTTTTTTTCTTGCATATTCGGCTATTTCATTGCAAGCTTCTGGCTGATACATAGGATCTCCTCCACTAAAAGTTAATCCTGTTTGATATTCTAATTCATCTATTGCTTCTAGAACCATGTCAATAGGAACTAATCCTCCACCTTCAAAATCCCAAGTTTGTGGATTTTGACATCCAGGGCAATGATGACCACAACCCTGAGTCCAAAGAACAGCTCTTAGTCCTGGCCCATCCACAATACTATCAGATTGAAGATCAGCCGCTAGTCGAATCATTCGATTAGTTTGTTCCATGAGTTACTCTGTCATTAACTTCAGCTTTTTTAGCATTGTTAAATCTATCAAGAGTACCAACTAAGTATCCAGTGATTCTTCTGATTCTATCGAATCCTACTCCTTCACCAACAGTTTTTGTTTTTTTAACATCTTTCTCCATATTTATTCTACCTCTTTCCTCTCTATCTTATTATCGACCACAACAGTCGTAACAATTCACTTTTTCCATTTCTACGCCTTCGCCTTCATGACGTCCGCATCTTGGACATACGTCCTTAATAACACCTACATAACCACATACTGGGTCACGATCTACTGGATGGTTAATAGCTCCATATCCAATATCATTATCATGCATAATTCTTACAACAGACTCGAAAGCATCTACATTATTAACAGTATCACCATCAAGTTCTACATAAGAAATGTGTCCAGCATTTGTAAGTTTATGATAAGGTCCTTCAATTTCCATTTTATGTTTAACCGTCGTTTTATAATAAACCGGTACATGGAATGAATTTGTATAATAATCTCTATCTGTAACTCCCTTAATCTTTCCATAAATAGAACGATCAATTGCAACGAAACGTCCACTTAATCCTTCAGCAGGAGTTGCAAGACAAGTAAAGTTCAAATTATTTTCTTTTGTATATTCATCACATTTTTGTCTCATGTGACCAATAATTTCAAGTCCTAATTTTTGAGCTTTATCACTTTCTCCATGATGCTCTCCAATTAAAGCTTTTAATGTTTCTGCAAGACCAATAAATCCAATAGATAAGGTACCATGTTTTAATACCGTTCTAAGTCTTGTTGTATTATCCATGTTTTCACTATTAATCCAAACATGACTTCCTAACAAGAATTTGAAGTTTGCACGTGTCTTAGAACATTGGCATTCAAATCTTTGTAATAATTGGTTCTTAACAAGATCCATTACTTCATCAAGTTCTGCATAGAACCCTTTCATATCTGCTTTATCTCTTTCTCCTAATGCAATACCATGCTTAATCGCAATTCTTGGTAAGTTAATAGAAGTAAAGCTTAAGTTTCCTCTTCCAGGAGTAACGCTTGGTCCACATACATTAGCAAGAACTCTTGTACGGCAACCCATATATCCAACTTCTGTTTGGAAATCCCCAGGTACATAGAATTGTTTATTAAAACTTGAATCTATGAATGAGAAGTTAGGGAATAATCTTTTCGCAGATACTCTACAAGCTAATCTGAATAAATCATAACTTGGATCTTCCTTAAAATAGTTAACTCCCTCTTTTACCTTGAAGATAGAAATTGGGAAGATTGGAGTTTCTCCATGTCCAAGTCCTTCATCTGTAGCAAGTAAATAATTCTTAATAACCATTCTTCCTTCAGGAGAAGTATCCGTTCCAAAGTTAACAGAACTAAATGGAACTTGAGCTCCTGCTCTTGAATGCATTGTATTTAAATTGTGGATAAATGCTTCCATCGCTTGGAAAGTAGCACGATCTGTCTTTTTAATCGCACTGTCATATGCTTTTGCAAACAAATCCTCTAATCTTTGAATTCCTTGTGTATAATCTTTAAATTCAGAAAGATCAAATTCAATACTTTCTAAACGATCAATTGTCTCAAGAATCTTATCAAATTTAACTAATTCTTTAAATCCTTCAAAATCTAGTAAATCAGATAATCCTTGTTTAAATTCTTTCTTAAATGTTTTTAAAACTCCAGGAGCCATATAATAGTCAAAGGCTGGAATACTTTGTCCACCATGTTGTTCATTCTGATTAGATTGAATCGCAATCGCAGCTAAAGCACTGTAAGAGCCAATACTATTTGGAGTTCTTAAGAACCCATGTCCTGTTGAAAATCCATTTTTGAATAATTTATTTAAATCAATTTGTGTACAAGTGGTTGTACCCATAGCCCAGAAGTCCAAATCATGAATATGAATATATCCTTCATCATGAGCTTTTGCAAATTTAGAATCCATTAAATAAGCTTTCGCAAATTCTCTTGATACAGTAGAACCAAAATGAAGCATTGTACCCATTGGTCCATCTCCATCAACATTTGCATTCTCTCTTTTAGAATTTTCTTCTAAAGCTGTCTTTAATCCTAAAGCTTCAATAGACTTAACAAATTTATGTTGTTGTTTAACAACAAATGCTTCACGAGAAGCAGCTCTTCTTTCACGATAACCTTTGAAAGATTCATATACTTCATCGTATTTTAGTTTTTGTAATACAACTTCGATCGCATCACTGACATCTTCAACACCAATTGTCTTACGATCTTTGAATTCCTTTTTGATGTAATCAAGTACTTTTTCTTTTACTTTGTTGACTTCTTTTTCATCATATTGTTCATAAACACTATCAAATCCCTTTTTAATAGCGATAGCGACTTTTGTATCATTAAACGCAACCCTTTGACCACTACGTTTTACGACCGTGATTTCATCAAAGAAATCTTTTTCCTTTTCCATATTTTCCTCCCTAATAACTCTCTCTATAAGTTAATACAAGCATAACATAATAAAAAAAATTGTAAATGTTTTTAAATAAACTTTTTTCAAATTTAACGGTATTTTACATTTTAACTTTTTTAAATTTTCTTCCACAAAAAACATTTAACCTTTATAAAACAAGAAAATCAGGAGTATTCCCCTGATTTTGTTCGATTTACACAATTATTTGTAAAGGATAAAACCGTTGATTTTCCTTGTTTTTCAACGGTTTTATAGTTTTATTAATTCTAAAAGTATAAAAAGTGTTCTAAGAGTACAAAAAGCCTATCAAAAATAGATTATCCACAAAAAATACAAAATGTTTTATTGATAGAGTAATAAAAAAAATAGGTTTTAAAACAAAACCTACTTTTTAAAATTTAATATAACTTAGAACCTGGATGGATTTGATCATCCACAATCATTAGAGATAGTTTCTCTTTTCCATCAATTTCACATACAGCAGATAGAAGCATTCCACAAGAATCAACCCCCATCATACTACGAGGTGGTAAGTTTAAAATCGCAACTACATTCTTACCAATTAAGTCTTCTGGCTCATAGAAAGCATGAATTCCACTTAAAATCGTACGATCTACTCCTGTTCCATCATCTAACGTAAATTGTAATAATTTAGAACTTTTTGGTACTGGAAAACAATCTTTTATATGAACAACTCTCATATCAGACTTACTAAAAGTATCAAAATCAACGTATTCTTCAAATAAAGGTTCAATCACAACATTATCTTCTTCCATTATTCTTCTCCCTCTTCTCTACTAAAACATTCATAAATTTGGAAATCATCTTTCTTTCCATGAACTTCAAAACCATTCTTTTGTAATACTCTAGTAGAATTCATATTGTCTGGAAGTGTATAAGCAATTACTTTTTCTACATCTAAACAATCAAATGCCTTTGTTAAAATCTTTTGTACTGCTTCGGTACAATATCCCTTTTTCCAATAATCATAATCAAAAATATAAGAAATTTCCATATCAGAATCATCTAACTTCTTCAAATCTATAAATCCAACAGGAATTCCTTCTTTTAAACAAACCGTAAAAGGAATTAACTCTCTCTTTTCAAAAGATTGAATTTTCTTCTCTAAAAAGAGAGTTCTTTCTGGTTCTGAAGCATGTTTGACTCCCCCTAAATACTTTTGTGTTTCTTCTTGAGAATCCATTTTTAATAATAAAGATACATCCTCTACAGTAGTGGGTCTTACATATAAACGTTCTGTATAATAAGGAAATAATTCATAAAAACTATACATATTAAAATTACCATGTAAATTTAATTGATATAGTCTTTTTCCATTTCCTAATTCTTTGATAAAACGCGCTCCAAATTTTTCATAGAAATGAACTAAATCCGTTTTTAAATATAAAGTATCAATTCCTCTTTTTAATGCTTCTTTTACTAAAGCACCATGTAGATATTTAGAATAACCCAATCCTCTATACTCTGGTAATACATACATTGTTGCATACCAAGGAGATAAATTTTCTTCTTCTACTCCATCTTTTGGAAACAAAGAAATAAACCCTATTAACATACCTTGGTCCATTAAAACCAATTTACAATAATAAGGTTCATCCATATATTCATAATATTGTTTAATTTTCTTTTGAATTCTCTCTTCACGATTTTCATCCTTATGATCTGCCCACTCATCATATTCAAGAGTCATAACCAAAGGTAAAAGAGATAATTGTTCTTTTAAATTATATACTTCCATAATGATTCTCCTTCTAGAATCATTATACCAGTTTTCCCATAATTAATAAATTATATCGATAATATTTTTGATAAAAGTTTGGATCCATTGAACAGGTTTGTAAAATTAAGATCTTATCACTACCAGATACAGATACCCCTGTTTCATATTCAGAATGACTCTTATAATAGTTAACTCTCTCATTCCATTCACTGTCTGTATAATACATACGATGGAAGAACTCTAATCCATCATCTTCTTCACTATTCGCAACAGATACATAAACAGAGAATATTTGGTAAGTATACGTACGTCCTTCATAATGAATCGTTATATAAGGATTTTGATCATAAAATGCTTTATTATAATGATAATTCTGTAATACTTGGAAAGGTCCATTTCCTTGAGTAGAACTATGAGAATAAATAATTGTTTTTCTAGTATTAAAATCCGTACGGAAGTCAATATAAGGAACTCCAATTCCATCATAGTCGCCATTTAAGTTGTGGTTTAAATAGAAATGATCTCCTGTAGGATCTTTCATTAAATGATTATATAAAACATTTCCAATAGAAATACTATTCGTAATAACCGGCTGTTGAACAACTGGCTCTGGAACAGCCTCAATAACTGGTTGAACAACAGGAACTGCCTCTACAGGTTCAGGAACCGTCTCAGGAACAGTTTCTTCTACAATTGGTATTTCACTTCCTAATACCGCAACTTCATAGACTTCTACGCGATCAGAAGAAGCCTTCATTAATACTGCTTCATCTTGGTTGGTAGTAATTCCAAATAATCCTAAAGATTGAATGGAAATTAATAAAAATCCGAATAAACTAAGCAATCTGCTCTTCCATATACTTTTCATAACCTAACCCCCATTAGTGCTGTATATTATACCACAAAAGCATTGATTTGTCAACGAAATGAGGGCAAAAGAAAAAGACCAAAAGGTCTTTTAATATCCAATTATATCATCTGTATTTCTAGCGGAATAGCCTTCTTCTTCGATAGGTTCTGAAAACTCTGGATCACTATCATCTTTATATTGGAATTGCATATCACTATCATCGCCATAATCATACTCATATTGATATTCAGAATCAGAATCATCCTCTGATACTTCATTATTCTTTTTATGATCAATATAAGCTTTCGCTCCAATTCCCGCAGCTGCTGCTACACTTAATCCCGCAACAACTGGTAAAATACCATTTCCTTTACTCTTAGTACTTGGTTGAATTGGTGTACTCTCATTAGGAATTGTAGTAACATTTGGTATCTTAGGTCCTTCTTCAACCTCAGGCATACCAGCAATATCAATTGTACCTTCTTCTAAGTCCTCAACCAATTCAATATCTGTAGGGGCCATATCTTCTTCCGCAGGTGTTGGACCAACTGGTGTTTCTTCTGCTGGTACAACAGGAGCAGGACTTGGTTCTGGAGGAGACCATGGCGCTGGCTGTGGAACCGGTTGTGGTTCTGCTTGTGCAGGTGCTGCTGTTGGTTTTACAGGAGTAACTTCAACAATAGCATCCGTAGGTTTTTCGGTTGATTTGGCAGGTGCTGGAGAAGAAGAGGATGAAGAACTAGAAGAAGATGGATAATAACTACTAGAGCTAGAACTTGAACTACTGCTAGAACTTGAACTTGAACTGCTACTGGAGCTTGAACTAGAACTGCTACTAGAACTTGAATCCGGACTAGTAGTGCTAGGAGTAGTATCTGTTTGTTCCGTACTAGTTTCCGACTCAGTTGGTAACCCAATTGCAATATACTTAGAAGAATTATCTGTTTCAACAATCTCTCCAATATTAGATATACCCTTCTTCATATCATCTTCCATATCAACATAAGCTTGTCCATAACTGATTACGGCATCTGCTTCCATTGCTAATGAATTCATTAAGCTTCCTACGATATCATAATACATATTAACATATTCTTGTATCATAGAAGCAATGCCTCCTCCTGCACGGAACCCAAAGTTTTGTGTTCCATCTACAAAAGAAGAAGCTTTTATTTGATTTTTTAAATTATTCATCGTTGTAGATACAAAATTATAGTCAGAAGAAATATGTCTTCCACTCTTACTCGAAATTTTTGTATCATTCGTTAATGTCTTTAATCCTGCATATTTTGTTTTTATTGGACTATCTATTTGCTTAATTTCAAAGTTATCATAACCTTTTAACTTTGTTAAATCTGGAATCGTAATAACATCGACTCCATATTGTGCCAATTCATCATATTCAACAGTAACAAATTCATTAGTTGTTGGATCATAACGAATTAATTTATATCCCGTAGGGTATTTTGATACCACAGAATCTAAACTAAATGAATCAGCATATCCCAAAATATAATCAATAATACCATTACTTAAAATATCTCGATTAATAGTAACATGTTGGTAATCCCAACTACTACTAACATCACTCGCATAGTTTGTTTGTAACCAATAGGCATTAATACCCTTAGCTCTTAAATCTTGAATTCTACTTTTCATAGGTCCCCAATTAGGATCAACGAAAATTACAGGGGTTTTTGTACGAACAAGATTGTCAAAAGTAGATCTTGAATTAATCAAATAAGTTTGTACCTTATCATCTACACTATTACAAGAGATAACAGTTGTATGTACATCCGGATGGTTCTGTAAAAATTCTTCTGTATGGGTAGCCCCAAAAGCGCCACTCAAACTAAAGCAAACAGTAACGTTGTCCGTTACGTTCATGTTAGCTCCTTTAGCTATTGCGTATCCCTTTTCCATAGCATAATTACCATCTCCTGGATCAAAAGAAATTGAAACAACATAATCCGGAGGGTTATTCATAATCCTATCACGAATAGCAGCCGCATCATTAGGAGAACCACCAGCACCCGGTATATAGGAAAGCATTCCTACATTTCCACCTGCCGCAACATTAGCAGGAATATAGATTTCATCTGCTCGATCTCCCATTTGTTTTGCATAATATCCTTTTACAACCCCATCTACTGTAATTGCCTTTACACTATCTGGATCAACATCAGGATAATTTTGCTTCAAATATTCTTCCATACCCATATTAGTCACCTATTATAAATATATCAAAAAAAAACAGCAAAGTAAATTAATTAAAAGAAAAAAAGAACATATACATGTCCTCTTTACTCTGCCAAATCTTCTGCTTCTCTTTGAATATCTCTTTCAGTAGCTTCTGTTTCACTTCTAGCTTTTTCAATCGTATCTGAAAAATCTTGAACTGTTTTTACATAATTATCAAGTTTTGTTTTTAAAGTATCAAATTTTTCTTTTAATGAATCACTTGCAACTCCATAGAATACATCATCTTGATAAATAGCATCCATATCTTGACGAAATTTTGCAAATAAATCGTCCATATTTTTAGAACTACTTCTTATTTCATCTGAAGCATTTTTAACCTCTTCATATCGAATACTTGTTGAATCACTCATTCTTATCCCTCCCTATTTAATTTCATCCGTTATATTATCTTGATTTTGAATAACTTTATGTCCAGCACGTTTACTAAAGTTACCATATTGTGCCATAACTCTTGCGATTTCTTCCAAATCTTTTCTTTGATCATCCATCTTACGAGCAATTGCTCTTGCTTCTGGAGATAAATAATCTTTTGCAATCATTTCATCCTTTGTTTTATATACTTTATCTATTTCTTCAAAGAATGATTGACTACCCCCCTCTATTTCATTTCCTTTTTGAATCAATACATCTGGCTCTGCTACAAATCTTCCCATATGAAACCTCCTAACTTTCTTTTTCTTCCTCAAGAAGATCTTTTTTAACATTATTTAATCTATTAATATTGCCCCTACTCTCATCAATTTGATTATCCATTTCTTGATAGGCTTTTAAGTATTCAGATTGATTATCACTTTTCATATGATCAAACCTTTCACTTAAACCTTTTCTCGCAATAGAAGTAGAAACAATGTCAATACAAGCATTTAAACTAGTATTCAAATTTGTTAATTCTTGTTGTAATTTTTCCATATCCCCTAATCGAGTATATTCTAACTCAATTTCTTTATTTAATTCTTCTTCTCTCATGTTGCCGTCGCTCCTAAAGATGGTTGATATTTATAAATACCACTCGGTTTAATAGCTGCAACAGCACTCTTAAATGGTTCTATATCTGCAAAGGCTTCTTTTAGAATTCCTTCTGCCTTAGCATATACCTCATCTAATCCTTCAATCTTTTTTATTAAACGATCTAACTCTCTTAATGTATTCTCTGCTTCTGTGATTTGAGCTCGAATCGTTGCACTATCATATCTTGCACGAGTTCCTGTATACGTTTTTCCATCTGCTCCTGTATAGGTATACTCTTCTGTTTGATTCAACATTGAATTTAAAGTATCAATACTGTTTTGACAAATAGTTCTTTGCTTTTGATATTCAGGTAATTGCTCCGTATCAAGCATTAAATCTTCTCCTAAATACTCTTTTAATATCTTTAAAGCTTCATTAATAGCAGAAGATAACTTAGTAGCCAATTCCATTCTCTTTTGCATTGCTTCATCATATTGTTTTAATTTCTCACGAGATTTGTCCCATTGATCTCCTCGTAATCGAAACCATGCATTACAGAAAGAATCCAATGTAGAATGAATATCTTTACCTTCTGTAGAATCTGCCGTCAAACCAGAACAAGTAGACGAACCTAATATAGTATCTATTTCATCTAAATATACTTTTGCCATATTCTACCTCCTTATTGTCCTTTTTATAAACCAACTAAATCATCAGCATTTCTTGCTGAATAACTTTCTGCTGGTTCTTGAAATTCTGGATCGCTATCTTCCTTATATTGGAATTGGTAATCCTCATCTTCATCAAAACTATACTCTGTATCTTCGATGTCATCTTCTTCGACTTCATTATTCTTTTTATGATCAATATAAGCTTTCGCTCCAATTCCTGCAGCTGCTGCTACACTTAATCCCGCAACAACTGGTAAAATACCATTCCCTTTACTCTTAGTACTTGGTTGAATTGGTGTACTCTCATTAGGAATTGTAGTAACATTTGGTATCTTAGGTCCTTCTTCTGTTTCAGGAATTCCTGAAATATCAAAGGATTCCTCATCTGCAATATCATCCAGTTTAATATCAATTGGTGCCATATCTTCTACTCCACTTGGTTTTACCTCTTCAGGAACAACTGATGGCTCAGGTCCTGACTCTGGTGGAGACCAAGGAACTGGTGTAGGTTGTGGCGTTGGCTCTGGTTGAGGCTGTGGTGCAACCGTTGGAGTTGATGGCGTTACTTCAATAATTCCATCTGTAGGTTGCGTTGTCGGTGCTGTCGTAGATGGAGTAGAAGAACCTCCTCCAGAAGTTCCTCCTCCTGAGTAAGAACTTCCACCGGAATAACTAGATCCTCCAGGTGTATAAGGAGTTGTTGGAAGTGTAGGAACTGTCGTTCCTGTCTTAGGTGCTTCCTCCTCAGATTCTTTTGGAAGACCAATCGCAATATACTTAGAAGAATTGTCTGTTTCAACAATCTCTCCAATATTTGCTACACCCTTCTTCATATCATCTTCCATATCAACATAAGCTTGTCCATAACTAATTACGGCATCTGCTTCCATTGCTAATGAATTCATTAAGCTTCCTACGATATCATAATACATATTAACATATTCTTGTATCATAGAAGCAATGCCTCCTCCTGCACGGAACCCAAAGTTTTGTGTTCCATCTACAAAAGAAGAAGCTTTTATTTGATTTTTTAAATTGTTCATCGTAGTAGATACAAAATCATAATCAGAAGAAATATGTCTTCCACTCTTACTTGTAATCTTTGTATCACCCGTTAATGTCTTAAGTCCTGCATATTTTGCTTTTATTGGACTATCTTTTGGTTTGATCTCAAAGTTATCAAACGCTTTTAATTTTTCCAAATCAGGTAGTCGAACAATTCCAATTCCATTTTGTACTAAACTAGCATAATCTCCCGCTACTAATTGTCCAGTAACTGGATCATATCCAAATAAAGTCCATCCAGGAGAGAATTGATCTCCTCCAGGTTCTTTATTAAAATCATCTGAATACCCTAAAATATAATCTAAAATTCCACATGCCAAGATATCTCTAGAAGTTGCAACATGGACTCCTGCTCCAACATTTCCTTTATAATCGGTTCTTAACCAATAAGCTTCAATTCCATTTTGTTGAAGAGTTGCTAACTCGTCTTGCATATTAATATGGAATCTTTGAGGAGTTACAAACATAATCTTTGTTCCTCCTTGAACCATAGCAGCTATATTTTCAGGCTTACAATTATAAGGACTATCACTTCCTGGATAAGGTTCACAAGAAATAACGGTTGTACTGACATCAGGATGTCTTTGTAAGAATTCGTTCGTTCTTTGAATTCCTCGATAACCACTGGCACTAAAACATACTGTAGTATTGTTCGTAACATTGATACCCAAACCTTGGGCCATATTATAGGCAGTTTCCATACAATCATGATGATCACTACATTCTGCTGCAATCGAAACAATATAATCTGGTGGATTATTTTTAATTCTACTTCTTAATCCAACAGCATCATTTCCACTACCTCCAGCTCCTGGTATGTACGATACCATTCCAACATTCGTTCCGTTTAAAGCACTTGCAGGGATATAGATCTCATCATAGGCATATTGCCCTCTTGCATAGTATCCCTTTACAACCCCATCAACGGTAATTGGTTCAACTGTTTTAACGTTTGGATAATTTTGTCTTAAGTATTCCTCTACGTTCATACCATCACCTTATATTAAATATAACAAATTTTAAAAGGGTTGTAAATAAACAACCCTTTTACTTTACACAAATCTAACGGTAAAAATTGAAATCATCGGACTCTTCTTGTACATATTTTGAAGGATCGATTCCAAGTCTTCTCGCAAGTGCTTTAGTACCATCCGTATCTAATGCATCCACTTCTACCGTGGCTTCTACATAAGCAGCACCAAATCCCCCTCCTACAAAAGCTCCCATTAATCGTTCTTTTATTTCTTTCTTTAATCCTTCTTCATCAATCATCATTTTGATCATCCTTCTTCTTTTTATTGTTTTCTTCAAACATCTTTCGAACCGTCTCACTATTATGAGTTAACTTTTGAATCGTTAAATCTTCTGCTTTATGATTCGCAAGTCTCAAATTATTTTCACTCGATAATAAAGCTTCTTTTGTTTTTTGAAGATGTTCAATCGTTTTATCAATTTCTTCAATCGCTTTTTGAAATCTTTCAGAAGCTAATCGATAATTTCTTCCAAAAGCATCTTTAAATGCCATCATATTCTCTTCAAAATGAGAAATATCAATATTCTGTTCTCTAACAATTTTTAATTCTTTTTTATACTGTAGAGAATGATGTGCAAGTCCTCGAATTAATGTAATAATTGGAATAAAGAACTGAGGACGAATCACATACATTTTAGGATACCTATGAGACATATCCACAATTCCCGTATTGTAATACTCATTATCTATTTCTAATAGAGAAACTAAAACAGCATACTCACAATTCTTCTCTCTACGGTCTTTATCAAGTTCCTTCAAGAAATCTTCATTCTTATGTTTCGTAGAAGTCTCATCTGCTTCGTTTTTCATCTCAAACATAATTGAAACAAATTCTACTCCATCCTCTTCTTCTCGATAAATAAAATCTCCTTTAGAACCACTCTTCGCATCATTATCCTTTTCAAAATAAGCATTCGGAAACAATGGCCTCAATTTATTAAATTCATCACTACAATGCTGTTCTAAAGACTCTCCTATCATTTTAGTAGATTGTCTAGCTTTAAAATCTTTATAATACTCTATTTGTTCATCCTTAGATTTCATCTTCTCTAAGAATCCTTCTTGTAGTTTTTTCTCTTCTAATTCATGTTCTTTTTCTTTTAATTGTAATTCATTTTGTAATAAATCAATTTCTTTTTCTTTCTCTGTAACAGCCGTCTTAATTGCTAAATCTGTCTCTGCTTTTTTAAGTTCTAATTTATTATTTAAATCTTTAATTTCCAATTCTTTTGCATGAATCATATCTCCCATTTTCTTTTCCATATCTTTCATAAGAGATTCTTCATGTGCTTTTTGTTTTTCTTCTCGTACTTTTAACTCTTTTTCAAATTCTTGATCTTTTACTTGCTTCAAAATAGAAACATAGTCATCTTCATCAATTTGAAAAACAGTTCCACATTTCGGACATTTAATTTCATTCATAAGAATCACCTTTCTTTTCTTTGATTTTATTTGACTCTAAACAATTCCAAAAACATTCAATCATTTCATTTTGAAGTGTTTTTCCAGTCTCTTTATTTTTGGTATAGCATCCATTTCCTGCCGGAGAAAAAGCAACAGAGCCATCTCGAACAGGAATTCCTATCTTTTCTAAAAATGGTCTTTGAAGAGTAAAAGATAAAGTATCTCCTTCTCGATGAAGAATCATTCTAGAAATTCTATCTACTTCCTCCGGATCTTCCAAATCTCCTGAAACATCTGATAACCATACCAAAGTATTTTCATCTTGATAACTATAAGGATGGGAAAATTGATAAGATTGGTTTAATAGAGTTTCAAAAGAAGAATAAAAGGATTCATTTTCTTCTTTTTTGATAACAACATGAGGAGTATGAAAGAATAAACAAAACTCATCTGCAAAAAAAGAAAACTCTAATTCTACTTTTCCTTCATTTGATACTACTAATAATTGATTCTTATTTTTATCTTTTTGAACCATAGGAATCACCACTTTTATTATAACAAAAAAAGAATACCATTGGTATTCTTTATGATAATTTCTCCATAATCTCTTTAGCAGCTTTCTTACCAGCTTCCATCGCAAGAATAACGGTTGCAGCTCCTGTTACAGCATCTCCTCCTGCATATACATTATCAAGGGATGTTTTAGTACCTTCTACAACAATTAATCCACGATCATCTAATTTAACATCACTATGTTTTAATGCCTCATGGTTAGGACTAGTACCAAGTGCCATAACAACCATGCCACAATCAACGGTATGAAGAGAGTTTTCATCTTCTGTTACACTGCGTCTTCCATCTTCTCCTGGCTCTCCTAAAACCATATTAACCACTTCTAATCCAATAACATTATTATTTTCATCGGTTAAAATTCTCTTAGGATTTTGTAATAGATCGAAGACAATTCCTTCATCTTTAGCATGTTCTACTTCCATACGACGAGCAGGTAATTCTTCTTCTCCACGACGATACATAATATGAGCATCAATTCCTAAACGTTTTAGAGAACGAACGGCATCCATTGCAACATTTCCTCCACCAATAACGTATGCTTTTTCTACTTTCTTAATAGGAGTCTTTCCATCTTCTTTATAAGCACCCATTAAATTAATACGAGTTAAGATTTCATTAGCAGAGAAAACTTGATTTCCATCTTCTCCTTCAATTCCCATAAACTTAGGAAGTCCAGCTCCTGTACCTAAAAATACAGCATCATATTCTTTGCTTAATTCATCAACAGTTAAAGAGTTTCCAATTGGAACATCACATTTAATCTCTACTCCTAAATTCTTTAGACTTTCTACTTCTTTTCCAACAATACTCTTAGGAAGTCTAAATTCAGGAATTCCATAGATTAAAACTCCTCCCGCTTTTTGTAAAACCTCATAGATTGTTACTTCATATCCTGCTTTTGCTAAGTCACCTGCACAAGTAAGTCCAGCTGGACCACTTCCTACAATCGCAACTCTTTTTCCATTTTTAGGAGCAGGTGTAATACTATTCAAATTATTTTGAATGGCAGTATCCGCAACATATCTCTCTAAGGATCCAATAGAAATAGCCTCTCCTTTTAATCCTTTAATACACATAGCCTCACATTGTTTCTCTTGTGGACAAACTCTTCCACAAACAGCAGGTAGAGAAGAAGATCTTGAAATGACTTCATAAGCCCCTTTAATATCTCCTTCTTTAATATGTTTAATAAACTCAGGAATCTCAATAGAAACAGGACAACCTTTCATACAACGTGGATTCACACATTGTAGACAACGATTGGCTTCTCTTAAAGCCTCTTCATCATTAAATCCAAATTCTACTTCATTAAAATTATGAATTCTTTCTTCTGGAGATTGTAATCTTCCTTTTACTTTTTCATCATTCATGATTAGCCTCTCCTTCCATACGTTTCTTTCTTTGTTCCCATTTTTCTTTTTCTTCTTCACGATAAATACTCATACGTTTTAATGCTAAATCAAAATCTACTTTGAATCCATCAAACTCTGGTCCATGAATACAAGCAAATTTTGGTTTTCCATCTACTTCACAACGACAAGCTCCACACATACCGCTACCATCTACCATTAATGGATTCATACTAACAATGGTGGGTACATTATATTGCTTCGTTAAAGCAACAACATTCTTCATCATGATAATAGGACCTATTGCTACAACCATATCATAATCATGAATATGATCTTCTAGGATTGTTGTAACAAAACCTTTCGTACCAAAAGAACCATCATCTGTAGCATAGCGAATCTTCTTCGCAACTTTTTCAATCTTATCACGAATAAGAAGCATCTCTGCTGTTCTAGATCCATAAATTACATCTACATCAAATCCATGTTCTTTTAAAAATTTTACTTGTGGATAAACAGGAGCAATTCCAACTCCTCCTGCTACATAACAAATTCTTTTTCCTTTGAATTCTTCTGGATTTGCACATATTTCATTCGCATGTCCTAAAGGTCCTACAACACTGAATACTTCATCTTGAATACAAGATAACTCTTCTGTAGAAGCTCCTACTACTTGATAAATCAAAGTAATAATTCCTTTTTCTGGATCCATATCATAAATCGTTAAAGGAATTCTTTCACTATCTTCATGTGGCATGACAATACAAAATTGTCCTGGCATTGCATTACGAATTGCTAAAGGTGCTTCTATTGCGATTTCAAAAGAAGCAGAACTAATTTTCTTATTATATAATACTTTATACACTCATATCACCTATCCTTACATTAATATTTTACTCGTAAAAGAAATAACTATCAAGATTTTTTATTCCCTTTTATTAGATTGACTATATTTACAAAATAAGATTGATCAATTGTAAATAAGAAATATAAAATTCCCAATACAATATCCCATATTTGAAACGTAAATAATAAAGCTAAACTAGCACCTAAAGCAGTGTATTTAGCACGGCTTTCTTTCTTAGAATAAAGAAAAATACTATATCCTAATAAACCTATTTGTAAAAGAGATAAGATAACATCCATAAAATTATTAAAATGCATAATCTTATCTTGTGAAAATAACACAATCTTAAGAACAAATGTAATCACAAGAACAATTCCTGTCACAACAATTGCTCTTTTCGAAAAAGATTCATCTGAAACATCATTTTTAAATTCAATAGCAGGTCCAGTCTCCTTCACAAGAACGGGTTCTTCTTGTTTTACTTCTACATGAGGAATACCTGTTAGTTCTTCTTCTTTCAATTGAAGAACAGGTTCCCATTTAGCCCCAGGAGAAGGAATAGTAATTCCACAATAAACAGGATAACTTTCTATTTGTAAGTCTCTACGAATTCTAGGAGAAAATTGACGAGCACAAGTAATGACCTCTTGATCATAATTAAAAGTAGATCCTTTAAAGAAAATTATTTTCCCTTCCATGACATATCCACGAATAATATTCTCAAACAAGTTCATATCATATCCTAAAGACTGATACCATTCTCTATGATCCATAGGACTATTCGATAAATATTGAACATTCTGATTAACAACCATAAACAGTATTTGATTATTCATACAATCACCCTATTATTTATTATACAAAAAAAATAAGAGTATTTCTACCCTTATTCTTTTTTTCCAATTCTACTAAATGGAAAAATTGTAAGATTTGTTTTTCCAATAATATCTTTCTTTTTGAATGGACCAAAGTAACGACTATCTAGAGAAACTTTTCGATTATCTCCTAATACATAATAAGATCCATTAGGAACTTTCACTTTAAAGTTCTCTGTATCTCCATTTCCATAAACATCTTTTTTCTCTTTTCCATTAATATACAAAGTATTATCCTTATACTCTACTGTCTCTCCAGGAAGACCAATGACTCTTTTAATAATCCATTCTTTCTCTGCCTTTACAACAACGATATCAAATCTTTGAATTTCATGGAAACGATATTTCATGATATCTAGAATCATAATATCTCCATCTTGTAGAGTATGATCCATACTATCTCCTCTTACTTGTACAGGAGAATAGCAATATCTTTTAAATAATAAAACTAAGATAATTAATACTACATAAGGAACATATTCTTT
>CAMZHD010000013.1 GCA_947306705.1 uncultured Caryophanales bacterium
ACTTTACTTTAATTAGTGAAGGTTGGTTAAGAAATGAACAAACTTATGGTGATTCTGTTACTTTAAGAGTTCGTTTACATGCTTTAATAGTAGGAGAAAATGCTAAATACTTTGATGTTAAAGATTATGTATCTTTAGAGTCTTACTTATCTTCTTTATTAATTAAAGATGGTAGAAAATATCAAATTGTAAATATAAACTTGAATGATATTGATGATGATTTTGCTAAAGTTTTAACAAAAATTTATTCTCGTTTAATATTTGATTTTTCAAAGGGATTAAAATACCGTGCAAGTATTCCTTTCCATATTATTTTGGAAGAAGCACACCGTTATATTCAAAGTGATAATGACCGTTTCTTATTTGGTTATAATATCTTTGAACGTATTGCTAAGGAAGGTCGTAAATATGGAGTTATCATGGGATTAATTTCTCAAAGACCAGTTGAAATTAGTGATACCGTAATTTCTCAGTGTACCAATTTCTTAATCTTTAAGATTAACCACCCAATCGATGTTGAATACATTCGTAAGATGGTTCCTAATATTACGGATGAGATTATTGAAAAACAAAAATCCTTACAATCTGGTACTTGTTTAGGATTTGGATTAGGATTCAAGATTCCATTAATTATTAAGATGGAAATGCCAAATCCAGCTCCTATGTCTGGTAACTGTGATGTTGTTAAGATTTGGAATGGAAACAATGCACAGGCTTCTCAACAAGAGAGTGCAGCACCATCTGCTCCTCCTGCAGCACCAGCGAATACTGTGACTTCTTCTATTCCACAGGCAGCTCCTATGCCAACGTCTGCACCTGTTTCAAGTGCACCTGTAGCATCAGCACCTGCTCAACCAGTATCAGCACCAACTAGTTCAGAAATTGTTCAAATACCAAGTTTTACACAGGCAGCTCCTGTAGAAAATAAACCAGCCCCAGCGCCTGCACCTGTTGAAGAAAAATTTGATGATTCCTTTGTTGTCACAACACCAGTGCCATCTGCTCCACAACAAGCAGTTCCAGAAATGCCTGCTCCTGTTGTGAATACAGCTCCTACTGGACCAATTTTAGAAATTGATGATGATGATGAAGATGGTTCTGACTTTGGACCTGATTTTAGTTAATAAAGAGCGAAAGCTCTTTTTTCTTTTCTAACAAAAGGAATTTTGCTATAATATTAGTTAGGTGATGTTAGATGTTTGAAAGTTTAGGAGATCGACTACAAAATGCATTACATAAAATCAAAGGATATGGAAAAATAACAGAAGATAATATTTCTGATATGATGCGTGAGATTCGTCTTGCTTTATTAGAGGCAGATGTAAACTATTCTGTTGTAAAGGAGTTTACCAATACAGTAAAAGAAAAGGCATTAGGAGAAGAAGTTGCTTCTAGTATTAATCCGGGAGATTTATTTGTAAAAATTGTTAAAGATGAATTAACAGAATTACTTGGAGGAGAAAGTGAACCTTTAAATTTAAAAGGGGATCCAGCTTTATTAATGTTAGTTGGATTACAAGGTTCTGGTAAAACGACTACGATTGCAAAATTAGCAAACTTTCTTCGTAAGAAACATGCGAAAAAACCTTTGTTAGTTGCGGGTGATGTTTATCGTCCTGCTGCTATTGATCAGTTAGTTCAATTAGGAAAACAATTAAATATAGAAGTTTATGAAGAAGGAAAAAAAGATCCTGTTGAGATTGCAGAACATGCTGTTGCTTATGCAAAAGAAAAAGGATTTGATTATGTATTAATCGATACGGCTGGACGTCTTCATATCGATGAAGAGTTAATGGATGAACTAGATCATATTCAAAAAAAGGTTTCTCCACAAGAAGTATTGTTAGTAATTGATTCTATGATGGGTCAAGATGCAATTAATGTTATTACTGGATTTAATGATAAATTACCACTTACAGGTGTTATCTTAACGAAACTAGATGGAGATACTCGAGGTGGAGTCGCTTTATCTGTTCGTCATTTGACCAATGTACCAATTAAGTTTATTGGTACTTCTGAGAAATTAGATGGTCTTGATTCTTTTGACCCAGAAAGAATGGCTGGAAGAATTCTTGGAATGGGAGATATTATTTCTTTAGTTGAGAAAGCTACAGAAACAATTGATGAAGCGGAAGCGGAGAAAGCTGCTAAAAGAATGCAACAAGGAAAGTATGATTTAGAGGATTTCTTATCTACTATGAAACAAATGAAGAAACTAGGACCTCTTGAGAATTTACTTAAGATGATACCAGGAGCTAAGAAGATGGGACTTACGGATGTAAAAATTGATCCAAAACAAATGGCTCATATTGAAGCAATTGTCTTATCGATGACTCCAAAAGAAAGAAGAAATCCAGATATTATTAAGGCAAGTCGTAAGACAAGGATTGCGAAAGGTTCTGGGACTTCTGTACAAGAAGTTAATAAATTGTTGCAGCAATTTGATCAAATGAAGAAAATGATGAAACAAGTAACTAGCGGTAATATGAAATTACCATTCTAAAAAAGACATTAAGTTGTCTTTTTTGTTACTTGTAAAACTATCTGTAAATAATTAGTGTCTAATTGTGTCAGTTTACTTGCACTTTTACAATAAGGCTAGTATTCTTAAGGTAGGGAGTGTGATATTGATGATATATCCATCTATCGACAAGTTACTTAACGTTGTTAATTCTAAATATGAGTTGGTTCATATTGCGGCTAGAAGAAGTAAACAAATCGCTAAGGAAGGATATTTACAAATGCCTGAATCCGAGTACAAAAGCAAAAAGAATATAGGAAGGGCTCTCGAAGAGGTTTCTGAAGGCCTTATCGAGGTAAAGAAAGAAGAAGTATAATTCTTCTTTTTTTATGATATACTTGAATTAGGTGATGGTTCTAATGAAGATTCTAAAATATAAAAAAGGTTCAAAGGGAAAGTATAAAGTCATTTTAGAAGATGGAAGAGAACTATCTTTATACGAAGAAGTTATTTTAAAATATGAATTATTATTATCAAAAGAAATTGATGAGAAAGATTTGATTGAAATTGACAAGTGTAATCAAGAATGGGATGTATACTATGTTGCATTAAATAGTATTCATCATCGATTTAAAAGTGTTTATGAATTACGTTTATGGTTATTAAAAAAGGAATATCCGAAAGATTTGATTGATCCTGTCATTGATAAATTGATTAAACAAGGATATTTAAATGATAGAAGTTATGCGAAAAGCTTTATAAATACACAGATGATTACGACTCATAATGGTCCTTATAAGATATCTAGGGAATTAGCTGAGAAAAAAGTAAGTTCTGAGATTATTGAAGAAGAAATCCAAGTATTTGGAGAAGAAGAGCAAGCAGAAAGAATTCGAAAGATTATTGAAAGAGGAATTAAATCCAATCGAAATAAAGGGGGATTTGTTTTAAAACAAAAAATTTATCAAGATTTGAAGAATCTAGGATATGAGATCTCTCTTTTGAATCAAATCATTGATTCTTATGAATTTCCAAATGATTCTTCCATTGCGAAGAGAGAGTATGAAAAGTATTATAGAAAATACAGTCAAAAGTATAGTGGCCAAGAATTGGAATTAAAGATACGAGAAAAACTCTATCAGAAAGGATTAAAGTATGAAAAAGAATTTGATGAATAAAAAGAATCCCTTTTTCTTTTCTTTATTACTGATTTCTTTTGCGGTCTTTATGGGTTTTTTAATTCGATTAGATCCGGATTATTTTTGGCATATTAAAGCGGGAGAAGTCATTTTTCATAATGGGGTTTTAACAAAAGATATTTTTTCTTGGTTTGTTTCTGGTCAATATTGGATGAGTCATGAGTGGCTATTTGAATGGATTTTATATGGATTGAAACATTTATTTGGAAGTATTCATCCTCTTGTTTATTCCCTTTTGGGAATGGGATTATTATCTTTTATCTTGTTTTATCCGAACCTGGAAGAGATGCAGAAGAATATTCCTTATACTTTATTGTATTTGATTTTCTTTTTTGTTTTATTTGTTGGATGTGTTCAAGCAAGGCCTCATCTCATCAGTTATTCTTTTCTTGCTTATACGATATGGTCTCTTTCTGATTTATATAAAAATGAAGAATCTAAGAAGATTTATTTTCTTCCGGTTGTCACTCTTTTATGGGCAAATATTCATGGAGGATCTAGTAATTTAAGTTATCTTCTTTGTTTTCTATTCTTATTTGGAGGTTTATTTTCTTTTCAATTTAAAAAAATTGAGGCTAAGAAGATGAACAAGAAAAAAAGAAAGAAAATCTTTCTTGTGATGATTCTTTGTATGTTTGCGGTATGTATCAATCCTCATGGATTTAAGATGTTTTTATATCCTTATCAAAATATGATGGATACTACTATGATTCATAATATTAGTGAATGGAGAAGTACTTCTTTAAATGAAGGATATCACTTATTCTATTATGCCTTTTTATTATTTGTGATTTTTACGATGCTGTTTAGTGAAAAGAAAATACAATGGATGGATTTCTTATTGTTAGGATTTGTTTCTTATTTAGGATTAAAAAGTATTCGTTTTTGGCCATTTATCTATATTGCGATGACTTATCTTATTTTTCATTATGTCAAACCAAGAAAAATGGATCATGGAACTTCCTTCTGCCTTGGAGCATTATCCATAGTACTAGTTTCTCTCACAGTACTATTTGGGAAGGCTCTATTGCCAATCTCTTACCAACTCAACTTAGATTCTTCTATTGTTGAAGTACTTGAAAAGGAGAAACCTGAAAGATTATTTAATATGTATGATTTTGGGGGAGAGTTAATTTATCATGATATTCCTGTGTTTATTGATGGAAGAGCTGATTTATATGGGAAATATAATTATAAAGATTATTTGGACTTATCGATGTTACAGAAAGATCCTGTACCTTTGATTCAAAAGTATGATTTTGATTATTTCTTAGTAAAAAAAGATTATCCAATTACTTTCTATTTAAAAAATCAGGATGAATATGAATGTATTTATCAGAAAAAAGAAATATTATTGTATAAAAAAATAGTTAACTAAGTTAACTATTTTTTTGCACTATCAATTAGTTTATCCATATAATCATTATATGCTTTTTTTAGAACATCATCATTCCATGTAATCTTTTTATCTTCTCTATATTTCTTTAAAGATTCATAGAATAGGGAAGAATCTTCTTCTAATTTTTGATCTTTAAGTGTTTCTTTAATATCATCTTGTACTTTCTTTAGTTTTGGTTTGTCTTTTTCTTCTGTCTTTAAGATGATGTGATATCCTAATTCTGTTTTAATTGGTTCTTTTGTATATTCATTTACTTTTAATGATTTTAATGCTTTTCCAAAATCTTCTGGAACATCTTCTACATCTAGAAATCCTAGATTTCCACCGTTTAGAGAAGTGGTTTTATCAGATGAATATTCTTTTGCGAGATCTTCAAACTTTTTACCTTCATCAAGTTCTTTAATAATACTTTCTGCTTTTTCTTTTGCTTTTTTATCTGCTTCTTCGTCTGTTTCTTCTCCTTCTTTTTCAATTGCGATTAAGATGTGGCTTGCTTTTACTTCTCCGAAGATATTTTCATTATAGTACTTTTTAATTTCTTCTTTTTTTAGATTATCTTTGATGTAGTCATCTACTGCTAATTTTCTTTTGTATTCAAGACTTAGTTTTTCTCTTAACTCTTGTTCTGTTTCTACTCCAAAATATTGTTGTAGAACAGATTTATAAGTGTTTTCATCTTGACCATAATACTGTTTGATTTGATTGATTTGATTATCAATAGAATCTCTTTCTTTATCATCTGTTACATATGTTTCATCTAATAGACTATGATCTATCATATCAATCAATGTAGATATATTATCTTCCTTTATTTTTTCATAGTATTCTGTGGCAGTGAACTTTTCTTTTCCTGCAGATACAGCTACTTTTGAACCATTTTTCACTTCAATTTCTCTTCCACATCCTGTTACTAGTGTTGTGATTGCTAGTAAAGCTCCTAAATAGATTAAACCTTTTCTTTTTTTCATACTCTTCCTCCTGTACAAATAAAATAATAACAAAAAATGCTTATTGTTGCAATAAATAAATCCCTTTGAGGGATTTATTTTGTTAATTTATCAAATACTTCTTCTAGAGAAGATAGTTTAGATTCATCATAATGGAAATCAGCTCCATCATCTGGATATCTTGGTGTTAGATGAATATGATAGTGTTTGATTTCTTGACCTAATTCATTATTTTGAGCAAGTGTTAATCCTTCACAATGAAGTCTTTCTTTTAATAAAGGATAAATCTTTTCTCTGATTACGTCTAATGCATGGGTAATTAGTTCATTACTTGTATCCATGAAATTCACTAGATGTTCTTTTGGAAGTACTAGTAAATGTCCATCTGTAGATGGTTTAATATTCATAATAATTTTAATACTATCATCTTCATAAATCGTTCTTGATGGTAGTTCTCCTTTAATGATTTTACAAAATACACAGTCGTTCATATTTCCTCCTAATTTAAAGCTTTATACTTTATTTTGTATTGCTTTAATAAATCTGTATTTTCATTATTTATTATATCATGAATGATTTCTTGTTTCTCTTCTATTTCTAAGAACTCTTCTGTTAGATTGATTTGAAAAGATTCTGTGATATCCTGTTGATTGGTTATTTGAATGATATAGTTCTTTGGAGTAATATCATTCTTTTTATTAGTTTCAATTAAATCAACGATTTCTTTTACAATTTCTTCTTCTTTCCAATTTTTTATTGTGAATTCTTTTCTTATATTATAGAATTTTAATTCTAATAAGTTTTCTTGTTTAATGATTCTTTCTTGTACGATAGAAGTGTAATCATCTAGAGAAGAAGGGATAAGTACTGTACAAGTTTGATCCGTTTTTTCATTGATTTGAATTTCTAAGTCTTTTTTTATTTTTTTTAGTAGAGTATTTCCTTGTACGTAGTCTTTTTGATAAGAATCTGTTATTGTTTTATTTTGATAATAAAGATAGAAGTAATAGTTTTCATTTTTTTTCGATGTTACTTTCATAGTATACTTCATATTCTCATAGATTGGGTCTTCTGTTGTGACTTGATCTTTTATGGAATCATAGTTTGTATTTAAGTAATCTATCATTTTATCTTTTACTTTTGGGACAAGAAGTCCACTTGCTTTTTCTGTTACGACGATGACTCCTAGGCATACAAATATAATTAAGAAGAAGATTCCTCTTCCTAAAATGAGTTTTGTTTGTTGATTCATTTTTATCACCAAGACTATTGTAGCCTATTCTTTTTTTGAATGCAATTTTATTATTTTATTAAAAATTATTGTCTTGGTTTTTAAAGTGTGTTATATTATTAAGTAGATTAGTATAGAATATTGGGTGGTGTATTTATGAAAGTACAAAAAGGCGTAGTAAAGTATAAAGATCGTAGTGATATCAACTGTACGTATGGTGTAACAGACGACAATGTTAACTATTATTTTTTAGAGGAAAAGGAACTTATTAATGGTAGTCATATTGCATCTAAAGAGTTAAAAGAAGCAATTGATCCAATGGTACAAGCATCTAAGATAGGTGTTGTAGATCCAGAGGGAAAAGAAATTATTCCATTTACCAATCGTTCTATTAAACCAGTTAATGAGAATGTCCTTTTAGTTGAACCATCTGAACCAGTTAGTGAGTCTGTAAAAGAAGCTGTTTCTTTAAAGAATGATCCTTTAGCTGCCACCAAATTAGTATCAACCAATGCTGATATTAGAGGAAGATTAAAAGAAAAAATGGGTGGAGATGGAAGATATCTATTTAATGATCAATTTTCTGAAGCCACTTTATATGATGCTTCAGGTAATAATTTGATTGGAAACGAATATTATAGTTTTATTTCTTCTATGAATGATAAATTATATTTAAGTAAGAATACAACAGATTGTGAAATTGCAGAGTATTCATTATTACCTGCAGAAGTACAAGCAAATAATGCTGAGCAAACGATTAATGTGGGAGACGTTCAAGTTTCTCAAGACGTTGTGGAAGGTGCTCTTGGAGCTGTTGCTGGAGCAAGTGCAGAAGAGGCTCCAGTTGAAGCAGTAGCAACAGAGGCTGCTGTAGAAACACCAGTAGAAGCTGCTGCAACAGAGACTACCGAAGCTCAAGCAGAAGAAACACCAGCTACTTATCAAGTAGCAATCCCTACTGGTATGGAAGAGCAACAAGAAAGAGGAGCTCATGAAGTTACTCCAATTGCTCCACCAGTTGAAGATGCAGTTCATGCAGAAGCAACTCCAACGGAAGGAGTTGAGGCATCTACTACAGAAGTAGCAACAGATGCAGCTCCTACTGAGGCTGTTGGAACCCAATCAGAGGATACCAATTTATTTATGGAAAATAATGGAACTGTTGAATCTCAAAGTATTGGATTCTCACCAGAAGATATTACAGGAGATTTGATGGGTAACATGATTCCAACTGTTGGAGAGGCTCCTGCACAAGAAGTTCAAGCAGAAGCTGTACAAGGAGTAGCTGAGGTTGCTGAAGTTAATACAGAAACTCCAATGGGAGAAATATCTTCTAGTGAAGAAGGTATGCAAAGTACAGAAATCAGTGATATGTCTGGAATTACTATTCCAGTTGTTCAAGAAGATACAAATACAGAAGTCAAAGCAGAAGAGGAAGCTCCTCTTCATGCAGATGTAGATTTAGAATCTATGATGGCTATGGGAGGAAGCATTGTTGGACCTGGTCCTATAGCAGAAGAATCTCATGAGGACATTCAAGGAGAGGCACCTGTACCAGAGGTGCAAGTTCAAGCAGAAGAAGCTCCTGCAACAGAGGTTCAAGCAAAAGAAGAAGAGGCTCCAGTTGAAGAAGTTAAACAAGTTTCTGCAGAAGAAGTTAGTTCTATGGTTGGTGAAGAACAACCTGCTGAAGTTCCAACTGCAGAAGCACCAGTTGAGACTGTAGTTGAAGAAAAAGAAGAACCAATGACTGCTGTTGAAGAACCTAAAGAAGAAGTTCATGCTGAAGAAGAAGTTCCGCTAAGTGCAATCTTTAATGAACCAGATGCAAAAGATGATTTTGACATGGATTTAGAGATGGAAGATGATGAAGTCTTCAAAGATGCACTTGTTCATACAGATAAAATTCAAAGAGAAGATGAATTTGATGATCATTATGTTAGAGACTTCAAAGATTATTCAAGAAGCACTGTTGTTCCTGGTAAGGATACAATTATCGTAGATGTTGCTAAATCTATGGGTGAGTTAATGAAACAAAATCGTGAGCAAAAAGCTACGATTGCTGAATATGCAAATCGTTTAGAGAAAGTTAGTGCTTCTCGTAAGAATATTGCAGCTCGTGCTACTCATCAAGAAAAAGAGATTGATACATTAACTACAAAACTTCATAATTCTGAATCCACTATTACAAAGCTAGAGTCTACGATTCAAGTCCTTGAAAATAGAGTTCATGATCAAGAGAGAATGCTTGATGCACAAGCACATGAACTAGAAGTGTTAAGACCACAAATTCAAGGAAAAGAAGAGTTAGTTCGTTTACTAGCAGATGCCAAGTCACTTCTTGGAGAAGAATCTTCTTATGATTATGATTCTGGCGATTCTTATTATAGAAGAGCTGCTTAATAAAATAAGAAAAAGAAAAATCAACAATTTGTTGATTTTTTTTGTATTTCTTTTTCTTCTATGATAAAATAATAGTGATTTTGAGATGGGGCGATTGTATGCTAGAAATAAAGAATTTAAGTGGATCTATTGTAGATAGTGATATACAGATATTAGAGGATTTTTCTTTAACAGTTAAAGAAGGAGAAGTACATGCAATTATGGGTCCTAATGGAACTGGAAAGAGTACATTAGCTAAAATTATCATGGGTCATTATTTATACAAAGTTACCTCTGGAGATATCTTATTAGATGGGGAAAGTATCCTTCATTTATCGGTAGATGAGAGAGCAAAAAAAGGTCTTTTCTTATGTATGCAAGATCCTACTGTTATTGAAGGTGTTAGTAATAGTGAATTCTTAAGAACTGCTAGAAGTACCATATCTTCTGAAAAAGTAAATCTATACTCTTTTATTAAAGAGATGGAAACAGGTATGAAAGAAGTTGGATTAGATAGTAGTATGCTTCATCGTTCTCTAAATCAAGGATTTAGTGGAGGAGAAAAGAAAAAGAATGAAATCCTTCAAATGAAATTCTTAAAACCGAGAATTATTATATTAGATGAATTAGATTCTGGATTAGATGTAGATAGTTTAAAGATTGTTTGTAAGAACATTAAGAATTATATGAAAGAAAATAAAAAAGCTTCTCTTTTGATTATTACGCATTATCCTAGAATTTTAGAGTATTTAAAACCAGATTATGTTCATATTTTAAAAGATGGAAAAATTCAAAAGAGTGGAGATTTATCTTTAGCTTTTGAGATTGAGAAAACTGGATATACTGGTATTAAGGACGTGTCTCATGAGTAAGACGATTTATGTATTCAATAGGGACGAAGAAAAAGAATATCATTATAATATTACAGAAGATACTGTTATCTATCATTTTTCTATTAATAGTGGTGGAAAAGTAGATATTCATTTGGTAACGGAAGGGGTTTCTTTATACTATTATTATAATAATATTAATTATTCGGAACATACTTTTATGATTGATGTAGTTCATGATAAGAGTCATACTCATAGTGAAGTATTCAATCATGGAGTGAATGTAGGAAGTGATTCTCTCACTTATTATGTAAATGGAATTGTTCCTAAAACTAGTTTTAAATGTATTTGTAATCAAGAAAATCAAATATTGAATTTAAAAGATGGGAAGAGTACAATTTGGCCTAATCTTTTAATTGATAATTATGATGTAGATAGTAATCATGGAGCTTATATTGGGAAATTTAATGAGGAAAAGATCTTTTATATGATGAGCAGAGGTCTTTCTTATGAAGAGGCTAATCGATTATTATTAAATGGATTTTTATTAAATAGTGATAGTATTGATTTAAATCAAATATCTGATTTTGTAGAAGAAATAGAAAAGATATAAGGAGGTGTTTCTATGAATAGAGAAGATTTTCCTATGTTACAAGAGGGATTTGTTTTCTTTGATAATGGGGCAACTACTTTGAAACCAAAGTGTGTTGTTGATGCAATGAAACGTTATTATGAGGAACATACTTCTAATATTCATAGAGGGGATTATGATGCAGCTGTAAAGACGAATGCATTGTATGATGGAGTTCGTAAGATTGTTTCTCAGTTTGTAAATTGTGATCCTAATTGTGTGATATATACAAGTGGTGCTACTCATTCCTTAAATATGGTTGTTTTTGGATATATGAGAAAGCATTTAAAAAAAGGAGATGAAGTTCTCCTTAATAAAGCAGAACATGCTTCTAATATTCTTCCATGGATTAAATTACAAGAAGAAATTGGAATTGTATTAAAATATGTTCCTTTAGATGAGAATTATGAATGTAGTTTTGAATCTATTGAGAAATGTGTAACAGATAAGACAAAAGTCATTAGTTTAGCACAAGTTACCAATGTAATTGGTGATGTTAGAGATGTTACTAGAATTGGGAAATTTTGTAGAGAACATCATATTCTATTCAATGTAGATGGAGCACAAAGTGTTCCTCATATGAAAGTTGATTTTGAAAATAGTGATATGGATTTCTTAAGCTTCTCAGGACATAAGATGTGTGGGCCTACTGGAGTAGGAGTATTAATTGGTAGAAGAGAATTATTGGAAGAAATGGAACCTCTATGTTATGGAGGAGGAATGAATGCATTCTTTGAAGAAGATAATTCTTATGAGTTAAAGGAAATCCCTGTTCGTTTTGAAGCAGGAACTCCTCCTATTGCGGAAGTGATTGGGTTAGGAGAAGCCATTACCTATCTTATGAATATTGGAATGGAAAGAATCCATGAACAAGAAGTTTCTTTGAAAAAATATTTATTAGAAAAGTTAAAGGAATTTGATGATATTACTGTTTATAATCAAAATCCAAATAGTGGAATTGTATCACTCAATTTAGAAGGTGTTTTTGCACAAGACTTTTCTATTTTCTTAAATCATTTTCATATAGCAGTTCGTGCAGGAAATCATTGTGCAAAATTGTTAAAAGATGAAATGGATGTTAAGAATACCGTTCGTATTAGTATGTATTTTTATAATACATTTGAAGATATTGATCAATTCATAGATGCCTTAAGACATCGTTCTGAGATTTTTCAAATTATATTGTAGGTGATAAGATGGATGAAAATTTAAGAAGAGAAATCATATTAGATAATTATCAAGATCCTATGAATCGTGGATTAATAGAAGACTCTAGTTATGTTAGAGAAAGAATGAATAGTGAAAGTTGTATTGATGATTTAGATTTTATGATGAAAATAGAAGATGGAAAGATACAAGATATTCGTTTTGATGGAGAAGCTTGTGCGATTAGTACTTCTGCAACTTCTATAATGATTCGTAAATTAATGGGTCTTACAGTAGAAGAAGCTAGGAAAATATTAGAAAATTATCAAAATATGATTTATGAGAAAGAATATGATTCTGAATTATTAGGAGAATTAAATGTTTATGATACGATTCATAAACAACCAAATCGAATGAATTGTGCATTACTGCCTAGTGTTGCAGTTAAAAAAATGCTAGAAAAATTAAAATAGAGGGAGAAGTTGAATATGGAAAAAGTAGATATGAGAGAAGCAAGAGTAAAGATAGAAAATGTAAAACTTGCTCAAATTAAAATGTTTGATGTTCATTATGGAGGAGTTACTTCTTTTGCACCTGTTAGTGCATACACTATCATGGTAAAAACAGATGAAGGATGGAAGAATTTCTTGAATCCAGGTTGGGAATTACCTGTATTTGAGAAAACTCCTTATACAGGATGTAATAGTAATGGGGAAGATACTCACGTTTTCATTAGAAGAGTATCTGGTGATGTTCAGGATGGTCCATGCTATGTTATGGATTTTCATCCTATTACTCAATGTGTTGAAAGTCGTTATTTCGATCGAAATAGACTTTCAAAAGAGGGTGTTGTTACAGGAGAAGAACTAGAGAATTATGCCTTAAGAACAGATTTATTTATGTTTGATAGAGTTAGTTTGATTCAAGATAGAAATATTTCTACAATGGGTCGTACTGTAGCAGAAGATATGAAAAAAAGAACTCTATTTATGCAATTAATGAGTGAAAGCGAGAAAGAAAAACAGTTTCAATAATAGATGGGAGTGACCCCTATGGAAATCATTGGGTTAGATGAGGAAAAAGTTAAAAAGATTTCTTCTATTAAGAAGGAAGACGATTGGGTTTTAAAATATAGAACAGATAGTTTCCGTAAATTTCAAAAACTTGGTATGCCTTCTTTTGGACCAGAAATTGATTTAGATTTTTCTAAAATTATTTATTATAAGAACAATGAACAAGATGATAAAATTCAAGATGATTGGAATAATGTCTTAAAGCCTATTGTTGATGATTTGGATTCTGTTGGAGTTAGAGAATCTGAAATCCATATGGGGGGAATGGGTGTTCAATATGAGAGTGAAGTTATTTATCATTCTATGATTCGAGAAATAGAAGAGAAGAAAGTAGTCTTTACTTCTATTGAAAGAGCTATGAAAGAATACCCAGAACTTGTTCAAAAATACTTTGGTAAGATTGTTGGTAATGGAGAGAATAAGTTTGCTGCTTTAAATGGGGCAGTTTTCTCTGGAGGTAGTTTTATTTATGTACCTCCTAATACAAAATTAGATCGTCCCTTACAAAGCTATTTTAGAATTAATAGCCGTAATATGGGACAATTTGAAAGAACGTTAATTATTGTAGATGATAATAGTGACCTACATTATATAGAAGGATGTACAGCTCCTACTTATAGTGAGAGTAGTTTGCATGCTGCAGTTGTGGAAATCTATGTAGGAAAGAATAGCAAATGTCGTTATTCTACGGTTCAAAATTGGGCGAATAATGTTTATAACTTAGTTACGAAAAGAGCTTTAGTTGATGATCATGGAACAATGGAATGGATTGATGGTAACATTGGTAGTAAAGTTACGATGAAATATCCATGTTGTATGTTAAAAGGAAATTATTCGAAAGGGACTTGTATTACGATTAGTGTTGCAGGTTCTGGACAAATTCAAGATACGGGAGCTCGTATGATTCATATTGGAAAACATACGAAGAGTACCATTCTTTCAAAGAGTATCGCAAGGAATGGTGGAAATGCAACGTATCGAGGAAAAGCCTTGATTCAAAAGAGTGCTGATCATAGTGAAGCTGATGTGAAATGTGATACGTTAATCATTGATGAACTATCCAAGAGTGATACTATTCCTTTTAATTCTTGTTTTAATGAAACAAGTACTTTAGAACACGAAGCGACTGTTTCGAAGATTAGTGAGGATAATTTGTTCTATATGATGAGTCGTGGAATCTCTAAGGAAAGAGCCATGGATTTGATTGTGCTTGGATTCATTGAAAAGTTTAGAGAAGAATTACCAATGGAATATGCAGTGGAATTAAATCAATTAATTAAAAGAAACTTATAAAAGTATTAAAGAAGTTATTTTTAAAGAGATAGGATTTGAATTATTATTTTTCTCCTATCTCTTTTTTGTTTTTCAATGATTTATCGATTTCAATTCTTTAAAAGTGTGTTTTGCATTCTTATTTATAATTCGTTAATATACCATCTCGAAGGGAGGTGGTGTATGCTTAATCAAATTATTTTAGTTGGAAGACTGACTCGTGACATTTCTGTGCATAAGGGGGAGAATGGAAAAGTTGCGACTTTGTCTTTAGCGATTCCTAGGAGTTTTAAAAATAGTGAAGGTTCTTACGATACGGACTTCATTGATTGTGTTGCCTTTGACGCAGTTGCGGAAAATACAAGTGAATACTGTGGAAAAGGAGACGTAGTAGGAATCAAGGGAAGAGTACAGTCCAAGACGATTGAAAAAGAAGATAAAAAGGAGTATGGATTAGAGATTATTTGTGAGAAAGTAACTTTCTTATCTAGTAAACCAAAAGAAGAAGCAGACGAATAGTCTGCTTCTTTAATATTGTGTTATAATGAATATAATTGAGGAGTACTATGAAAAAAAAGAAAGAGTATATTTTAAATATTGTCTATTATTCTATCCTTTGTATTTTCCTGCTTTTTGGCATTCTTAATAGAGAATTAGGGAATATGGATGAATTGTGGAATTTTTTGTCTGCTAAAAACATTATAAATGGATTACTCCCTTATAAGGATTTTAATGTTATTGTTACCCCTTTCAGTATGTTCGTTAATAGTTTGTTTTTACATATCAATCCTAATCTATTTACTTTTAGAATTATTTATTTTGTTTGGTATCTAATATTAATAATTATATTAAATAAAATAATGGATGTATTAAATATTAAAGGACTTCTAAAGTATTTTGTATTGTTTGTAATTATGGAAGGTTTACTGATTGCTTGCTATTATGATTATAATTTTATACAACTTGTATTTATTTTATTATTGATTTATCTATCTTTGAAAAATAAAGATTATAGCAATAAACGATTCAATATATTTATTCCTCTAATCGCTGGTTTTACTATCATTAATAAACAAAGTACAGGAGTTGTTATTTGTTTGATAACTTTATTATTGCTCATTATTAATAATCATAAAAACTTAAAACTTCTTTTTTCTTATTCTTTTATTATGCTAATTCCGTCACTATTGTTTTTTATATATTTGTTAATATCTAAATCATTGTTTGATTTTTATGATTTGTGTATATTGGGCTTATTTACTTTCTCTAATGGGCTTGTTGTACGTTCTTGTATAGTGTACCTAATTATCAATTATATAGTAATGATTTTATTATTCCGTAGAAATAAAAATAGGGAATCGATAATTCTATTTTGTTATGCTATTGCTAGCTTGTCCGTAATCATTCCAATCGTAGATTTTCACCATGGTGCTTTAGCAATCATTGTTGTTATTATATTTTTTGCTTATATTATAAATCATAAGATTCGCATACCAAAAGATGATTTTAGTAGTTCATTTATCATTATAATTGTTATTATAATTTTGAGTTCTTTTAGTATTCATTTATATTTTCATACATCAAGATTTAAATCAGGAGTATACAAAAATATTCCAGTTGATATTCAGTTTGAAGAAAACATCAAGAATGTAAGTAACTATGTTTTAAATCAATCTAAGGATCATAATGTTATTATTATGGATTTTTATGCTCCTGTATATGATTTGAATATGAATAGATATGAAAAGTATTTCGATTTATTTGATAATGGTAATTTTGGATTATATGGTAAAAAGGAAATGTATAGTATTATTAAACAAAAAAATAATATAATCTTAATAGATAATCACTTCATACATTGGCAAAGACCTGATGATATAATTAATTATGTTAAAGAAAAATATGACAAATGTGGATCCATAGAGCAATTTGATGTTTATTGTAATTAATGATCTATAAACCAAAAGGAGAGGAATAGTTCTCTTCTTTTTTGTTTTATGATATACTTTTTATAGTAGGTGATAGTATGAAGATTGAGACTCGTAAATATGAAGAATCTGATTTAGAAGCAGTAAATGAAATCTTAAAAGAAGCTTTTAACAGTGAAAAGAAAAATTTTACTGGAGAAGAGTTCTATGAGATTGTTGCGACAGTGGAGGGAGAAGTTGCGGGATATTTACTTCTTACGGATGTATTAAATCCTGTCAAAGATAAAATTTATTGTTTGGTTGATTATGTATGTGTTTCTTCTAAATATAGAGGACTTGGAGTTGGGAAATACTTAGTTGATTATGCAGAAGAGATTGCTAAGGGTAAGAATGCAATGTACTTACAATTAACTTGTAGTCGATTTAGAGTGGCTGCTCATAAATTATATGAAAAGTGTGGATATATCATGAGAGATTCTGATATTTATCGAAAGGAGATTCTATGATATTAGATATTATTAATAAAAAACGTTTGGGAGAAGAGTTAACTTATAAAGAGTTAGATACTTTTTTTAATGGATATTTAGAGGGAACAATTCCTGATTATCAAATGTCTAGTTTATTAATGGCTATTTGTATTAATGGGATGAGTGATGAAGAGATTTTTGCTTTAACAAAGATCTTTATTGATAGTGGAGATGTACTAGAATTTGCGGGAATTGATGGTATTAAGGTAGATAAGCATTCTACTGGAGGGATTGGAGATAAAACAACGTTAGTCATTGCACCTATTGTTGCATCCCTTGGAATTCCTGTTGTTAAGATGAGTGGAAGAGGACTTGGTTATACAGGAGGAACCATTGATAAGTTAGAGAGTATTCCTGGATATAGAATTGATTTATCAGATGATGAAATCATGAATCAAATTAAAGATATCAATGTTGTGATTACTGGGCAAACTGCTTGTTTAGTTCCTATGGATAAAGTTATTTATGCTTTAAGAGATGTTACGGCTACTGTTTCTTCTATTCCTTTAATTGCTTCAAGTATCATGAGTAAGAAAATTGCTGGAGGAGCCGATAAAATTATTATTGATATTAAAGTTGGAAATGGGGCTCTTCTACAAACAAGAGAAGAAGCTGATAAGTTAAGTGAACTAATGATAAAAATAGGAAAAGTATATGATAGAGAAGTTCGTACCATTATTAGTGATATGGATGCTCCTTTAGGATATTCTATTGGGAATAGTTTAGAAGTATTAGAGGCTATTGATGTTTTAGAAGGAAAAGAGAGGGATAATCCATTTGTAGATTTATGTATAGAACTTGCTTCTCACATGGTTAGTATGGGTAAGAATATTTCATTAGAGGAAGCTAAAAAATTAGTGATTGGGTCGATTGAAGATGGAAGTGCTTATCAAAAGTTCTTAGAACTTGTCAAACATCAAAATGGAAATATTCAAAAAATAAAGGTTAGTGAGAATACAGTTACTGTTAAAGCGAAAAGTAGTGGTATTCTTAAAAAGATTAATGCTTTAGAACTTGGAAAACTTTCTTTAGCACTTGGTGCGGGAAAAGAAAAGATAACGGATAAAATTGATTATACTGTTGGGATAAAACTATCTAAATTAATAGGGGATTCTGTTAAAAAAGGAGATGTTCTCGCAACAATTTATTATAATAAGAAAAAACCAGATGTTTCCTATGACAAAATATTTGTCATTCAATAAAAAAACAGTTTGATTTTATTGAATTTATGATATAATGATTGTATATAGAAGGTATGGTGATTTTAGTATGGAAAAAATCTATGAAGAAGAGAATAATCAAAGACAAAATCGTAGTGTAGTTGATTTCTCTGTAGTTTTATCATTTGTTGTTTCGATTTTTGCAATTTTCTCAATTGCAACGTTTGGTATCGCTTCTAATCAAGGAGGAAGTATCAGTTATGCTGCTCCTATGGATGAAATGCCAGAGAGTTTTAATTTCTCGTTAGGATCAGAAAATGGTAATGTTTTAAGAATTGCAACAACTGGAGGTGTAGGTACTTTTTGGGTTCCTGTATATGTAGCGAATGATTCTATGACGCTTCCTATTCTTTGTGTAGAGCATAATTCAAATACAATTGATGATGCTCATTATGTTCGTGATGAAGAAATTACGGATCCAGGATTGTTATATATCTTAGATAGAACATTTATGAATGGTAACAATGTTTCTGATGCCAGTGGAAATGATGCTCAATATGTAGAAACATGGATTGCTCAGGTAGCTGTTTGGATGTATTTATATGAACAAAACAGTGCAGAAACTCGTAATTATTTAAGTCCTGAAGATATTCAAGCAATTAAAACGGCTAATACATTAACATTATATATCGGTGGTTCTGATACACGTACGATTTATACAACTCCTGGAGGAACTGTTTATGATAAGTATGTAGCTAGCTTAGTTAATAATGCTAAATCTTATTCTTTAGTAAAATCTTTAGATATTCAAAAAGGTACTGAAGAGGTATCTAAAACTAGTGATGGTAAATATTATCAAAGTGCTACCATGACAGTTGTTCCAAGTGGAAATATGTCTTCTTATGACGTATCATTTGGTGGAGTTGATGGTGCTTTTGCAGTTGACTTAGATGGTAATAAGATTGGACCAAATAATATTCCAGCTGGAACAAAATTCCGTGTATGGGTTCCCGTTGACAATGTAAAAGAATCTTTATCTAAATTAAGAATTAGTGTTACGGGACACTTTAATACCTTAAAAGGTTTCTACTATGTTGGAAAAGATGCTAATGGTAATCGTTTAGTTGATTCTGAAGGTGCTTTCCTTCAAAAAGTTGGTTCTGTTGAGGAAGGTGTAAAAGATATTACTGTTGGAGAAGAGTATGAATTACTTGGATCTCCAAATACAGGAATGAATACTGCTCAAACAATTTACTTTATTGGATTAATCATATTACTATGTGGTGTTGGTATTATTTATGCGAATGCAAAACCTGTTGAAAGTAAGCAATAGATTTAAAAAGAGCCATATATTATTATTTGGCTCTTTCCTTATTTTTATTGGTTTTTTATCTCTATCATGGAATTATTTGATTCGAATGAAAGATGAAATTTATTCGGATATGAAAATTTCTATGATGGATACTCCAAAACAGGATGATTTGGCAGTAGAAGTAATAGACAATGCTCCTGTTACGGAAGTTGTAAATGTTGAAGAAAACAATACTAATTATGTGATTGATTATAGTAAATATTTGGGAGTTTTAGAAATACCAAAAATTGGTTTAAAGAGGGGTTTTTATAACGTAGGTTCAAAATATAATTCGATTGAATATAATGTAACCATGGTAGAAGGTTCTACTTTACCAGATGTACCTAATGGGAATTTAATATTAATGGCACATTCTGGAGATGCTTATATTTCTTATTTCGCATATCTTTATCGATTAGAAATAGGAGATCCTGTATATGTTACATATGCGGGAGTTAAATATGAATATCATGTTGTTAACATTTATGAAGTTCCTAAAAATGGGATTGTTTCGATCTATCGAAATTATGATCAGACATCTCTTACGATGATTACTTGTACGAAAGGGAATGACGAGACTCAAACCGTATATATTTCAGAACTTATAGGCTAGAGAAGGTGATTGTATGGATTTGTCTTTATTAGAAAAGATTGGTGTACTCTTTCGATATATTTTTTCTTCTTTTCTTTCTATAGAGATGTTTCTTTTAAGCCTTCTTTTGTTTTGTATATTAATTGTTAATTTAAAACGTAATAATCAGATTGTACAGATGGTTGCGATTGGAGTATATATAGGATTTGTTATTGGAATACTCATTAGTTATACGACGTATGTTCAGTCTTGTTTCCATTCTTTTGTGAAAGAGATTATGAATTATGTTTATTTTCCATCTACAGTCGTATACTTTTTCATTATAGTATTTGTTACTGTTATGATTCTATATACTTTATTTAGTAAAAAGATGAGTCAATTTAAAAAGATTGTAAATTATGCGTTTTTTAGTGTTTTATATTTCTTTTTTATGTCGTTTGTTGCGTTAGCTGCTTATGATATGGTTGATTTATTAGATATTTCTAAATTATATCAAAATGAAACAATTTTATCTCTTGTACAGATTAGTAATTTGATTTTACTAATATGGTTATTATTTACTGGTTTTTACCATTTATTTCTTCATTTTAAAAAGAAATATGATTAAAAGGATTTATTAATCCTTTTTTTTGTTTTATACTTTTTTTGGAGCATTTTATTTGATATAATAATAATGTATAATCGGAGGTTGTAGTATGACAAAAAAGAGTAGTAAGCCTTATAACGATAAAAAGAGTACTGAAGTAAAGAATACTCCTAAAAAGAAAAACTTAGATAATACTACGAAAATTCGAGTAGAGAAAGTTCTTAATAATGAAGAATCATTAGATACTAGTTTCTTAGAAGGAAGATTTTCTAAAAAATCAAGTTCTAGTAAAGAGAGAAGAGAAAGATTATTATTAGAAAAGAGTAAAAAGGTTAAAAAATTAGATTTTTTAAAAAAGATTTTTTATTCTTTATCTATTGTTTGTATCATTGTTCTTGGAATTACTGCATTGGTTCAAAATAATTCTATGACTCAAAAGAATAAGAAAGATGAGATAGCTGAAAACAATAAAAGTACAGAATTAGATCGTAATTATTTATTTATAGGGGATTTTCATACAGATAATTATGAATTTGATGAATTTCAATATGATTATCATTATGTTAAAGTATGTGATGCAGGGTTAACTGCTAAAGATGTTTTAGAACATTTAGATGAATATATTTATCGATATAATCCATCTTTGGTGTTTTTACAATTTGGAGTAAATGATTTAACGCATGGTATTTATTATCAAGATGTATTAGATTCTTTTAATGCAATTATTGATGGTATTCAAGAGAATCGTCCTTTTGCTTCTATTTATGTAGAATCTCTATATCCTATTAACGCTAGTAATCCTGATTTTGATGATCATTTATTTGGAAGTATTACCAATCAAAATATAGAGTTTATGAATAATGAGCTTCGTAAATTATGTGAGAAACAAGAAGTTACTTTTGTAGATACTTTCAGTGAATTAAGTGAAAATGGAATCTTAAAAGAGGATTATTCAGATGATGGAATTATTCTTAATAGTAAGGGATATAAAAAGTTAAATCAAACGATTCATGATGTGATTCGTACGAAGGAAGATGCTTAAAAAAATATGTTTTAAACATATTTTTTTGTTTCTATGTTATAATTGTTTTAGAAAGTAAGGAGGATGCCTTATGAATGATGATGGACATACTATTTTTTGTGGTCGATGTGGGGCAGAAATGAATAGTAATTCTCGTTACTGTATGAAATGTGGTTATTTAAATCCTGAGCATGAAGCAAATCAAAGTATGCAAAAGTTTATGCCAAAGGAAGAAGCCCATAGAGTAGGGGAACAATCTTTTGTTGCGCAAAATGAAGTATCTACACAACCTGTTATTGGTCTTGCGAATAATTCTGGAAATCATGTGGCTTGCTTTCTTGTAAATTTATTTTGTTATTTAGGTATTATTGGATTCTTTTTCTATTTAGCCTATCAGATGGATCCTACTAAATTGAATACTATACTTTATTCTTTTTTCCCAATTGGTTGTGTTGTGATTACATTTCTTTATTTATTTCATTATTCTGTTCAACTCTTATTTATGAAGTGTAATGAAAGATGGTGGAAAGCTTGGATTCCTATTTATGGGACCATTGTCCTTATCAATTTAGGATTTCAGTCTAAGAAGAAGGGATATTTATTTTTAATTCCTGTTGTTGGAATTGTTGTGCTTATTATGGCTTTGTACCGATTAGGAAAATTATTTAATTATAGTCCTTTTTTATCAGCTGTTTTACCAATTATTTTTATTCCACTTATGGGATATGGTTCTCGTTTTTATGGAAAGAATCAATATGTTAGTTCCACGGATTCTAAGATTGTAGAGAGAAACTTTTTATTTCAAAAGATTTTATACCGTATGTTTATTGGTTTCATTGTATTGGGAGCCGGATTATGGGTTGTTGCAAATTTTACTTTAGTTAAGACAAAAGGAAGACAATTAGAGAATTATTATTATGTGTATGCTGGAAAGAAATTTGTTAAAAAGACAGATTCTATGATTAAAGAAAAGAAAGTTGTTTGTGACTTTGTAAAGTTTAATGAAACCTCAGGAGTTTATTATTTCTTTTCATATAATGTAAGAGATGAAGTTTATTTACCATTCTCTTACTTTAGAGAGCCAATTATGGCGTATGTTATGGTTGATATTACGAGTGGAACTCCAAAGTATTTTGTTAGTGTATCTGATGGAACAAATGGTTATCCAGAAACTGCTTATGAAGATCTTTCCATGGAAATACCAAGACCTTATGAGGATATTGTATTTGATTCTCATGCTTATAATGTTTGTTATTTCGATGAATAGGCTTGCAAAAGAAAAGAAAATAACCTATAATGGATTCAAGTCGTTAATTAGAACTAATAATAAGATGATTTAGTATAGAGAATTCGTGGTTGGTGGAAACGATGTAATAATCTTATTTATCTACTCTATAGATGGAGAAATCCCGGGTCATACCGTTATCTAATAAGTAAATGTAAGGATGGTACCGTGCTATATGCACTCCTTTAGGTATCATCTTTTTTTATTTTAAGGAGGACTTATGAGAAATAATAGAACAGTGGAAGTGTTAATGACTATGAGTGAGACGTTTGTCTCGAAAAGAATAGTATAAATAATATCAGTTAAAATAAGTTAAAGGAGAGGATTAATAATGATAGATATTAAGTTAATAAGAGAAAACAAAGATTTAGTAAAAGAGAATATTAAAAAGAAATTTCAAGATGAAAAATTACCATTAGTAGATGAAGTATTTGATCTTGATAAGAAAGTACGTGAAGTACAAGTTAAAGTAGATACTTTAAAGGCTGATAAGAATAAGCTTAGTGGAGAGATTGGTAAGCTTATGAAAGATGGTAAGAAAGAGGAAGCAGAGAAAATCAAGAAACAAATTGCTGAATCTGCTGAAGAAATTACCAAGTTAGAAGCAGAACAAGAAGAATTAGGAAAAACGATTAAAGAGAAAATGATGGTAATCCCTCAAATGATTGATGATTCTGTACCTATTGGTAAAGATGATAGTGAAAATGTAGAAGTAGAAAGATTTGGAGATCCTGTTGTTCCTAGTTATGAAATTCCTTATCATGCAGATATTATTGAGAATTTATGTGGTATGGATAAGGATGCTGCTGGTAGAACTTCTGGACAAGGATTCTATTATTTATTAGGAGATATCGCAAGACTTCATGAAGCAATGATTGCTTATGGAAGAGATTATATGATTGAACAAGGATTTACATATGCAATTCCTCCATTTATGATTCATAGTGATGTTGTTACAGGAGTTATGTCTTTCCCTGAAATGGAAGCTATGATGTATAAAATTGAAGGAGAAGATTTATATTTAATTGGTACTTCAGAACATAGTATGATTGGTAAATTTAAAGATCAAATTATTAAAAAAGAAGATTTACCAATTCACATGACTAGTTATTCTCCATGCTTTCGAAAAGAGGGGGGAAGTCATGGATTAGAGGAACGTGGATTATATCGTGTTCATCAATTTGAAAAACAAGAGATGATTGTAATCTGTGAACCGGAAGAATCTATGGACTGGTACAATAAGATGTGGAAATTTACAGTTAATATCTTTAGAAATATGGATATACCTGTTAGACAATTAGAATGTTGTAGTGGAGATTTAGCTGATTTAAAAGTTAAATCATGTGATATTGAAGCATGGTCTCCTCGTCAACAAAAATACTTTGAGGTTGCTTCTTGTTCTAACTTAGGAGATGCTCAAGCAAGACGTTTAGGAATCCGTGAAAAAGGAGAGAAGGGTACGTATTATTTACATACTCTAAATAATACAGTTGTTGCTTCTCCTCGTGGATTAATTGCTTTAATTGAAAACAATTATCAAGAAGATGGAAGTATTAAAATACCAAAAGTATTACAACCATATATGGGTGGTAAAGAAGTTATTACTCCAAAGAAGTAAATAAAAAGGATATCAAATGATATCCTTTTATTTTTGTTTATTAATAGTAACGTAGTTTAGACTCACATTGACGAGTCGTGCTTGCAGCACAAGAAGTTAAAGTGTATTGAGACCATGCACTCCAATAGCTATACGTATCACAACCGCATATTGAACTTCTGTTGTAGGAAAGGCAGATTGTTGTACAATCTTCATACATATCACCATATTGCGCACAACAGACCATGTCACTTCCACACATTGGATTTCCACAGGAATATGTACAACTCTCTGTACTTGAGGCACATCCTGCATCAGCACAGCTAGAGTAAAGAGTACAATAACGAGTTCTCGTACGATAATAAGTTCTTGGATCAATTTCTACCCTACAAATGCTCGTATTTCCTAATCCGTCATTCATTCGATATTGAGTGGTTGCTTTCAAACCAGAGAAGTTTCTAGTACCACCAGCTCTATCACAATGATCTTCTTCTTTAGCACTACCGCAACATCCAACTCCTGCATCATAACAATATGCCGTTCCATTTACTCCATTTGGATCAAGAACACCTGGATTGCTCTTTTCAACTCTACAATATGGTCCTGTTCTATCTAGGTTTACCGTAAAGGTATCACTATATTCTCCACAGTTTCCTGCGGCATCGCAGGCACGAAATTGAACATAAGAAGTAACTTCTGGCGTAACATTAAAGTAATTTCCATTAACATTATTATTAGTTCCGCAAGCACCTGATGTTTTGTATTGATAGGTTTTAATTCCAGATACTGCGTCTGTGGAATTGTCGCCTTTTGTAAATACGTATCCAGATAACCATCCTCCTGATGAGAATCCAGATAATCCAGATGAAGATTTACAGTTTCCATTTCCACATCGATATCCTAAAGTAGTAGCTTTAGAAGGATTTGTTCTATCCATATTTGCCTGAATAATGAAGATTGTATCATTACCCGCTTTATCTTTAACCGTTAATCTTCCTTGTCTCATTC
>CAMZHD010000014.1 GCA_947306705.1 uncultured Caryophanales bacterium
GTACCTTAATTTTTCTTCTTTCATTTAAAAATCTATTCATTTTTGTAAACTTTTGGAGATGCTTTTACTATTTTTAGTACCTCTTCTCCAAAGATTTCTTCTAAGGATACATCATCATGCATCGCAAGAAAATCCAAAATCACTTCATGTTCTTTCAAAAAAGATTCATACTCTGGAAAGAATCTTTCATAAGCACTTTTACTAGAACTTCTAGAAAAAACAGCATTTGAAAAAGACTGATAATCTCTTAAAGCATGATAATCACAGCGAATTTCATTTAATAAATCATATTTAGGATCTGCAAAAGAAACAAGTCCTGTTCCTTTTGAATGCATCTCTGCGATATGTCTAAATTCATGAAACAAGATTCTATCTAAATATAAAACATTACTTCCAGAAAAGAAAGGAATAAAACAAACAATCTTAGGATTTCCTAAATCATCTAAAACTACATTCGTAGAAGCCGCAACACTTCGATCGAAAAGAATCATCGCAGCTGTCTCTTCTGATACTTGAAACCCTTTCTGATGAAGTTTTTCCATCATTCTTTTTCCCCATATTGTAGATTGTAGTAACTTTACTTGTTTTTGTTTTAATAATTGTTTTCTAAGTGCAAGAATTCGATCAATCTCTTGCCAATTCATAATCGGAAACACATCTAGTTCCAAACATTTAGACCAATACGCATCTTGTCTTTCCTTGATAGATTGACTTCTTTCTGAATCTTTTGAAAACATAATAGAATCTAAAGAATAAGAATCAAAATCTAAAGAAAATAATTCTTTTTTTGAAGAAGAAACAGTTCCAAAAACAGAATCAGAGAACTCATCCCAAATATCTTGATCAATCCTTTTTTCTGCATTTAAATAATCTATATACTCAAAAAAACAATCTGAATACGCTTTGATTGGAATATTTCCAAAAGACTTTTGAAAGAAACGAATTTTCTCATCTGGAAGGGAATCAAAAATAAATACACATTCCTGGAAGTGTTTTTCAATCACACTACGAAAACTAGAACCATATTCCTCACTATACTTTGGAATCATCTGTTCTAGAATGGCAGAAATCCCCTTTTCTGGAGATAAAATGTTTTTATAATTGATTGTATTCATTATAAAATCCCCTTATAAATAAAAAAGGACCTAAAGTCCTTTATTTTTTCTTATCCTTCTACTGGGTATACTGAAGCTTTTGTTCTATCTCTTCCTAAACGTTCGAATTTAACAATTCCATCAACAGTAGAATAAATACTATCATCATTACCACGACGAGTATTTGTTCCTGGGAACACTTTTGTTCCTCTTTGACGATATAATATTGAACCAGCTGTTACAAATTCACCATCAGCTGCTTTAGCTCCTAGTCTACGTCCTGCAGAATCACGACCATTAGATGTTGAACCTTGCCCTTTGTGGTGAGCAAATAATTGAATATCTAATTTTAAAAATTTCATAATTCTCCTCCTTACTTAACTTCAACATTCTCTGGATAATTTTTTTCCAGTTCTTTTAATAGGCTAACCATATTATGGATTAGTACTTGAGTAGTCTTATCATCACTTTTAACAGTAATAGACATACCCTTTTTACTAACAAGATAGCTTATACTATCTTTATCTAAAGCAAGCAATCCATTAACAGTAGTAGTAACAATACTACTACAAGCACTACATACAATATCTTTTCCATAATCATCATATAATGCATGTCCAAGAATTGTAATCTTACGAACCTTGCTTTTTTCTTTCACAACATTTACTTGAATCATAAATTAACCATTAATTTTAGTAATTTTGATTTTTGTATAAGGTTGTCTATGACCTTGTGTTACACGGTTAGATCTATCTTTACTTTTATATTTGAAAATTTTAATTTTCTTTGCTTTACCATTCTTTAATACTTCACCTTGAACAGTAACATTTGTAAGATAAGGATTTCCTACTTTTGAATCAAGCATTAATACTTGATCAAAGTTTACCATGTCACCAGCTTGGCAATCTAATTTTTCTACAAAAATTTCAGATCCTTCTGTAACATAGTATTGCTTTCCACCAACTTTAATTACAGCGTTCATAACTCTACCTCCTTTTAAATAACTTAAGACTCGCTCTTAAGGTACGTTAAAAACGTTTTTACCTTTTCAATGCGGTTTGAGCATGAGGCGTCAAACAGTTAGATTATAACATATTTATGAGAATTCTGTCAACAAAGAAAAAAAACAAGTGTGAAACTTGTTTTTTATATTTGAACAGTTTGTGTTGCGAGAGAATCATACCAGTCAGAACCATTTTTATTATGATCGATACTACCTTCCAAAGACACGGTAGGGCTAATCTTCTTAACACCACTTTGAATGGCTAATTTTTGTCCTTTAACAATGTGCGTTAAATCATAAATTAAGTTCCGAGAAGCGAATCGGTCACAAGCATTCGTATGCCAGATTCCTCCCCCAATTTCATAATAAACACTATTAATTCCAGCAGCTTGTAATTGTTGGTGATGCTTTAAGGTATAGGTATGAACTCCATCTCCATTACTTGCATGAGAAGTTTCATCATTATCTGCCATATACCAAATAAAGGTTGTATTAGGAGATCCTTGAATTGCCTTATCAATCGTAACATTTCCCCAAGGTCCTCCAAATCCTCCTCCTGTCATCGCAACAGAAGAGAATAAATTTGGATTGGAATCTACCAAGTATGCAAGAGCAAAGGCTCCTACAGAAGATCCAGCTCCAGAAATTCTATTTCGATCAATATTTAAACCATTAACAATATTATGTAAATCATGATTTAACATACTACCATTATAAGTACTTGCTTCCGCTTGCCCATTTCCCCAACGACCAGGGATATAGATAATCGCATCATTATTTTGATAGCGTCCATTGGCTAAACTCTTAGCAAAAGATGCAGTTTTTAAATGTTCTCCTCCACCAGCAGCATGTCCAGTACCTACTAACCAATATAAGAATGGATAAGCCGTATGAACATTATAGCCAGTTGGTACAGATAATAATCCTTCTGTTTGTAATCCAAGTATCTGTCGAACCGTATTTGGAACAATAACAGTTTTTCCTTGGTTTTCTTCCATGAAATTTTGAACTCTTGCTTCCACAACAACATCTGATGTAACGGATAAAGATTGTTGAATTTGCCCTTGAATTTGATCAAGAGAAGAACTTAAATTATCATCATTCTTTTCTTCTGCAGAAGAAGTTGGGGAATCAACGAATGGACTACCTCCACTTCTTAATCCTTCAGAAGTATTTAAAGCAGAAGCTCTATTTTGATCTCCTTTAATGAAACTCTTTAAATTATCAGTAAAGGATTTACTATTATTTCCTAAAGCTGCGCAACTAGAAACCAAGTAATCAAAATTACTAAGAGAGAATTCTCCTTTCGTAATATCGATAGATCCATCTGATTTCAAAGAAAAATTACTTCTACCAGATTCTAAGGCAGATCCAAGATTTGTAAATAATCCCTTTAATTGATTATCACTTAATTTAACTCCATACATAGAGTTGTCTGCTCCCATATGAGATACCGCATCTAAACCACTAGCAGCGGTAAATACATTGGTTAATCCATCATAAGCACTATTATAAGCATTACGAACAGATATTAGTTCGTCAAATACGCCTTCTTTTTTCGCTTGTTTTTCTGTATAAGCATCAACTTTTCCTTGTAATTCTTCATTAATCTTTGTTAAAGCATCAATATCTGCTTGTAAAGCAGCATTATCATATTTAGGAACTTTATAACTTCCTGTATAATTTCCTTCATCATCATAAGTAGCAACTTCATCATATTCCTGCATCTTAGCCTGTGCTTCTGATATTTTAGTATTATTATTTTCCATCTCTGTTTTAATTTGAGAGATTAAATCCTTCGTTGCTTCAATATCACCTTTGACATAATCCAATGCCATTTGTAGAGCCATAAAATCAAATCCAATATCACTATCAGGCATTGCTAAATCCCCGATTGGATAAACATCTGATCCAATAGCTGCTCCATTTAATACAACATGTCCTAGAATATTTCCAACATCCGCTTCTAGTTTTCCTAAATTCGTTTCAGTATTTGGAATGCTAGTAGCATCTTTTACAGTAGGAACCGTAATCATAGATTGATAGTCCCCCACAGGTGGTCTTGTAACGGCATCCGGAACGATTCCTGTATCAGCATAAGTATCGCCTCCACTGGTACCACCAGCACTACCGCCACCACCAGTGTATCCAGAAGCACCTCCGCCAATAGCTCCTCCACCGATTCCTTCATTTTGTTTTGCAGCTTCAGCCATTTGTTCTGCAATAATTTCACGGATTTTCTTAATTCTTTCCAATAATTCTTCACGAGTTGGTATTTGCCCAGAAACATCATCAATCATGTCATTTACATTTTCATATATTTTTTCTAATTCTTCATCTAAATGAATTTCTTGAAAAGATCCTTTAACTTGATTTAAAACATTAGATAATACATTGATATCTGAAATATCATCTTGAATTTCAGTAATTGCTTCATCATATGCAGAAACATCTTGAGGCACAAAAACATCAGGTCCATTTGAAGACGTAGGTGTATAACCATAAACTCCAGAACCCAATGAATCTCCCACAATAAAATCAGATAAATATTTGTTGATATTAGTACGATTTGTTAATACTTTATCATACAATGATTTTGCTTTACCATATAATTCTTTAATTCGTTGAACAACAGCGCTATTCTCATCCATACTAATCCCTCTATCCTTACTTCTCAAATCTTAAAAAAGAAGATTTCTTTCCTAAGATTTAAGAAGTAAAAACTTCTTAAATATTTTTTTAGAATTGATAGTTGCGTAAAGCTTCTGCAATACTATTAGAAACATTTTCAAGAATCTCTTTGTATTTTGCAGAACTTTCCATGAATTCATTAAATGCAGAATCAGCATTTTGTCTTCCAGTACCTTGTTGCCAGTTATTCATAATTTGATCATAGTGTCTTCCTACTTCAGACTTGAATTCTTCATAATTTGCATTAACAGCATCTAATTCAGTTTTAGCTTGTAAAGCATCTCCAGTAATATTGATTGTATCTCTATTATCTGAATATGGTTCTAGTGGTGATTTTTCACCAGTAACACTTACTGCTGATAATTCTTGTAATCCTGCACGGTTAGCATTTTGGATTTCACGATATTTAGAAGCTACGAAACTAGCATCTTTTGCTAAACCTGCTAAAGCATTACGAATTTTAGTCATTGAATTATATACATCAACAACATTATTAATTTGAACCCCAGCGTCGATTCCTTCCCATGAATTTTTTAATGTGTTAATAGCCTTACCTAAATCATCAATAATAGTATCGGCTTTATTGCATACAACGTTATCATATAGTGATACAGAATCATCATATAATTGTTGTACATCAATAACTTTATGATTCATAAAAATCCTCCCATCAAATCATAATTTAAAGCATAGTTTTAAACCTATCCTCATAATATTATTTTACAAAAGAAGCAAAGTTGCGTCAACAAAAATACACTTACTTTACACTATTTACCAATGCTTTTAACCCCTCTTCTAAATCTCGATAAGTTGCTTCAAAATTTCCTGTATACCAAGGATCTGCAATATCTCTATCTAAAAGTTTTTTAATTTTATTTGTATCTTTCGGAAACATTCTCTTCATCGCAGATACATTACTATCATCCATACAAACAAAATAGTCATATTCCAGATAATCTTCCATCGATACTTTTTTCGCAAAATGCTTAGAAAAAGGGATTCCCATTTCCATTAATTTTTCTTTCGCAGGAGGATAAATATCATTGCCATATTCTTCTGAAGAAGTTCCACGAGAAGTAATAAGAAATTCATCTTCTCTACCAAGATCTAGAACCAGTTTTCGAAACATAGCTTCCGCCATAGGGCTTCTACAAATGTTTCCTAAGCAAACAAAACATATTTTAATCATCTATTACCTCCAAAAATGTTTCTTCCAAGATAGAATACAAATAACATTGTACCCTCTTATGCATTTTCTTCTCTATAAAATGGCGATATCCATTTAATTGTTTCTGATAAGCAGAATCCTCTAATCCTTTTAATTTATAATCAACAATCGTATAAGTATCTCCTTCATCAATTAATAAATCAATCATTCCATGAGAAAGAGATTCCCCTTGGTTATCAATAAACTCATATTCTTTCACCATGAAACAATTGTTTCTCTTCTTCATAAAATCACTATCTAAAAAAGAAGTGATTTTCTTTTGAACATAATTAGAAAGATTATAAGAAGATAAATCATAATTTTGAAAATCAATATCTCTTAATACCTCATGTATTTCTGTTCCGAATCGCATCTTCTCTTTCTCTTCTTTAGAGAATAAAGATAGGCTCTTTTTAGAATATTGTTCTTTTTCTATTATTTCCTCTTGAATACCATTTTCTTCTACTCGAATAGAATCTTCTTGTGAGACTGGATACTCCTCTTTTTTAGATGAGAACAAATATTCTTTACTTCCGATAATAGGAACTTCTCTACTATAAGGAAGAAGCAAAGAAATAATACTTTTCAGTATGGATAAGAAAGAAGAATACTTCTCTCTCACAATCGTTGGAACAAGTCCTCTACATTCACTCTCTTCTTCTTGTTTCGGAAAAACAAAGATCATTTTTTCACGAGCACGAGTCATCGCAACATACAAAAGTCGAATTCTTTCGGATACATCTTCTTTCTTAGTAGAATGACGAACCAATTCCTTTACATAGGTATCCTTGTAAGACTCTTCTACTTTTGGAAGAACAAATCCTAGTTCAGAGTCGAATAAGATTCTTTCTTTTAACTCAGGCTCTGCAAATTTAGAAGAGAATCCTGCGTAATAACAAATAGGAAATTCTAATCCTTTCGATTTATGAATCGTCATAATCTGACAACTATTTGGAAGAGAAGAATGAACATTAAATTTCAAATCATAATCTCCTTCAAAGATTTGATTCAAATAATTTGAAAAATCAGTAACAGTATATCCAAAATCTTCATAGTTCTTACATAAATTATAAAAATATTCTAATCGAACAAGAAAACTTTCAACATTTCCAATCGTAAGAATCTTCTCTTCATAATGAAACTCTCTCATCACGTGAAGAAAGAATTGGCTCAAACTCATTTGATCCATTTCCTTTGCTAAAGAGAATGCTTTTTGATAAATCTCTGTATCTTTAAATGTTTCCTCGACAAAAATGTGATAGATTTCATCATCACTCATCTTCCATAAGAAACTTCTACATAAAGATACAAACGTATATCGAAATTCTAAATCAAATCGATTCTCTTTCACACAAATTAAGAATCGGAATAAATTACGAATCACAAGTCCATCTTCATCCTTACGAAGAGATTCTTCTTTTAAGATTGTAAGAGGAATTTGATACGTTTCAAAGATTCTTTTATATAACGTAAAATGAGTACTCTTATCCAGTAATACAACAATATCTTTATATTCAACAGGTCTTAACTTTCTTAAATCTTTATCAAAAACCAACATTTTCTTTTGAATCTTTTCTTGTATATCTTTTCCAATTAAGAAAGCTTCTTCCTCTTCTTTTGTAAGAGAACCTAGTTCTTTCTCATCATATACAAGAACTTCCATATGAGAATTCTCATTTGTTTTTCCAAGAGACTCATAGTCTTCATTTCCAAATTCCATACGGTGAGAATCAGAATAATTAGCTCCTCCTATTTCTTCATCCATAATAGAATCAAACAATAAATTAATATCTTCTAACACTTCTCTTCTAGAACGGAAATTCTTTAATAAATCAATTTTCATTCCTTTATTTGAATCCTGATACACTCGATACTTTTCTTTAAATAAAGAAGGATTTGCATTACGAAATCGATAGATAGATTGTTTAATATCTCCTACCATATAAACATTATTTTTTGCAATTAATGAAATAAAATATTCCTGTGTATCAGAAGTATCTTGATACTCATCAATCATGATTTCTTGAAAACTATTTTTTAATTCTTCTAATACATCTGGATTTTCTTCCACTACAAGAATTGCATTTCTCGCAATATCATTAAAATTATAAAGACCATTTTCTTTTTTATAAGAATCAAGTCTAAAATCCAATTCTTTTAATATTGAGAACAATACTTTCTGATAATCAAGAGTTGATAAATATTCCTCTCTCATTTCAGAAGTACTAGAATAAATACAATAATGAGAGAATTCTTTCGCAATCTCATAAATGGAAGCCTTCACTCTTTTTCCTTCTTCGGAAGAACCGTTTGGTACACGTAAAGATTCATATTGAATCCCCTCTAAAAACTCTTCATAAGAATTTGCTTCTAATAATTTTTTAAAATTATCTTCCATTTTAGAAACAAAGTCCCCATCAAAATATTCTCCTAATTGATCCATTAAATTTTGTAAATCTTTTTGTCTACTTTTTAAAATAGAAAGATACTCTTCAATCGTAGAAGATATTTTATCTTCTATTCTTTTAGAATCCAAGAAAGAATCAAAAAACTCTTGCTTCTTTACTTTTAATTCTACTTTCTTATAAGCATTTAAGATTACATCTTTAATCTTTTGATCATCTTTCAAGCAGAAATCTTCTATTAATTTTAAAAACTCTGGTGATGGTTTCTGATAATACTCATCTAAAATTCCCTCTAGAATTTCTTTCTTCCGACAGTCAATTAATACCTCATCAGAAATTTGAATTTGATTCGAAATATTTAACTTTGTATGATATTTTTTCACAATCGATAAGGCAAAAGAATCAAACGTTGTGATAAAAGCACCATCCACAGAATCTAACTCACCTGATAATTCAGGAGTCTTTTGAATCATCTTACGAATTCTTGTTTTCATCTCCGCAGCCGCTGCATTCGTAAATGTTAAAATCAGTAATTCTGAAATATGAATTCCTTGAAGTAAGTGATGTTTGACTCTTTCCGTTAATACAAAAGTCTTTCCACTTCCTGCTCCTGCAGAAACAATAATGTTTTTACCAAATGATTCTACAGCTTGTTTTTGTTCATTTGTAAGAGCCATTCTACTCACCTCCTAAAAAAGAGAAATCTACTACTTTTTCAAGTTCTATACAATTGCTTTCTCTCATAAAACAGATATCTTTATAAGGACAATATTGACAAGAAAGATTCTCTTTATTCATCTTCTTAGGATTAATCATAAAATCAGCATCTAAAATAGATTGAGTAGTCTCTTCAATTTTTTTCTTGGTATATTGAACCATATCAAAAACAGATTCATTGGATAATACTTTACTATAACGATCAAATCCTTTATCATCGGAATATTTCATACCCTTAATCATTTCACTTGTTTGATACGTACTATCCATTCTTTCTAAGATAGAGATATCATCCGTAGAATAACCATCTAAATAATATCTTTTTTCTAAGTTCTTAGGGCTTTCATCCCATTTAGGATAATCAAATAAAATATTTTGATAATAGATTCCCGCAAAAATAGGATTATGAAAAACTCTTCCATAATGCATTAAATATAAATAAACCGGTAACTGCATATGTAGACCATATTTCATTGGCTCCAAATGCGTATCAATATCCCCACTCTTATAATCAATAATAGAAAAATAAGTATCTTCTATTTTTTGATAGTATAAAATTTTATCAAGGACTCCTACAAAGTATACAGAAATATCCTCTCGAATAGGAACTTCAATTCTTTTTTCATAAAAAGAATCATCAAATCCCGTAAGAGTTTTTTGTTTTTTTAATACTTCATATAATTTTAAAAATTCTTTTTTGATTCTTGTGAATAAAACTACTTCTTTTAAAGATAGATCTCTCTTTTCCAAAAATTTTTGATATTCTTCTTCAAAAGAGAAATTAGGAAGAAAACAAAGCGATAACAATTTATGAAACATGGATCCAATAAAAGAAGAAAAAGTCTCTTCATAAGAATTTAATTTTAAGACAGAGTTTAAATAATACTTAAACTTACACTCTTGATAGGCATTGAAAGAAGTATAAGACAACTTTAAAGGATAAGATAAATGCGTTAGATAAAAGTCTTTATCTATCCCACTAAATTGATTCGTATACTTTAAGTAAGGAATTTTGTAATGACAATTTAATTCTCTTAAAAAAGGACTTTCTTCTTTATAAATACGATAAGTATCTAATTTTTTTCCTAAACGAATTTGATTATAAAGATTAGAATAAGAATAGGTATCAACAATTCCCTTCTTAACAGTGAAAGAGAATTCATCAATGATAGTAGATGGATAGAAAGACGCAAAAGGCGTTCTTAATTTATACGATAAAATTGCATGAGGAATCTTACGGAGTAAAGTCTTTGCGATGATCTTCTCTTTTTTATTCCAAGCAGTAGTTGTATAAAAAGATAGTCCTTCTTTTTCAACATCTGATAAATAATCTGTATCTTTATGAATGATTGGAAATTGTTCTTGATTAATACCTAAAACAAAAACTATATCCTCTTCTCCAAATTCTCTAGAAGATAAATCAGCAATAGAAACAGCTTCTTTATAAGATGGATTTGGATAATAAGTTGCTTGTAGTTTATGAATGAGTATTTCTCTCCAAATGGAATCATTCCAATCAAAAGAAGGAATAGAATTAATACAAGAAACTAATAAAGGAAGAACACTAGAATCTTCTTCTAAATCAAGTTCTCCTGTTTTTAAATATTTTTGTACGGTATTATTTCCATAAATAGAACGATGATAAGGAATAGAAACAGGAATATGATAATAAGAGAATAATCTATCAATTGTATAATAATAATCTTCTCCTACATTACAAAGATAAATAGAAGAAAGAGAATGTCCATTTTTAAGAAGTTCAAGAATCTGAATACAAACGGCATTTACTTCTTCCTCCATCGTTTCATACTCATAAATATCATGTGTATAAGGAATATCTTCTAAAGGAGAAGAATGAAAGATTTCTTCTTCCCATAAATCTAAATCATAATAAGATTGTATTTCTAACGAATTAGAAACAAGAGATGATAAAAAAGCAGGATGAAAAAACAAAAGATTCTGATTGATTAAATCTTTTTTGATTTTTCTTAAAAATTCTAACTTCTCAAGAGAATATTCTTTTTGAATATCCACGACTCTCATCCATTTTAAATACAAAAGACATATATCATATTGAAGATGATAATTCTTCATCAAAGTATATAGTGTATTTTCATCATAAGAAAAAAAATACTTTTGATAGAATTCTTCTTTTGTATAAAAAGTAATCGGAAGAATTTCTTTTGCATACGAAAAAGACTGCAGGATTCTTATTTTTTCAGCAGGCGGACAAACAATGATTTTTGCATTCTCTTTCATAGTATCACCAACTTTATTATAACAAAAAAAAGGATGAAATCATCCTTTTATTTTTGAATTTATTCTGCTTCTTTAGCTACTTCTACTTTTCCTTTATAGCTACCGCATTTTGGACATACTCTATGTGGTTTAATCATTTCTCCACAACTAGGGCATTTAGTAACTCCAGGAAGTTCCATAGCATTGTGACTTCTTCTCATTCTTTTTCTAGTTTTAGAAACTTTACGGAAAGGAACAGCAAACAATTGAATATCTAACTTCATTATAATCACTCCTCTTCAAAATCTTTTAATAAATCATTAAATGGATTATTCTCTTTTCTTAGCTCATCTTCGCTAATTAATCTCCATCCATCCCCATGAAATTTACTGAGATCTCGAACCTTAGTAAACTGTAAGGGGACCTCTAGTACAGTATTTTCCCACAAAAACCCCAAAATATCAAGTATATTTTCATTTTTTATCGTATTTTGTGGTAAAAAATCATCATATTCTATCGTAAAAGGATACTCTACTTCTTCTAAAGAAATAGAATCTGAAAGAATCATTTTTCCTTCAATCGTACAAATACAATAATCCTCTAATTCAAAATCATCATTTTCTCTTCTTTCAATTTTTCCAGATACTTTTAATGGTTTCAAAGAATGAATCTCTGTATTCTCATAAAAAGAAGAATCCAACTCATATTCTCCACTAATATCAATAAATGACTCTACTCCTCTATGTAATCGACTTAAATCAATCTCCATATGTCACCTACTGATTAATCGCGATAGAATCATCTTCTTCTACAACTTGAATAATACCATGATAATGCATCTTAGATCCTCTTGGTAATTCACTATCTTGACGAATCCATACACGAATTGAAATAGAATTCATATCTAATGCTTTAATTTCATCATCTAATAAAATTCCCTCTTCTAAATCAGATAAATTATAAATTGTATTATCACTTTTATTCACTTTTACAGAAATACGAATATCTTCTTTTGGAATTAAAATGTCTTCACAATCATCTTCTTCAATTTTTTCTTCATCATCCACAATCTTTAATCGATAACGAACTTTCTCCGTAAGATTATTCTTAATGGATAAAGAATAAGACTTAGATGATAATCCTACAGAATCTGTAACAGGAGTAATCTTCTTTATTAGGATTCTATCTCCACTCACTTCATGATATGTCACAACTAATGATTCTGAATTAAAATCAACATTACGAACATCTTGAAATTTATAATAAATAAAATAAGTAGAAACAACTGCGATTAATAGAATAAAAAATATAAATACAGCGTTCTTGATAAGTTCTCTTTTTCTTTCATATTTGTACATAAAGCACCTCGTATAACTATCATATAATGATGTGTCTTTTTTTTCAAGAAAACGAACAGTTTCCTTTCCTTTATTGACACAACTTGTCTAACACTTGATAAACACTTTGTAAGCTATTACAACTCACTAAAAATCTACCAGTATGACAAAAACGTAATCCCTCAATACCAGAGACTTCTTCCAAATCTTGATTCTCTAATCCAGCCCATTCTACTGGAAATTCCATTCTGGCAGTTTTATCTTCAGCACTCTTAGGAATGGTCTTAATAGAATATCCTCCACGATTAGAAGGATAAGCAACAAATAATAGATTATTAGCTTCTTCATTTCCAAGAATAGAATCTTCATAAGGAAGATATTGATCTAATAATAAATATTTTTGATTTGGATCTTTCTTCAAAAGTAAATCTTTAATCTTGTGATCTGCTACTACTTTTCCACGGATATATAAGATTTCTTCTTCCCAAATCATTTTTGCAAGAGAAACAGCCTTTAAAAATTGAGAATCTTCTGTTTCATTAGAATCATAACTTGGATTAAAAATCTTAATAATATTTGGTAGAGTTTTTACTTTATAAGGACAAATGACTTTTGGGAAAACTCCATTATCATCTCCATCAATTTCTTCTACTAAATCTTTATCAATTCCTAAAAACATTTCCTCAACATTTTCAAATTCTTGTTTTTCTAAAAAGTCTTTTCCAAACTTCTTCCATAATAATCCAACAGAACTATAGGGAATGGAATTTTCTCTTTTAACCGCATCTATTTGATGATGATCATATTCTCCTCGCCCTATATCATATACTAATACACCCTCTTCAACTTCATTTAAAGAGATAGAGCTTGTACGAAAAACGCGAACATCACCTAAATAAAGATCTAAGAAAGCTGTCGCAAAAACTTCATCAGCATGCATTGTACCACTATGAGTAATACAATTTGCTTCTTCTTTTGAATGAACTAATTGAACCATACTAACCTCTTTTCATACCGTATTATATTATGGATGATAAACTTTCGCAATAGATTCTGCGATATAGATTCCATCCATGGCAGCAGTTGTAATACCACCGGCATACCCTGCTCCTTCACCACAAGGATAAACCCCTGAAATATTCGATTCTCCCATATCTGTTCGAACAATCATAACTGGAGAACTTGTACGAGATTCTACTCCTAAAAGGATTGCATCCCATCGATCAAACCCTTGTATTCTTTTTCCAAAAACAGGAATGGCTTCTTTTAAAGAATCCGTGATAAAAGATGGAAAAATTTCATTTAGATTTGCAAAAGAAGTTTTACCTTTTGTATTAGAAAACACTTCTCCAAACTTACTAGAACATTGATTCTTAATAAAGTCTTGATACAACTGGATTGGAATCAATCCTCCACCAGCAAGATAGGCTTTTTTCTCTAATTCTCTTTGAAACTCCAATCCTGCGAACAAATCATTTCCAAAATCATTCGGAGTAACGGATACTACAATCGCACTATTTGCATTTCTTTCATCTCTTTTATAATTACTCATACCATTAACAGCCAAGTATCCAACTTCAGAAGAAGCATTCACTACGAATCCTCCTGGACACATACAAAAAGAATAAACTCCTCTTCCACTCTTACTTTGATAGGTCAATTTATAACTAGCAGGACCCAATAGAGAAGCATACTCTCCATATTGACTTTGATTAATCATCTCTTGAGGATGTTCCATTCGAATCCCTACCGCAAAGTTCTTAGGCTTCATCTCAAGTCCTCTATCTCTTAACATATGAAACGTATCTCTCGCAGAATGTCCAAGAGCTAAAACAACTACATCACAAGGAAGAACTTCTTTAGAATTAATCTCTACCCCTACAACATGATTCTCTTCTATTTTTAAATCAGTAACAGTAGAAGAATAACGAATCTCTCCTCCCATTGAAAGAATCTTATTACGAATAGAAATAATTACCTTTCGTAATAAATCCGTTCCAATATGAGGTTTTTGTTCATAGAATATTTCTTTTGGGGCACCATTTTCTACAAAAATTTCAAAGACTTTCTTCCCACGAAACATCTTATCTTTTACCAACGTATTAAGTTTCCCATCAGAGAAAGTACCTGCTCCTCCTTCTCCAAATTGAACATTAGAGTTTGGATCCAATACATTGGTTTCAAAAAACTTTTCAACGGTTTGAACTCTGTCTTCAACCTTTTCTCCTCGTTCTAATAAAATAGGATGATAACCTGCTTCCGCAAGTAAATACCCACATAATAAACCACTAGGTCCACATCCTACTATGACAATATTAGATGCCTTCTTATCTCCCGTAATCTCAAAATGATATTCTTCAACTGGTGATAAAAGTACATCCTCTAAATCTTTCTTTAAAATAGATTTTTCAAGAGGAGTTTCAACATCCACCTCATAAACATAAAAGATATTCTTTTTATCTCTCGCATCAATGGATTTCTTAAGAATTTGATAAGAAAAAATATCAGAAGACTTAATCATCAATTTATGAGAAATCTTATTTTTTAAATACTCTTCCGTATCTTTCAAAATGGAAACTTTAATTTGACGAACTCTAATCACAAGAATCACCTATACTTCTTCCTGCAAGAATTCCACTAATCCAACAAGTCGTAAGATTATATCCTCCACAGTTACCATTCATATCTAGTAATTCTCCTACGATATAAAGGTCCTTTACCTTTTTAGATTCCATCGTATGAGAATCAATCTCACTAAGAACAACTCCTCCATTACATACCTGGCAAGAATCAAAATCTTTTGTACCCGTAATCTCAATAGAAAAAGAACTAAGACTTCTACATATCTTACATTTATCTTCATTGGATAAAGAAGAATAATTCTCTTCTCCCTTAAAACCAAGAGTTTTTAAAAGTACTGTTACAATTTTATAATTTAAAAATCCTTCTAATAATTCTCTTAAATTCTTATGAGAATTTGTTTTACTATATTGATCCATCCAAGGAGTCACTAAGGTATCAATAAAAGGAACAAAATTAATATGAATTTCTTCTTTCTTTCCAAGATCTATTCCTCTTGTGACAAAATGGCTTAGATTAAATGTACAAATACCACTGATTCCATAAGAAGTCAATTGAACTTCTCCTTCTTCACGAGCAATAAATTTTCCATCTTCAAATAATTCTAAAACAACATCACTACGAACTCCATCCCAATCTTTTTGATAAGGATGATTACTAGTTAACTGTACTAAAGCAGGAAGGGGCTTTACTAAAGTATGGCCCAATCTTTCTAAAAGAGAATATCCAAATCCATCACTACCCGTTTTAGGAACAGCACAAGATCCACTCGCTAAAACAACTTTTTCTCCCTGATAAGAATGATTTTTAGTAGATACAATAAAATGATTAGATTCTTTCAAAATATCCGTTACTTCTTCGTTACATAGTATTTCTACCCCTCTATCCATTGCTTCTTTAATCAAAGCATTTTGAATCGTAGTAGCTTGTCCAGAAAAAGGATAATAATACCCATTCTTGATTTTAGGAACAATCCCAATAGAATCAAAGAAATAATGTACATCTTGAATATTTTGATCTTTTAATAATTCACTAACAACATCGATATTCTGACTATGATAAAAAGAAGTTCCCATTACTTCATTTAAATAATTACATTTCCCATTTCCTGTCATTAATAATTTCTTTAAGGGATGAGCATTTTTTTCTAAAACAATGACTCTATTATGTTCCTTTTTTGCATAAATAGAAGCAACAATTCCACTAGGTCCTCCCCCAATAATTAGTATTGTATCCATCCTATCATTCCTTTCCCTAACATTATACCAAAATTTCATAAAAATAAGAATTCCTTTCAAGAGAATTCTTGAGAAAATAGAAAAAAAGGTTTATACTGAAGATGGTGATAATATGGAGAAGAATGAAAAACAAGTATTAAAACTTAAAAAAACAGGACTATGGATTATCATTTCTTTTATTGTTTTAATAATTATTGGAGTAATTCTAGGAATAGAAGTAAGTAAGAAAAACAATTATAATGAAACACAAAAAAGATTTACTCCTTATGTAGTAACAGCCAAGAAAGCAACCCTTTATAATAAAAAGAAAAAGAAACTAGGAACCATTGAAAAAAATATAACGTTAGAAATTACACAATCCAATAATAAAAAAGGATTATTCCAAATCAAAAATACTGAGTACTATGTTTCTTATAAAGATGTGAAAAAGTCAAAAGAAACAAACACATCAAAAGATAATTCTCATTTCATTATTAAAAAACAAATAGAAAAATCAAATGAAATCATTCTATATGATATAGAGGGAAAAGAAATAGGAAGTCTATCTTCAAATGTTCAAATCCCTGTAGAATATGAAAGTGATAAATATTATTACACAACTTTCCTACAAAGAACAGTAGGAATCAAAAAGAATAAATCCATCAAAGAAAAAGAAGTAAAAACAAAAGAAACAGAAGCATCTTATGTAAGTGTATTATATTATGAAAAAACAGATGACTTTTGTTTTGATCTAGGATGTACTCCTCTTCTTACTCTACAACAGCATCTAACATTATTAAATGCAAATGGATATTATACAATCTCTGAAGAAGAGTTTAAGAGTTATTTAAAAGGAGAAGCTCATTTAAAAGAAAAAGCAATCTTCCTTCTAACAAATACAGAAAGTGAATCATTAACAAAACTAGCAGAAGATAATAAAGTAGTAATCAACAAATTACCGGAGAATTCTGAAATAACCTATAGTGCTTCTAATAAAAAAGCAACCCCTAATGGATTACAAAATGTAGATTGTTACTTTATTAAGAGTTATACAACCAATGATAACGTTCTAAGAATGGCAAATGGAGAAGATGTTGTAGAAATAGAACCAAGTGCTAAAGATGGTTATGCAAATCAAAGAATCCCTGTTCTAAACTATCATTTCTTCTATGATGCTAGTAAAGGAGAAAGTTGTAATGAAGTCATTTGTTTAGAGGCTTCTAAGTTTAGAGAACATCTACAATGGTTAAAAGATAATGGATATTATACTGCTACCATGAATGAATTTGTAAGATGGATGTATGGACAAATAGAATTGCCAGAAAAGACAGTACTAATTACCGTAGATGATGGAGCAATGGGAACTGGAAAAGATAATGGAAATATCTTAATTCCTCTTCTAGAAGAATATCAAATGTATGCTACCCTATTTTTAATCGCTGGATGGTGGGACATTGGAAATTACTTCTCTCCATACTTAATTGTACAATCTCATACATTTGATATGCATCAATATGGATCTTGTGGACGTGGTCAAATCAATTGTGCTACTTACCAACAAGCAAAAGAAGATTTAGAGAAATCACTAGGAGTGATTGGAAATGCTGATTCCTTCTGCTTCCCATTCTACATGACAAGTAATACTTCACTTCAAGCAGTAAAAGATGTAGGATTTAAAGTATCCTTTGTAGGAGGAAATAGAAAAGCAAAAAGAACAGATGATAAATACTTAATCCCAAGATATCCAATTCAAAGTGATATCACTCTACAAGATTTCATTGAAATTATGAGTTAAAAAAAGAAATAACCAATCGGTTATTTCTTTTTACGTTTCGTAAGAATTGTTATGACTACCAAAGATACAACTAATAGAATGACAAATCCAATTAAGAGAACAGTACCTGTTCCAGGGTTATCAAATGCCTTCACAATATTTAAATTTAAGAAGTAAGTTTCAATTGGTTCATTCACCCCATCCCCTCTAGTTGCTTTAATAGTAACCATACCAGATTGAAGAATGTTAATAGAACCATCTGTTACTTTAACATATTCTTTCGTTACATCACTGTCTTCTCCATAAATAATATCATAATCAAAATCAATTGCATTAGAAGCATCTTCTCTAAAATATTCAATCATATTTTGAATCTTTTTTGTTTTATTAATATCAACGACTAAGTCTTTAGTTATCTCAACAGAAGGAACTTCTCCTGCATAGAATATTCCCTTACTGGAGCAAAAATTATGTTCACCATTCATGAATTCAGATATATCTACTTGCTTAACTTTTAAATCATTAAGAGAATTATCGCCCTTTAAATTTAAATGACTAGCTTCAGAAATCATACAAGAATTAAGATTAGTGCGAGAGACAGTGTAATTTGCAACCCCTGTTAAAGAAAAAGTATTATTTGACAAATTACTAGAATTAATAACAATATCGCTAGCAGATAATCCAAAGCCAGAACCAGATACCGTTCCAAATCCATTACCAGTATCATTGATATAATTAGCAAACAAATTATCTAAAATGATGCTTTGAGAAGAAACTGCAACATCAAATCCATCTACTACTGAGTCATCCATTGAAAGATTTCCAAATACAGTTAATCCAAACGTTTTATTACCGCAAACCAATTCACGTTTACCAATTAAATAAAAGTTATTCAGAATAGCATTTTCCACTTTCAAAGAAAGAGCACTGCCTTTAACTTCAGTTAAATGATTACTAGTATGAATTGTTATCGAATCTAGAGATACTTTCACACCAATAATACTAATAGGATAATCAGTCGTTATAATAGAATTATTTTCCCCCTCAATGCTAACCAAACTAGAACCAACATCACATTGAATAAAAAGTGGGAACAATAAAGTATGATTTCCAATTATTTGTTTTTGAGTATCCTCAATAATAATAGTATTGGTAACGGGAACACCATCGTTGTACTCAACAAGATACTCCGGTTGAGCAGTATCTAAAAAAGTAAGTGCCTCCTCTAAAGTAGAATAATCACAATCTCCTGTAGAGCAAACAGAAATGGTATGATTATCATCGGAATCAAATGCATAAACAAAAGAAGGAATAAGAAACGAAAACACTAATATGCTAAACATCAATATCTTCTTCATAGTATCACCTACTATAATTCTAACATAATGTAAAGTATAAAGTAATGTTTACGCTAATGTTTACTGTAAAGAATGTAAAATAAAAAGGAGAATTGTTTCTCCTTTTATGCATTTTCTAAGAAAGCTACATAACACTTATAAGCTTCATAAATATCAGATTTAGAGGTTACTTCCCAAGGAGCATGCATACTCAATACTCCTACACCACAGTCAATAACGTTGACATTTCGATTGGCTAGAATATAAGCAATCGTTCCTCCCCCTCCTGCATCTACTTTTCCAAGTTCAGAGATTTGGAAACGAACAGAATGAGTATCCATAATATTACGAATCTTTGCGATGAATTCTGCAGAAGCATCATTGCTTCCACTCTTTCCACGACTTCCTGTATATTTACAGAAAACAACTCCATAGTTAAAGAAAGAAGCATTACGATCATCCATCACATCACTATATAATGGATCATAAGCAGCGTTGACATCACTCGATAACATATGAGAGTGAGATAAACATCTACTAGTAGCCGTAACTTCTTTATGTCCTAATAATTGACACATTTCTGTAATGGCGTTTTCAAAGAAATTAGATTCCATACCAGTAGATCCTACACTACCAATTTCTTCTTTATCTACCAAGATACAACTAATCGTACGTTTACATGGTTTTGTCTCTAAGAAAGCTCTTAAAGAAGTATAAGCACACACTTTATCATCTTGACCATATCCCATAATCATAGAACGATCAAGTCCAAAATCTCTTGCTTTTCCAGCAGGAACCACTTCAATTTCAGCAGATAGAAAATCCTCTTCTTCTATGTTATAACGATTCTTTAAAATTTCTAAAACATTCTTTTTAACGGCATCTTCTTCTTCGTCTTTCATAGGCATACTTCCAATTAATACATCTAGTTTTTCTCCTTCAATGACTTTAGAAGCTTCCTTTTTCATTTGTTCTTGTCCTAAATGTGGAAGTAAATCTGTAATTCCAACAACAGGATCAGATTCATCTTCTCCAATACAAACCGTAATCACTTCTCCATTTTTTAACGCAACCACTCCATGAAGTGCAAGAGGAATCGTTACCCATTGATACTTTTTAATACCACCATAATAATGAGTATCAAAGTAAGCAAATTCCTTATCTTCATATAAAGGATTTGCTTTCAAATCTAATCTAGGAGAATCAATATGAGCTCCTAATATATTCATTCCATTCGTGATATCTTCTTCCCCAATGACAAATAATGCTAGAGCTTTACCACGATTATTAACATATACTTTATCCCCTTTATGTAATTCTCTTCCTGATAGGATAAAATCTTCTAAATCACGAAAGCCAAATTCTTTTGCTAACTCAATGGAATTGCGAACGGCTTCTCTTTCAATTTTACTAACGCTCAAAAATTTACGATAATCATCACAAATATCATTTAAGCGATTCATATCTTCTTTTGAATAATTCTTCCAAACATTCTCTTTCATATTTTACTCCTCCATTATTATCATTATATCATTAAACAAAAAAAATAGAACTATAAAAAGTCCTATTAAAGAATAAAATCAACAAGGATTCCAACAAGTACTCCTACTCCATAAATAATAGATAAAATGGATAGATTTTCTTTTAAATTCTCATTGGATTTAAATAAAACAAGAATACCAAGTCCACTACCTGTTAATAATCCTGATAGTAAGGTACCAATACTAATCATATTTGATAAGTATAATTCCGTCATAATAACACTACTAGCACAATTAGGAATTAACCCAAATAAAGAAGCAATAAAATGAGTAATTATATTCTTCTTTAATAAGATCTGGCTAAGAGTCTCTTCTCCTATAAAATAAATCAATCCATTAATTAAAAGGTTCGCAATCAAAATAAAGAAAGCGATTCTTATCGTATGTTTTACACTCGATAGAAAAATACCATCTTCTTCACATTCGCAATGATCTTTTTCACATAAATGATGAATATCTTGTTTTTCCTTTTTTTGATAGAAGAAATCAATCAAAAATCCAACAAACATACCAATTAGCACTTTGAATCCAATGATTTTTAAAATAATTAAAAAATCTACTTGTTCACCAATCATAATTGGAAGCATCTCATCACTAGTTGCTAAGAAAACCGAAATGACAGTTCCTATAGTAATGACTCTAGAAGAAAACAAAGAAGCAGCCATCGTAGAAAAACCACATTGAGGAAGAGCTCCTAATATTCCTCCCAAAAAAGGTCCATATTTTTTGTTTTTCGTTAAGATTTTTTCATTCTTTTTATCAAGTTTATGTTCTAGAAACTCTAGAATCAAAAATGTAATAAACAAATAAGGTAATAGTTTTAATGTATCTAGTAACCCATCCAATAAACTATCGATCATAGAGTATCCCCTCTTTCATACAAGTATCATTCTATCATAAAAAAAAGAGTATATCTACTCTTTTTATACCCAAACTCCAAATAAGATTCCAGCCATGGATAAGATTAAACCAACCACCCAGAATAATTTAACAATATCACTCTCTGACCATCCTAATTTTTCAAAATGATGATGAATTGGAGTCATTAAGAATAACTTACGATGTAGAACTTGAACCCAGAATGTTTGAATAATAACACTAAGTGTTTCTACAACGAACACAAACGCAACAACTAATAAAGTTAATTCACGATGTGTAAGGATTGCGATAGCACCCATTAAAGCTCCTAACGCAAGAGATCCTGTATCTCCCATGAAAACTTTTGCAGGATACGTATTAAAGATTAAAAATCCCATTAAACTACCAATTAAAATTAAACTGAAGATTCCAATTTCATCAAATCCAACGGATAAGGAAATCAGAGCAAACGCGATAAATGCAATTGCAGATAATCCCCCTGCTAGTCCATCTAATCCATCTGTTAAATTAACAGCGTTCGATGCACCAACTAAGATAAATAAAATTGCAAGTCCATATAGCCAACCAAATTCAATATCAATCTTTAATGTTCCAACAACCCAAGCTGTTTGACCACCACTTCTCATATAAATGTAGAAGAATCCAATCGCAATCAACACTTGCATAAATAATTTTTGATACGTTGTTAAACCTTCATTATTTCCTTTTCTAATTGATAAAAAGTCATCTAAGAAACCAATACACGCATATCCAATAAATACCAGTAATACGATTCCTAAATTCGATGTATACGTTATTTTATCAGTAACAATTAAAGCCAGAGTCGCAAGAACCGTCGGAATAATAAAGATTAATCCACCCATCGTAGGAGTACCCTCTTTTTTACGGTGTGCTTCTCCTACAAAGATAGAAATCTTTTGCCCTAACCTTAATTTCTTTAAAACAGGAAGTAATAAAAGTCCTAATATAACAGAAGATAGAAAACCAATCATTATCGCAAAAATTGCCTTCGTTAATAGTAACATTTTCTCACTCCATTCACTAATTATTATACCATAGTTGCCATAAAAAAAGAAAAAGGAAACCAGTGTTTACAACACTTTACATTGGATATTCTCCTTTTGTTAACACCTTTGCCTCATTCTTTTCCAATTCTTTTTTCTGTGCTTCTTTTATTTTTTGAATTTCATATTCTCTTTCTAGAATATCCTCTCGAATCGATTCAAGATTTCTTATTAATTCATCACATTCAGGATAAACCCCTATATAATCCTTAAAATCAAGTTTAATAGTCTCTAGCATCTTTTCAATCTCATCACTTGTTTTAGCTAATTGTTTAGAAGTTCTCTCAATATCTCGAATACTAGATTCAATCTCACTACTATAATCTGATACTTCTACTATCTTATATTTCTTTTTAACAAGTTTTGGATTCATAATTTGTTTTACAAGATATAAATATGCAGCCGTAGAATAAACAGTTTGTTTGGCTGCTCTCACACCAGGAACAATCATAGAAAATGCTAATAATCGCATTAATCTTTTACTTTGTGCACTCATTGCTTCTGCTTCTACTTTCACTCTTTCAGAAACACTAACAGAATTCTCCACCTTTTCCTGAACTTCTCGTAATAAACGTTCTTGTTGAGTCTGAAAATCCATAAATTCTTGCTTCATTTGTTTAAATTTAGAAGCTCTTTCTTTTAGTTTTGCATATTTTTCTTCTCGATCCTGAAATCTTTCTTTTTCTTCTTCTACTTTCTTTTGAAAAGCATCTTTTTGATGATCTAACTCAGATAATCGATTAGAAATAGCTTCATACATAGAAGAGTTTTTAATAGAAGAAATTGCTTTTCCTTCTTTAAAATCATTTAAATATCCTTCTATTAAGGAATAAATATAATTATCATCATATTTTTGATAATCCTCTACTTGAATTCTTCTTTTTAATTCTTCAATCTTTCGAATAAGATCGGATAATTCTTTTAATAAAGCTTCTGCTTCTTCACTTTTATGTATACCTTTTTCTTCATCTACTAAAACATGATAATCAAAAAGAATTCTTCTTAAATCATATCGAATATCTTTTAATTCTTTTTCATAAGATTCAATAATTCTTTGACCTTTTAATTGCTCAATTTTATCTCTTGTTTCTAAAGAAATAACACCAAATTCTTGATCACGAACATACCCTTCATTGACAACGATTTGATGGTCCTCTACCCTTTTAGGAACCTCTGGTAAAATCGTAACATTTTCAGGAACTTCCTCTAATAGTTTTTCAACCTTAATAGGTACTTCTACCTTTCTTCCATCTCCTAATACAACCACAATCACTTTTGGTTTTTCTTCTTCTACAGGTGCTTTTTCTTTTATTTCTTCCCAAGAAGAATTACTCTTCTGTTTCTTATCTTTTGCTTTCCCTTTATTTTGAACTAATGCTTGGAAGATAGAACCTGCGATGATAATAGGAATGGTTTTAATCAAAGCATAACGTTCTTTCTTTTTAACTTCTTTTTCTAATTCTTCAATAGACTCCTCTTCTAATTCTTCTAGTCGTTCTTTTTCTAGTTGCTGAAGTCTCATTGTTCTTCTACGATCTTGATATCCACCTTTTACTCCAATGGTTTCATCCATAGACATCACCTACTCATCATTTTAACACATTTTCTACTTTAACAAAATAAAAAAGAGTGAACTCACTCTTCTTTTAATAATTGAACAAACTTACTTGAGGCTGCTGTTAAAAATTCATTTAAGTAGATACATTGAATATCAACAGTAGGAAGTCCCTCAAAAGATACGAATTCAAAGTCATCTGCATCTTTTTGGTTCTCAATAAATTCTTTTGGAAGATATCCAATTCCAACACCTTCACGAATCATAGAAAGCATAACTTCAGGAGATGATTCTACTTCTGGGGTAAGTTTAATTTTTTTATCATCTAAATACTCTTCTAGTTTAATACGAGAAGTAGATAAAGTATTTGGGAGTAATAAAGAATACTTACTTAAATCTTCTAAAGAAGAAATAGATACTTTTCCAAGTTTCTTAGAATAAACAAATCCATTAGTAAATTTCTTTAAAGGAATTCTTGTTACATTCTTAGAACTAGTAACTGGAAAAGAATCAATTACTAAATCTAATTTTCTAGTTTCTAACATATCGATCATTTCGGTAGAAGATTTACTAATAATCTCAAATTGAATTCCTGGATAATCCTTGTGAAACTTACTAATAATGGAAGATAGATAGAATCCTCCAATCATCGCAGGAACTCCCACACGAATACAACCAATATTTAATTGATTTAAATTCTTAATGTGCTCTTCAGCATCATTTAAGATATGGAAAGCAGTTGAAATATACCCATATAATTCTTTTGCTTCCATAGTGGGTTCAATACCTTTAGAATTACGATAGAATAAAGTATATCCTAATTGGTTCTCTAACTCTTTTAAACTATAACTAATAGCGGGTTGAGATACGTATAGCTTACTAGCGGTCTTAGAAATACTTTTTTCTTCATACAAGTATAGGAATATCTTATATAAATTATAATCTGTATTCATATTATCCCCCCTTACGGAGTTATTATAGGGTC
>CAMZHD010000015.1 GCA_947306705.1 uncultured Caryophanales bacterium
AGATTGGAATTATGATGAGTTTCTTCCGAATAATTTACAGGAATGGATTCTTCTTTATAAGAATCAAAATCATAATGGGATTAAGATGAAAAGAATGATTCTAGGAAATATTTATGGGTATTTAGAAAAGGATCAAGAAAAGTATAAGTCTTATCAATCTAGTTTGTATTCTTGTATGAAACAAGTAGTAACAAAGATGGGAATTTTAGGAGAAATGGATAAGAAGTATCAACATCTTACGAATTATAAGTTAAGAAAGTATTATGATGAATGTTTTGAAATGATGATGGTTTTAATTAAGACAGAGAAAGTTGTAAAGTATAAAGAAGAACTTAAAAAAGAATCTATTTCATGATACAATAGAAAAGGATAGGAGGGAGTCAAGTGATAGGGTTTTTACTAGCACTATTAGTGGCGATTCTCTGGGGAGTAGGAGAAGTAGCTTACTCAAGAGTATCAAAGAACTATGATAAATCAAATGTTTATTTTTATACATATCATGTAAGAACAATCATTTATTTAGGAGTCGTATTATTATTTCAAAGATCATTATTTGGAACCTTTCATTGGAATATCTTTACACAGACTCTTCCTGTAATACTATGTGATTTATTTGCTTCTTTGATTATACATATTGCGATATCCAATGGAAAATTAACGGTAACAAGTCCAATTATGGCCGCTTATCCGATATTGGATGTTATCTTAGGAGTATGGTTATTAAAAGAAAAGATATCGACTGGACAAATCGTGATTATTAGTTTAATTTGTTTATCGATTATTATTCTTGCTTCTTCTCAACAAAAGAGTAATCGGGCGCCTCATCCAATTAAAGGAATTATCTTTGCTTGTGTTTATATGGTATTAGTTGCGATCTCTACATTCTTTGAAAAGAATATTTATGTAAGTCATTTTGGGGTATATGACTTGTATTACTATAAAGGATTAGTGTATGCGTTTGCATCCATCTACTTCATACTTCGTGGTTTTATTACTTCCACGCATGTAAAGAAACCAAATGCTGTAATCTTAAAAGGATGTGGAATTACTCCGATTGGAAACATTGTCTATTCTTTTGCTTTAAGTATGGGTTCTTTAAGTATTGTGGCACCGATTAGTTCTTTATATACGGTATTTACGAATATTATTAGTAGAATCTATTTAAAAGAAAGAATTAGTTGGGTTGAAAAGATTTGTATTTATACGATTGTAATAAGTACAATTGTTTTAATAACACTATATATGTAGGTGATTATATGATTGATATTATTATTCCCATTTATAATACTCCGATAGAGGATATTAAAAGATGTTTTGCTTCTATTGAGGCAAGTACTTATTCGAATTATCATTGTATTGTAGTAGATGATGGTAGTGGAGAAAAAGTAAGTGATTTCTTAGATAACTATGCTTTTGTTCATCCTGCTTTTGAAATCATTCATCAAGAAAATAGAGGAGTAAGTGCAGCAAGAAATACAGGATTAAAAGCCTGTACAGGAGAATATCTTACGTTTGTAGATGCAGATGATGAAATATCTCCTAACTTCTTAGAAGAGTCTTTAAAACTATTAGAAGAGAACGATCTAGATATGATTGTTGGAGGATACCAAGAAATAGTAGGAGATAAGGTTACTAGAGTAAGGAATTCAAAGGATGGTCTTTGGATTTACGAAGGAAATGATCTTGAAAAATATATGGATAAAGTTATCTCTAGTAAGACAGGAGAAGATAATTCTGAATTATTAGATACTCCTACTGGAAGAATTTATACAAAACTATATCGAAGAAGTTGTATCGGAGAGGTTCATTTTACAGAAAGTGTTAGAATTTCAGAAGATACATTATTCTTAATTGATTTAGGAAAGAATTTAAAAAGAGTAGGAGTTGTTCCTAATATTTGGTATACATATTATCAAAATACATATTCCATTGTTCATCAAAAAATGAATGACAAGAAATTCATGGAGATTTTGGCATTTTTAGACGAGATAAAGGAAAGAATACCAGGAGTTAGTAAAAGACTCCAAGAAGCCTTTTATAAGCGCTTAGAAAAGACAAAAGAGAGTTATTGGGAAGAACTAAATCCAAAACAGAAAAAAGTAATGGAAGAAATCTGTGAGAAATAGTAAAGAAGAGTAGAAACTCTTCTTTTTTATAGTCAATGTTAAAAAGATTTGTTATAATGAATATAGAATACTATACGGTAGGAGGATTTTATGGAAAATAATAATGATCAACCAGTAATGATAAATCCAAATGTGGAACAACAACCTGCACCAGCAGTTGTAGAACAACCAACGGAGAATGTTGTGCAAGTATCCAATAATACAAAAGATGGTCAAAGAAAGTGTCCAAATTGTGGAGCTAGTGAAATAGTACCAAATCCTAAAACAGGAAAATTAAAATGTAATTATTGTGGAATTGAATTTGAGGGAGCTGCTTTACAAGGACTTGAAAAAGATATCAAGAAATTAAAAGGTCGTACCATGGGAAAAGGAACTTCTGCGATTAAAGCCGATGTCAATGATGTTATCACCATGAGATGTGGAGGATGTGGAGCAGAAGTCGTTATTGATACTGCCAGTGCTCCTCATGCAAGATGTCACTGGTGTCGTAGTATTTTATCTGTTAATTCTCAAATTGAAAATGGTGCGATTCCAGATGCCATTTTACCATTTAAAACGACAAAAGAAGAAGCTAGAAAGAAAATTGAAGAGTTTGTTGGAAAAAGAAAATTCTTTGCCCATCCTCAATTTCAAAAAGAATTCACAACGGAAAATATCATGGGTGTTTACTTCCCATATCTATTAGTAGATGCAAATGCACATGCTACTTTTGAAGGAGAAGGAGAACACTTAGTTAGACAATATACAGTAGGATCAGATGATCATAAAGAAACAAGATATGATGCAGATGCCTATCATGTTAAAAGAGACTTTGATATTGCGATACAAGGTCTAACAATTGAATCCAATTCAACAAGATTAGATAAATCTAGTAATGAACAAACCAATAATATTATTAATGCCGTTATGCCATTTGATACAGAAAACTGTATTCAATATGAATCCAATTATTTAGTGGGATATACCTCTGAAAGAAGAGATGTAAATGTTGAAGAAATTGAAGCAAAAGTAGAAAAACAATTAAAAGATGTTTCAAGATTTGCGATTCGTTCAGACTTAAAATTCTATGATAGAGGATTATCTTGGAAGAGGGAAGACTTTAAAGTAGAAGGATCTCAATGGATTGCAGCATATCTTCCAGTATGGTTATATTCTTACTTACAAGTAAAAGGAAATAGTAAGATACTACATTATGTTGCGGTAAACGCAAGAACCAATGAAACAATGGGAAGTGTTCCAATCAATCAAGGAAAACTAATCTTTGTATCTTTCTTAGTAGAAATTTTATGTTTATTTATAAGTTTATTCATTGCTTTCTCAGCAGATGAAGATGGAAACGGAGGATTCCTATTCTTATTAGGAGGAATTATCTTCTATGCTATTATGTATGCAAGATATAGAAATAAAGGAGCAAGGCATACGTATGAAAGAGAAACTAAAAATCAAATGGATAATATCCAAAGAGTGGATGAATTAATAGAACATCGAAAAGGTTTAAAACATTCTACAATAGATGGTCGTAATGATAATAACCTAGAAGGAGAGAATATAGGTCTCCAAGAAAAACTGTTAAATCAAATAAAAAAATAGGATTTAAATCCTATTTTTCGTTGTATAGTAAGGTTTTTTATTGTCAAATAAAGTAAAGAGATTTGAAAATCAGTGTCTAATTCGTTATAATAAATATGGAAACATTAGGAGTGATAAAATATGGCAGGAAAATATGATGCCTCATCGATTAAAATTCTAGAAGGATTAGAAGCCGTACGTAAACGTCCTGGAATGTATATAGGTTCTACGGATAAAAGAGGGCTTCATCATTTAATTTGGGAAATTGTAGATAATTCTGTAGATGAAGCAATTAATGGTTTTGGAGATTATATTAAAATCACTCTTCATAAAGATGGATCAGTATCGGTAGAAGACCATGGACGTGGAGTACCAACCGGTATGCATGAATCTGGAAAAAGTACACCAGAAGTTATTTATACCGTATTGCATGCAGGTGGTAAATTTGAAAGCGATGGCTATAAAGTATCCGGAGGATTACATGGAGTAGGTTCTTCTGTTGTAAATGCTTTATCCAAATGGATGGAAGTAACCATTAAAAGAGACAAAGAAGAGTCCTACATTCGTTTTGAAAATGGGGGACATGTAGCAGTACCTTTGAAAGTAATTGGTACTACAAACAAAACAGGAACAACGGTTCGTTTTATGCCAGATCCTGAAATTTTCGCAAGTACAAAATTTTCTTACACAACCGTATGTGAAAGAATGCAAGAATCTGCTTTCCTTTTAAAAGGAATTACCATTGAAGTCATAGATGAAGAAGACGAAAGAGATGTTAAATATCATTATGAAAGAGGAATTGAAGAGTATGTAGAAGAATTAAATAAAGGAGAAAATACTCTTCATAAAGTATTAACCTTTGATGGAACAAGAGATAAGATTGAAGTAGAAATATCCATGCAATATACCGATACTTATAATGAAAAGATTGTAAGTTTCGTTAATAATGTTAAAACAATCGATGGAGGTTCTCACGAAGTAGGATTTAAAACAGCCCTAACAAGAGTTTTTAATGATTATGCAAAAGCCAATGGATTTGTAAAAGAAAAAGACAAAGCGTTTGAAGGATCCGATGTTCGAGAAGGATTAACGGCTATTATTAGTTTAAAAATACCAGAGGGAATTCTTCAATTTGAAGGACAAACCAAAGGAAAACTAGGAACTCCTCAAGCAAAGAATGCAGTAGAAGCAATTGTAACACAAAATCTTCAAACATACTTAGAAGAGAATAAAGCAATCGCAACGGATATTATTAATAAATCTCTTCGTAGTAAAATTGCAAGAGAAGCTGCCAGAAAAGCAAGAGAAGAAGCTCGTAAAGGAACGAAGAAAAATAATAAAGAAAGATCTTTATCTGGGAAATTGGCTCCTGCTCAAAGTAAAGAAAGAGATAAAAAAGAATTATTCCTAGTCGAGGGAGATTCTGCAGGAGGTTCTGCTAAACAAGGAAGAGACAGACGCTATCAAGCAATCCTTCCTCTTCGTGGTAAAGTATTAAATACAGAAAAAACAAAAGAAGATGAAATTCTTAAGAATGAAGAAATTAATACAATGATCTATACAATCGGTGCAGGATATGGATCAAACTTTGATATCAAAGATTGTGAATATAGTAAAGTCATTATCATGTCCGATGCCGATGAAGATGGAGGACATATCCAATGTCTATTACTAACATTCTTCTATCGTTATATGAAACCATTAATTGAAGATGGAAGACTATTCGTTGCCTTACCACCACTTTTTAAAATTCAAAGTGGAAAAGACATTGAATATGCTTATACGGTAGAAGAGATGCAAGAGAAGAGTAAAGGTAAAAAATGTGATATTCAACGTTATAAAGGTCTTGGTGAAATGAATGCAGATCAATTATGTGAAACAACCATGAAACCAGGAACTAGAACGTTAATTAGAGTCAACATTGAAGATGCACAACTTGCAGAAAAACGTGTATCCATTCTAATGGGAGACGATGTACCTCCTCGTAAAGAATGGATCGAAGAGAATGTAGAATTTTCACTAGAAGATGATTATAAAATAACAACTTAATTTGTTCGATTGACACACGAACAACTGTATGATATGTTTAAATTGTAAGGCATTATTATACAGTTAGGGGGTATGTCATTTGAATAATAATAAATTACAAGTTATTTCAAATCTATTTGAAGGGAAAGAAATTAGAAGTATCTGGGATGCTGAAAAAGAGGATTATTATTTCAGTGTTGTAGATGTTATTGAAGTCCTAACGGATAGTATGAATCCAAGAAATTATTGGAACATGCTAAAGCAAAGACTTTCTGAAGTGGAAAAAAGTCAGTTGTCCACAAATTGTGTACAACTGAAAATGAAGTCGAAAAAAGATGGTAAGATGTATTTAACAGATACATTAGATACAGAAGGAATCTTTCGTTTAATTGAGTCTATTCCATCTCCTAAAGCAGAACCTTTTAAACTTTGGTTAGCCCACTTAGGAAAAAAAGAAATAGATCAAGTGTTTGATCCATCCCAAGGAATAGAAGAAATGATAGAACTCTACTTAAAAAAAGGCTATTCTTTTGAGTGGATATTAAAAAGACTATTTAGTATTATGAATCGAAAGAAATTGACTAACACATGGAAAGAACATGGAGTAGAGACAAATACGGAATATGCAATTCTTACAAATGAGATTTATAAGAATTGGTCAGGTATGACTGCAAAAGAATATAAAGAATACAAAGGGCTTCATAAAGAATCTTTAAGAGACAATATGTCTGATATAGAAATCATTCTTGCTGATTTAGGAGAAGTAGCAACAAGAGAATTAACCAATGCTCATCATCCAGAAGGTCTAGCACAAAATAAACTGATGGCTGAAGTGGGTGGAAATGTTGCTTATAACACAAGAAAAGATATTGAAAGAAGATTAGGAAAGAATGTAGTAAATGATGAAAATCATTTAGAAATAGAATACATAGAAGAAAACATTTAGAAAGTAGTGGTAAAATGCCAAAAAAGAAAACGGAAACAGAAGAAATCATAGAGAAGATTTTTGATTATACGTTGGAAGATATTATGGGAGAGAGATTTGGAAGTTATTCTAAATACATTATCCAAGATCGTGCGATTCCAGATGCAAGAGATGGATTAAAACCAGTTCAACGTAGAATTCTTTATTCTATGCATAAAGAGAAGAATACCTATGATAAGGGATATCGTAAATCTGCTAAGACAGTAGGAGACGTTATCGGTAATTATCATCCTCATGGAGATACTTCTATTTATGATGCAATGGTTCGTATGTCTCAACCATGGAAGACTAGATTACCATATATTGATATGCATGGTAATAATGGATCGATTGATGGAGATAGTCCAGCTGCTTATCGTTATACCGAAGCACGTCTTTCAAAGATTAGTAATGAGATGCTTCGAGATATCGATAAAGATACCGTAGAATTTGCGCCTAACTTTGATGATACAACCGTAGAACCAACCGTTCTTCCTGCACGTTTTCCAGCACTCCTAGTCTATGGAGCACAAGGTATTTCTGCAGGATATGCAACAAACATTCCTCCTCATAACTTAGGAGAAGTCATTGACGCAACGATTCATAGAATTGATAATCCAAATTGTCAATTAGAAACATTAATGAAATATGTTAAAGGTCCTGACTTTCCTACAGGAGGAATTGTAGAAGGATTAGATGGAATTCGAGAAGCCTATGAAACAGGTAGAGGAAGAATCATTGTAAAAAGTAGATACAACATAGAAGAAACGAAAAATGGTCCACAAATTGTCATTACAGAAATTCCATTTGAAGTCAATAAAGCACAATTAGTTAAAAGAATCGATGATATTCGTATTGATAAAAAAGTAGAAGGAATCAATGAAGTAAGAGATGAATCTGCTGCTGATGTACGAATTGTAATCGAATTAAAGAAGAATGCAAATAGTGAATTAATCATTAACTATTTATTAAAGAATACAGATATGCAAATCAGCTACAACTTCAATGTTGTATCAATTGTTAATAGAAGACCAAAACTATTAGGGTTAAAAGAAGCATTAGATGCTTTTATTGCTCATCAAAAAGAAGTTGTAAGAAGAAGAACAGAATTTGATTTAGCCCATGCAAAAGCAAGATATCATATCGTAGAAGGATTAATAAAATGTATTTCAATCTTAGATGAAGTCATTCGAGTAATCCGTGCTAGTAAGAATAAACAAGATGCCAAAGAAAACTTAGTAAAAGAATTTGCATTTACAGAAGAACAAGCAGAAGCAATTGTAACCTTACAATTATATCGCCTAACCAATACAGACGTAGTTGCCTTAGAAAATGAAAAAGATAATCTAGAAAAGATTATCAATGGATTAACCGCAATTCTAGGCAGTGAAGAAGTCTTAAAATCTGTTATGAAGAAAGATCTAAGAGCCGTAAGAGATGAATATCCAACTCCTAGATTAACGGATATCAAAGAAGAGATTACAGAAATTAAGATTGATGAAGCAGATATGATTCCAAAAGAAGATGTAGTGGTTGCGATTACAAAAGATGGTTATATTAAGAGAACCTCTTTCCGTAGTTATAAATCTTCTGATCCAGACGATATTACCTTAAAAGAAAATGATTACTTAATTGGATTATTTGAAATGAATACAACAGATACAATATTAGTATTTACATCAGGTGGAAACTACTTACATATTCCTGTTCATTTAATTCCAGATTTAAAATGGAAAGATATGCCAAAACACGTAAGTAATGTAATTGAAGTTCCAGGAGAAGAAAGTATTGTAACGGCAATTCCTGCTTATGATTTCCAAAGTAATAAGAATATTATTATCACAACCAAAGATGGTATGATTAAACGTTCTAAATTAAAAGAATTTAAACTACAACGTTATAATAAAGCAACCAGTTGTATGAAATTAAAAGAAGGAGATGCTGTGATCAGTGTTCTAAGAGAAGACTATGACACTGTCTTCCTCACAACCAACACAGGATATGGATTAAGCTTTAAGACAGAAGAAATCCCATTAGTAGGAGTAAAAGCTTCTGGAGTAAAAGCGATGAAATTAAAAGATGATTATGTAGTATCCGTTAATAATTTCTCATATACAACGCACGAGTTTATTTCCATTATTACCAATAAAGGTACTGGTAAGAGAGTAAGATTAACAGAATTTGAATTACTTTCTCGTACAAGACGTGGTATTCAAGTATTAAGAGAAGTAAAATCTAATCCATATATTGTAGTAAAAACATTTATTGATGATGCAAAGAGTCATATTGGATTAAAGAATGGAGAAATTACGATTGTTAAAGGAACAGAACTCCCAATCGCAGATCGCTATTCAACAGGAACTCAACTTGTGAAGAAAGAATTATCAGATGCTTTCTTAGTACCAAGTCTTTCTCAAGCAGAAAAGCATCAAGAATCTTTAATAGATGAAGAAATTGAAGTATTAGAAGAAGAGAAAGAAGAAGAAAAGCCTATTCCTAAAAAAGACCAAGTATCTTTAAAAGAAATAGATGATCGTCTTATGACGATAGATGATTTCTTAAATTAAAAAAGACTAATTATAGTCTTTTTTTATGTACTTGATAATGATAAAATGATAATAGGAGAGGTTTGTATATGAGAAAGCGTAGACTAATATACAAAAGAAAAACAAGAAAAAGAATGCTAATGTCATTGGTATTAGTTCTTTTCGTGTTCATTGGAATTGGATATGCAACTCTAAGTACCGCTTTAAGTATTACAGGATTTTTAACTGTTAAAAAATTCACAGTACCAACATTAAATACAACTTATCAGGGTGATGGTAAAATGTTTCGTCGCTCCAATTATCAAAGAAATATAAAAACAATTACTTTAGAGGATGAATTAAATCCTCCATCTGATTACGTAGAAAGCTGGGACACAGGTGCCAATCAAAATGGCGATGTCATGGCATATTTAATAACCAATCAAGATGACAATACAAAGTATGATTTAATAATTCAAGGAGATGGCGCATTATATGCTAATCCTGATAGTAAATATTGGTTTAGTAATTTTACAGACTTAACTAGTATTAACAATTTAAGTGTTTTGAATACTTCTAATGTTACAAATATGGAAGGGTTGTTTTATAATGCTGGATATACTCCTACTAATTTCACTTTAGATTTGGGAAATAATTTTGATACCAGTAAGGTAACAAATATGTATAAAATGTTCTACTATACAGGATATAATAGTACATCTTTCACTTTAGATTTAGGTAATCAATTTGATACGAGTAATGTAACGAATATGAATAGTATGTTTTACTATACAGGATATAATAGTCCGGTTTTTGATATTAATTTAGGGAATCAATTTAATACAAGCAAAGTAACGGACATGGCATATATGTTTTATAAAATGGGAACCTATAGTACTATATTAACTTTAGACTTAGGAAATTTTTTTGATACAAGCAATGTAACAGATATGAGTCATATGTTTAATTCTGTAGGCGTAAAAAGCAATGCCTATGTATTAGACTTAGGAAATAATTTTGATACGAGTCAAGTTACAAATATGAGGGGGATGTTTGCCAATGGGACTGGTACACATTATGGAATATTATCATCAAGTTCTGTTTTTACTCTTAATTTAGGTGACAAATTTGATACTAGTAATGTTACCGATATGTCGTATATGTTTTTATCTACCGGTTCTAATAGTAATTATTTTACTTTAGATTTAGGAGATTACTTTGATACAAGTAATGTCATAAATATGGAAGGAATATTTTGTAGAACTGGAGAAAACAGCACTTCTTTCACCTTAGATTTGGGTTTACTATTTAATACTAGCAAAGTAACGAATATGGCATATATGTTTCATTCTACAGGAAAGACTAACACGACTTTTACCTTAGATTTAGGAGATCAGTTTTATACAAGCAATGTAACGACTATGGAAGGTATGTTTAACTCTACTGGCTTTAATAGTACCATCTTTACCTTAGATTTAGGAGAATATTTTAATACAAGTAAAGTTACAAATATGGAGGCTATGTTTGAAAGTGTAGGAACCTATAGTACTGTACTTACTTTAGATTTAGGAGATCAATTTGATACATCAAATGTAACAAATATGGAGGCAATGTTCGCACATGCAGGATCTAATAGTACAGTCATGACATTGGATTTGGGGGATTATTTTGATACATCTAAAATTACTAATATGATTCAGATGTTTGCTGGTATGGGATCTAGTAGTGAAGTTATAAACATAGATTTGGGAGACAAGTTTGATACATCAAATGTAACAAATATGGAGATGATGTTCACTTCAGTAGGCAGGTCTAATCCTTCCTTTACAATGAATCTAGGAAGCCATTTTATCACTACAAACGTTACCAATTTGTTTTATATGTTTGCTTATGTGGGAAGTATGAATAATAATTTTATTTTAGATTTATCTACTTTTGATTTTCAAAATGTTACACAAAGCATAAATGATACAAGATTTTTAGCTAATTTAAATAGTAATACAATTATTTATGTAAAAGATGCAGCTGCTCAAAATTGGATTATTACGTATGGAGGAAATAGTATTTTTAATACTTCTAACGTATTAATTAAAGGAACATAGTTCCTTTTTTTATGGTAAAATAAAATTATGAATGAGTTATTAGAAAAAATGGAAAAAGTAAAGAATGCATTAGAGAATACACAGGAAGTAAAAGAAATTAAAGAACTAAATAAAGTAATTATGGAAGATAAGGAGTTATTAGAAGATATAAAGAAGTATAATGAAACACAAGATGAGAAAATAAAAGAAAAGATATGTAATCATAAATTATTCCGTAATTATAAAGAAAAAGAAACAGATCTAAATCTACTAATTTTAAGAATGAATCAAAAATTAAAAGAAATCGAAATAGAAGAGAAGGAATGTCGATGAGAATTATTAGTGGAAAATATAAAGGAAGAGTCTTAGATGGTTTTGATATTAAAGGAACAAGACCTACAATGGAAAGAGTAAAAGAGAGTTTGTTTGCGCAGATTCAGATGTTTATTCCAAATAGCCATGTTCTAGATCTATTTTCTGGGAGTGGGAATCTTGGACTAGAAGCCTTAAGTGAAGGGGCGCATTCTGCAGTACTAGTAGATTCAAATCCAAAAGCAGTATCTATTATTAAGAAGAATATTGAAAAACTAGGATGTGATTCTGTCAAAGTACTAGGAATGGACTATGTGAAAGCCATTCACTCTCTAGAGGAGAAATTTGATATTATCTTTTTAGATCCTCCATATCAGACAAATTATATTGAAAAGAGTATAGAAGAAATCACCAAGAAAGATTTAGTAAAAAAAGGTGGAATCATCGTATGTGAAAGTGATTCCATTGATAAAATTGTTTATCCAGAAGTGTACAGTGAAATTAAAAATAAAACGTATGGAGATAAAACTATAGTGATAATTCAAAAAATATGATAGAATCTATATAGAATAGGTGATTATATGAAGAAATTGAATAATAAAGGGTTTGCGATTTCTACAGTTATATATGGTCTTGCGATTATGGGTATTTTAATAGTAGCTTTATTGATGGCTACTATGTCCACAACAAGATCGAATTCCTCAGAAATGGCAAAAGAAATTGAATCGGATTTAAATCGTTTTAGTAAAACAGAAACGAATTTTGGCTATATGTTAGCAAGTTCTTCTTCTGTTCCCATTGCACAAAAATATATTGTTCCAGATGGAGCTTCTGGATATTATCGAATTGAACTTTGGGGAACCCAAGGAGGAGGAGCTAACGGAGGATTTGGAGCTTACACTTCCGGTGTTATTAAACTTATGGAAGGAGACGTTTTATACTTCTATGTAGGAAAACATATGTCAGACTCCAATGGAGGAAAAGAGACCGATGTACGTATTATTAGTGGAGGGTATACGGACTCTAAATCGTATAATACAAGAATTATGGTAGCTGCTGGTGGAGGAAGTGGCGCAAGAGCAGCCGGTGGTACTTTAGTAGGTTACCAAGCTAGTATGGTTTCTCAAGGAGGAGCTATCAATGTAAATAATGGAACAAAAGACTATGGTCTTTTACCAACCGGAACAGGAAATAATACCAATGGTACATTAATTGGATATCCAACCAATTATCAATTAAGTAGTGTAGGACAAACAGGGGCCTCTTCTCCAGCAGGATCTGGTGGAGGAGGAGATGGATACTATCCAAGTAATAATGCCAATGTAGGAGGCGTATCTTTTGTATCTGGATATGGTGGATCCAAAGCCATTATTAAAGGGGCCGTATCCAATCAGCCAACCTATCAATATTATGAACAATTGTATAATGATGCAACAGAAACGTATTACTATACAGGAGAAGCTATTCCTTATCGATTTGTCGATGGTCATATGATTGCGGGAGTCAATCAAGGCGATGGAAAAGCAAGAATTGAAAGATTAGTTAGTATTACGGATGAAGTACAAACTCTAATCCGCAAGAATCATAAATTAGATAGTGTTCGTTATATTAGAGACTGTCTAACAGGAGGAGCAAATACTACTTTCGCAGCAATTCAATCCGATACTGGAGTTGATTTAGCAATAGGAAAAACTCTATCTGCTTCTGGTAACTGTAAAGTATTAGATTTAGGAGATGCTTATAAACTAGATGAAGTAGCCGTATGGCATCCAGGACTTCATTCAACCTCTAATGGTTCAGGACTAGATGTACAAAATCATACGATTGAAGTATCCAATGGAGGAGGCTATCAATTTATCAAAGCAGCTGGTAGCGGAACAGTTTTATCAGAAACAGAAACAGCCGCAGGATTCCATATATCTGCTTTTCAATATGATTCAACAACAACCCTTCCAGATACTGGAAACTATTATATTATGCCAGTACTTAGTGAAACAAAAGTCATGACAGCCAATGAAACCGCAGATTTAGATGCAAATCCAATTAAGATTGAACCATTACTTGGAATGAAAAGACAAAAATGGTCTATTGAAAAGATTACAAATCCAGATGTTAGTACAACAGGAGATGAATATAAAATAGTAGAACTTGCTCGTTACAAAGCATTATCGATTTATCAAGATGAAAATATGGTAAAGAATAATATTGCTGCCAATGCAGCCTTCAATGATTTAGCTCGAAATGAACCACAAATTTGGAAGATTCGAGCTGTAGGAAATGGAACCTATGTCATCTCTACAGTCGTTGCTGTATTTGATGATGCCAATGTAACCGGTAACATTCTTCCCCAAACCAATCAAACCGTTACAGACGATTTAAATAATATAATAATTGGTAAAAATAATGTTGTAACACAACGATTTAAATTAATCGCAGTTGACTATAGTGGTGCTTAAAAGCACCACTTTTTTATTTTTAGCACTCATATATTGACAAGTGCTAAAAAAGGTAGTATCCTATACTTAGCACTTGAATAAAAAAAGTGCTAAGGAGGTTATGTTATGTTGAGTGAAAGACAAAACAAGATCTTACGATTAATCGTAGAACGTTACATCAAAGAACCAATTCCAGTAGGCTCAAAAGTAATTTCGAAAGCTATCAATTGCTCAAGCGCTACTGTTCGAAATGAGATGGGTGAGTTGGAACGTTTAGGATTATTGGAAAAGACCCATACTTCTTCTGGAAGAGTTCCGAGCGAAGCAGGATATCGTTATTATGTCGATAACCTAATGGAACTTAAAAAGATGAATGCAGAAGATATGTTAAAATTGCAAAGAGTCTTCAAAAATCAACAACTAGCTCTATCAGATGTAATCACAAAATCTTTGGAGGTTATTTCTGATATGATGAACTACACAACCGTAGTGCTAGGTTCTAAATCTCATGAGAATCTTCTAAAACATCTAGAAGTAATTCCGATTGATGATACAAATATGACTGTTATTATTGTGACCGATAAAGGACATGTAGAACACAAGAATATAAGACTAGAAGATGTATCCTTAGAAGAAGTCAAAAAAACAGTTGCTTTAATTAATAACTTAATCTCAGGTACTCCAATTGATGAAGTTGTATCAAAATTAGAGTACGAAGTAAAACCAATCATTGGAAACTATGTAAAACAACATGAAAAACTATACAATGCTTTCTACCATGTATTTACAGATTTCACGAATCAAGAAGTTAATATCATGGGTAGACACAAAATGCTAGAGCAACCAGAATTCTCATCAAATATCGATAAAATTAAAAATGTCTTTAATAAATTAGAAGATAAAGAGATTTTAAAAAGTATCGAAGAAGATGATGATAATAATATTAAAGTCTATATTGGAAATGAAAATAATATTGATAGTGATGTTACCGTTATTCAAACAAAATATAAGAATGGAAATGAAGAAGGAACCATCGCTATTATAGGTCCAAAGAGAATGGAATATGATCGTGTCGTTGGATTGCTTGAGTATATGAAAGAGAATATTGAAAGGTAGGCTGTTATGAGTAAGAAAGGACATAAAGTAATTAAACCGGAAGAAGGAGTCGAAACAGAATTACTAGAAGAAACAAAAGAACTTGAAAACGATACGAAATTAAATAATGAAATGTTAAAACTTGAAAAAGAAATTCAAGAATTAACAGAATCTAATAAAGCATTACAGGAAAAAGTAAATCTTGCGAATGCTGAATCGATTAATTATCGTCGTCGTAAAGATGAAGAAACTGCAAATATTTTAAAATTTGCAAATCAAGACTTAATCACGGAAATTTTACCAATCTTAGATTCATTTGATAAAACAGTAAATCGTGATGATTCTGGTCTTAGTGAAGAACTAAAAAAATACCAAGTAGGATTTCGTATGGTATATGAGAATTTAAAAGCAATTCTTACAAAATACGGAGTCGAAGAAATAAATCGTGTAGGAGAAGTATTTGATCCAAACTTAGAACAAGCACTACTTACAGAATCTAGAGAAGATTTAAAAGACGAAGTAGTTATTGAAGTATTACAAAAAGGATACAAATTAAAGGATCGAGTTATTCGACCTGCATCTGTAAAAATAAATCAAAAATAAAGGAGAGAACAATTATGGGAAAAATAATCGGAATAGACTTAGGTACTACAAACTCTTGTGTAGCTGTACTAGAAGCAGGAGTTCCAAAAGTAATACCAAATCCAGAAGGATCAAGAACGACTCCTTCTGTAGTAGCATTTAAAAAAGGAGAAAAGATTGTAGGAGAATCTGCTAAAAGACAAGCTCTTACCAATCCAAATACAGTAAGTTCTATTAAAAGAAAAATGGGAACTGCTGAAAAAGTAGAATTAGAAGGAAAGAAATATACTCCAGAAGAGATTTCTGCCATGATCTTAGCTTATATGAAAGATTATGCAGAAGCATACTTAGGAGAAAAAGTAGACAAAGCTGTTATTACAGTTCCAGCATACTTTGAAGATGCTCAAAGACAAGCAACCAAAAATGCTGGTAAAATTGCTGGTCTAGAAGTAGAAAGAATTATCAACGAACCAACAGCTGCAGCCTTAGCTTATGGACTAGAAAAAGATGAAGGACAAACAATCCTTGTATATGACTTAGGTGGAGGTACATTCGATGTATCTATCCTTGAGTTAGGAGACGGTGTATTTGAAGTTAAATCTACAAATGGTAATAACCATTTAGGTGGAGATGATTTCGATAATCGTATTATTGATTATATCGTTGAAGAATTCGAAAAAGAAAATGATATTGACTTAAGAGAAGACGATATGGCAATGCAACGTCTAAAAGAAGTTGCTGAAAAAGCAAAGAAAGATTTATCAGGAATGGTATCTACTCAAATCTCTGCACCATTTATTGCGAAGGGTGACGATGGAGAACCTCTACACTTAGATATGACTTTAACAAGAGCTAAATTTGAAGACTTAATTTCTGATTTAGTAGAATCAACAATTGAACCTGTTAAGAAAGCTATTAAAGATGCTAAAATATCTAAGAAAGATATTGATAAAGTATTATTTGTAGGTGGATCTACTCGTGTACCACTTGTATATGACACAATTGTAAAAGAATTAGGAAAAGAACCATCTCGTGAAATTAACCCAGATGAAGCAGTTGCTATGGGAGCTGCTATTCAAGGAGGAGTTATCGCAGGAGATGTTAATGACATTGTATTACTAGATGTTACACCTCTATCTTTAGGAGTTGAAACATTAGGTGGAGTTATGACAACATTAATTCCAAGAAATACAACCATTCCAGCAACTCGTTCAGAAGTATTCTCAACAGCTGCTGATAATCAACCTGGTGTAGATATCCATGTATTACAAGGAGATCGTCCAATGGCTGATGACAATAAGACATTAGGTAACTTTAGATTGGATAATATTCCACCAGCACCACGTGGAGTACCACAAATTGAAGTAACATTCGATATTGATACAAATGGTATTGTTAATGTTAAAGCAAAAGATCTTGCTACGAATAAAGAACAATCTATTACGATCACCGCTACTACGAACTTAAGTGATGAAGAGATTGAACGTATGAGAAAAGAAGCAGAAGAAAATAAAGAAGAAGACGAAAAGAGAAAAGAAGAAGCAGAATTAAAGAATGATGCAGAACAACTAGTCTTCCAAACAGAAAAAGCAATCAAAGATTTAGGAGATAAAGCTGATAAAAAAGAAGTAGAAGAAGCAGAAGACTTAATCAAAGACTTGAAGAAAGCTCTAGAAGACGGAGATATCGATGATATCAAAGAAGGAAAAGAAAAACTTCAAGAAAAAGCTATGGCTTTAGCTGCTAAAGTATATGAACAAGCTGCAAAAGATCGTCAAGAAGAAAGTAATGATGACGAAGAAGAGGAAGAAGAAAAATCTTCTAAAAAAGACAAAAAGAAAAAGAAAAAAGATGACGATGTAGAAGAAGCTGACATCGAAGAAGAATAAGAAAGAAAGTAGTCTTTTAAGACTACTTACTTTCTGGTAAGGATGTGATGCAAGTGGCAGAAAACAAAAGAGATTATTATGAAGTCCTAGGAATTGGTAAAGATGCATCTGAAGATGAAATCAAAAGTGCCTATCGTAAGAAAGCAAAACAATACCATCCAGACTTAAATAAAGATGATCCAAAAGCCGCTGATAAATTTAAAGAAGTTCAAGAAGCATACTCTGTATTATCAGATAGTCAAAAAAGAAGTATGTATGACCAATTTGGACATCAAGGAGTATCAGGAAATGCTCCCGGTGGAGGATATGGTTCTTATACAAACTTCAATGCATCTGACTTCGATTTCGGAGATATCTTTGATTCTATCTTCGGTGGAGGTGTGGGAGGAGGCTTTTCTGGATTCTCAGGATTTGGAGGAGGATCTTCTTCACGAGCAACTCGTGGTAGTGACATCTTAATGCATTTAAAATTAGATTTTGAAGAAGCTGTTTATGGATGTGAAAAGAAATTCAATATCGATATCATAGAAGATTGTGATGAATGTCATGGAAACGGTGGATTTGATAAAGAAGAATGTAAAACTTGTCATGGACAAGGAACGATCACAACCGAACAAAATACCATTCTAGGTTCTTTTATGTCTCGCCAAACATGTCCAGATTGTCATGGAACAGGAAAGACTTATAAAAGAAAATGTACGGAATGTAATGGAAAAGGAAAACTAAAAAAGAACAAGAAAATGACCATTAATGTTCCAGCTGGTATTTCAACAGGAGATAGACAAAGAGTATCAGGAAAAGGAAATCCAGGCACCAACGGAGGAGAAAATGGAGACTTGTATATCGAATTCGTTGTTGAAGAACATGACTATTTCGTAAGAGATCATGATGATATCTATCTAGAAGTACCTCTTACTCTAACAGAAGCTCTATTAGGATGTAAGAAAGAGATTCCTACTTTATATGGAAATGTTAAGATTAATGTTCCTGCAGGTACGAATAGTGGAGATAAACAAAGAATCAAAGGAAAAGGAATTGACAACAAGTTTAGAAGACATAAAGGAGATATGTATTTAGTATTTAAAATGGTTTTACCAAAACGCTTATCTCATGAACAAAAGTCTTTAATTGATAAACTTGCAAAGACTTCCCTTGAAACAGAAGAAACAATAGACTTCGATGAATTTACAAAAGAGAATGATTAACATTCTCTTTTTTGTTTGACAGTGATTGACAAAAAAATCTTTTCTTATTCTATAAGGACTTTCTCAAGTATAGAGAATTTTTATAGGAATACTTATTGTTTCAAAAAATGAAAAATAATATAATAAACTTAAGGCTATTTAGGGAGGTAGTTTATATGATGAGAAAGTTTAATTTAGACCGAATTAATCTAAAGAAAGTAGCTTTTGGAGAAAAGGAAATTGTCTTAAAAAGGACAACCTATCAAAAGCCAAAAATTGTCAATGATCGATTAGTTGACAAGAATGGAAATCCAGTTGGTACTAAGGGAGATATGTATACCAAAATGATTATGGATTTGATTCTACAAGAAGGATGCTTAGATCATGATCCAAGACCTCATTATGAAGATGAGTATCCAGGAGCAACTTATGACGAGAAAAAACGAGTAATCACCAAAGCCGATGGTGAAACAATTCAATTATATGAGAGAGATTCAATAAAGTATCGTGAAGATGGTACATTAGTACACTGTACGCCAGCTCATACGATTAGTATCAATGATAGATTCCAATGTACATATGATTTATCAAAAGGAGAATCTCCAATGATTACCCTAAGACCAATCGCAATGAAAGCATCTACTGCAGAAATTCTTTGGATTTATCAAAAACAATCAAATGATTTGGTCGTTTATGATGAATTACAAGGAATTTGTACTTGGGAAGATGATAAACCATTAGAGGAGAATAAAATCAATAACTGGTGGTGGCAATGGGCCATTCGAGATAAAAAAGGAAAACTAATCTTAAATGAAAAAGGACACCCAATTATTGGTGCATGTTACGGAGGAACAACAGAACCTCGTGATATGATGAGAAGAGAAGTTATTGATACAATTAAAGGAAATGTTGAAAAGAATATTAAACCAAATCCAGATTCTAGAAGATTAATCACTTGCTTATGGCAAATTGATGATTTTGAAAAACCACATGGATTAAAACCTTGTGCATTCTTAACCATTTGGAATGTAAGACATGATTGGGATGGAGAAGATTATCTAGATATGACGTTAGTACAACGCTCTTCAGACTTCGCAACAGCTGGCTGCATCAATCAAGTTCAATATGCAGAACTATTAATGCTAATTGCGAAAGAAACAGGATTAAAACCAGGAATATTTACTTGGAAACCATCTAATGTTCAATTATATGATAGACACTTTGATCAAGCCATTGAAATGTTAAATAGAGAACCTGTAGATGATGTAGATGCAACAATTAAAATTAAAGAGGGAACAACCTTTGATAATGCTACTACAAAATCATTCGCAATCTTCACAGAAGAAGAACGTCAAAAGATAAAAACAAAGAATCCAAAGATAGATCTTCCATTAGGTATTTAATATGAAGAATATTACAATGATTGCCGCAGTAGGCAAAAACTTAGAATTAGGAAAAAATAACGAACTAATCTGGCACTTAAAAGAAGATATGAAGTTCTTTAAAGAACAAACCATGGGAAAACCAATTGTCATGGGAAGAAAGACTCTAGAGTCTCTACCTCATTTATTACCAGGTAGAAAACATATCGTTTTAACAAGACAATCAACGAATTTAGGAGAAGAGATACAAGTATTCCATACAAAAGAAGAGTTGTTAGAATACATATCAACTTGTCCAGAAGAAGTTATGATTATTGGAGGAGCTAGTATTTATAAAGAAATGCTTCCAGAAGCACATAAATTAGTCTTAACAGAGATTGATGCAGAAGATAAGGAAGCAGATGCATACTTTCCCTCTTTCAATAAAGAAGAGTGGAATCAAGAAGTATTATCAGAACATCAAGAAGGAGATCTCCACTACAAACATTTAGTTTATACAAGAAAAAGATAAGATTTCTTATCTTTTTTTGTAGTAATAATGTTTTTTTAATGATAAAATGAAAATATAAAAAAAGAAAAGGAGTGAAGAAAATGAATTTTAGCGGATTAGGAGCTATATTTGGAGCTATGATTGCTGTTGTCATTGTTGCATTATTATTAGTACTAGGAATCTTTATTGTAATCGGAATATTCTTAAACAAATTTCATACCTATTTATATGGAAAAGGAACAGCTTGTGCATTTATTCCATTTGCACAAGGATACTTACTAGGAAAACTTACATTTAATAAATGTATTGGATGGGTAGTAGTTGCTTGTACATTATTTTTAGGAACATCAACAACGACATCAATCAATGGACAAACAACCACTCATAGCTTAATTCCTGGAGGAAGTACAATCGTAACTTTAGCAAAACTAGGTTTATTGATTTATGCCATTATTAAGTATGAAAAAATCAAAAAAGGAGAACTTAATAAGGAACATGAAGCAGCTAAATCAAATATGTTCTGGGGAGAACCAGTAGGAACCATTTCAACAGCACCTACACCAATCCCTGATTCAGTGGATACACCAAATCCAGCAGGACCACCTGCAGATGTTCAACCAACAGAAGGACCAAAATGTCCAGGATGTGGAGGAGACATTACAGCTGATTCAGAATTCTGTCAAAACTGCGGAACAAAGTTAAAATAAAAAAGAGGAAATCCTCTTTTTTTATTTTAAAAAATCATAGTATGAAGAATACGATCGGTATTTTTGAAATTAAATTTTGCAATTTCTTTTAATTTATCTTCTCCATATTTTTCAACCACTTCTTCTCCTGCTTCATCTACATCTTTTCCAGCTCCCTTAGGAAGAGGAATATGAATCTCATCACACATCTTATCAAATTCTTTTAAAAACAGATAACGACTAATAATGGATCCACAAGCAACAGCAGGTGATATATCTTCTGCTTTTGTTAGAAAGGTTATTCCTTTTTGAATAGCAGGTTGATCAGATAAATATTCATAATATCTTGCTTCTCTAGCAAATTCATCTACAATCATATAATCATATTTAGGTTGTTCTTCATGAACTAATTGATAAAGAACTCGATTATGAAGAATTGCTTTAATCTTATTCATATTTAATTCTTTTGTATATTTTTCATTATACTCTTTGCAAGTTAAGATAACACTACGATATTTTACTTTCTTAGCTATTTGAGGAGCAATCTTTAAGATCTTAGAATCATCAATCTTTTTAGAATCCCCAACTCCTAATTCAGTTAAGAAAGGAATATCTTCTTTTTCAACAAAACAAGCAGTCACAACAATAGGTCCAAAGTAATCTCCCGTACCAACTTCATCAGATCCGATTTGGCTACAAAGAGTATACTTTTCATTTTCTTTTTTCTTTTCTTCTTTCTTTTCCTTTGTATTTTCAAGAGCTACTCCCCACATCGCAGCATCTACATCTGCAGAAGTTCCTTGAAACATAACTTTCCCAGATTCATACATCGTAATAACAGTATCTTCTTCTTGTGCTTGAAATACGACATAAGGAATTACTTTATCTCTCATCTTATCTTTATAATATTCAATCATCTTTTGTTTAATTTCATCATTAACTCGAATTACTACGTTCATAGACTCACCCCTTAATAAATAATTGTATAATTAATAAAATCTAATAATTCTTCTTTCGAAAGACCTTCTTTTTGCTTTTCTTGAAGAATTCTTTCTAATTCATCATCTTTCATATTTAAAAGATAAGGATTAGAATCCAATAACATATATAAAGAAGAAAGACCAATCTCATATAATTTCTTAATTAAATTATTTACATCATTCACATTTCTAGTTAAATAGAATGGATTACAAATAAAAATATTTTTAATATGATGATTTTCACATCCAACTTTTTCTAAGATTTCTATTAAATCATAAATATCTTTATCACTAACAGTATCTATCTCATCATTGGCATCCATCATATTTTTAATCTCATCAATTGTAAAACCAAATCGAATTAAAACATCCATGTTCCTTCCTCCTTTATTAAATCTTCTCTTGTAATATGAAATTTCTTTTTAAATTCACTATCTTTCATAAAGAGAGTAGAACTGTCTTTTACAGAAAAATCTTGAATCTTTTTACTTAAATAGGAATATCTCATTTTAATAAACTCTAAATTATGCATAAATACTTTACTATCAGATACTAAGATAGAATCAAATTGAATTGATCGATAGAATTTGATTTTCTCCTGAATACTATTAATATCATATCCAAGTAATAATGGAAAATGATGAATCATTTTAATCACTTCATCAATTGAAAAACCTAAAGACTGAATTCCATTAAATTTCTCATGAATGGAATCATTGGAATATAAGAATAGATAAGGATTATTACTCGTCATTTCAATAATATCTTCTTTAGTAAAACCTAATTGTAGATAACAAGAAACTCTGCTTTCTAATTCTTCTTGGAAATGAGTCTTTAAAATGAAAGGAACTTTCTTAACTATTTGAACAATATCCATCTCTTTATATCCTAACTGAGTAAGAGGAGAAAACTTACTAATAATAGATTGATCATCCTCTAATAATATTGTAGGTAAGAATGTAGTAATCTTTAAAATATCATCCATATTGAATCCTGCTTCTTCTAAAGAATGAATTCTTTTTTGAACAGTCGATCTACTACAATCAAATAAAGTAGGAACTTCCGTAAAGATATGAATCACATCTCTTGTTGGATAATGACATACTTGAAGAAATTCAAATCTCTTTTTTAAAGAACTAGATTCCAATTGAAAGATAGAAGGAAAGGACGTAATAATTTGAATAATATTTTCTTTTGGAAATCCCAATTCTTGGAGCCTTTCAAATTTATTTTTTATTTTTAAATTACTAATTTCTAATACATAAGGATATTCCTTAATAATTTGAAAAGCATCAATACGATTAAATCCAAAACCACTAAGTTCATTAATTCTAATTTTAATATTCTCTATACTAGAAGAGATTAGATTTGGAATGACTTTTGTAATGGAAATAAAATCGTGATTATCTACACCATTTCTTCTAAAAAAATTATATAAGTTCTTTAAATTAAATAGAGTAGTTGATTCAGGATAACGACTTTTAGGATAAATAGATTGAATCATTTGAATCTCTTCTGTCGTATATCCAATACTTGACATAAATTCTTCAAGCATAGTCTCACCACCTATAACTTATTATAGCATATTTTTTAAGAATAGTTTATAATGGATATAGAATAGGAGAAGAGGAAAATGACATTAAATTTATT
>CAMZHD010000016.1 GCA_947306705.1 uncultured Caryophanales bacterium
GAAATCTTCTAGTAAATAATAAAGAATTTCTCTTTGAATATATGGATCTTCTTCTAAGAATGCATCTATTTTAATCTTATCATCATTCATTACTCTAGAAATTGCTTTCATTCTAGATTTTTCAATAAACTTACTAGCTTCCATCAAAGAATTACTAAATTTTAAAAACTTCAAATGAACATCTCTATCTTCTGTTTTTAAAAATGGAAGTATATATTTACGATAACGATTTCTTGTATACTTATCCTTATTATTTGAACTATCTACAAAATAAGGGACATGATTTTCTTTATCATACTCTTCCAAATCTTTTTTCGTATAATTTAGTAATGGTCTTACAATCATATATCCATCCATATCAATAACAGATTTAAAACCACTATATCCACTTAAATTAGATCCTCTAACAATTCTCATCAAAATGGTCTCCATAAGATCATCTCCATGATGAGCAGTCATTAAATAATTTGCTTCATATTTATGAACAATATTTTCAAAGAATGTATAACGTATATTTCTTGCTTCATTGTGGAAATTATCATCTCCATAATTTTCTATTACCATAGATTCAAAAACTAGATGATTCTCTTCACAATATTTTTTTAAAAATTCAGCTTCTTGGTAACTCTCTTTTCTTACATTATGATTAACATGAGCTACAACCAAAGATAAATTATATTTGTTACGAATTTTTAAAAGCATATCAACAAGAGCCATAGAGTCAGGTCCAGTTGAACAACCAACGACAATAATATCATTCATATGAAAAAGAAAACTTTCATCAATCTTAATCATTTGTCTCCTCCTTCAACCAAGTACATTATAACAGAAAAAGAGAAAAATATGCATTATTCTTCTGGTATTTTTAAAATATATTCTCCATCTTTAGAATAAAGATATTTTTCCCTTGCATATCTTGCGATATAATCTGGATTTTGTAACTTATTCGCATCCACTTTTAATTCTTCTTCTTTTTCCCTTAATGCGGTTAGTTCTTCCTCTAAAGACTTCTTCTCTTGATATTTTTCAAATATTTCTACCCAGTATTTACCAATCGTGAATGTCATGGCAAATATAATCAAAATAGAAGTTAGACCCAAGAACAATATACGTCTTCTTGCTTTTACTCTAGTTGCATTTTTTACCACTACACTCACCTACCTTTTCAAATTACATTATACAATGAATATACAATGCTTGACACAACATATACAAAGAATTTACTTATGCTTTACAAAAAAATGTAAAAAAAAAGAAGCATACGCTTCTTATTCTTCATCAGTAACTTCTTCAGCATTATTATAAGCTTCTAAAATAGCTTCTTCAAACATAGCTCTTACTTCTGGATTAATTGGGTGAGCGATATCACGGTAACCACCTGTAGCTGTCTTTCGGCTAGGCATTGCTATAAATAGACCGTTGTCACCTTCTATAATTCTAATATCATGTACTGCAAAACTATCGTCTAACAAGATAGATGCGATTCCCTTCATACGAGAACCTTCTTTTTCAATCTTACGTACATTTACAGATGTGATCTTCATAAGAACATTCCTCCCTCTCAAAGTACAAAAACACTTCTAAAAATATTTTATAATACTATAAATGAAAAAGCAACATTTTTGTTTCAATATATGATGCATTTTTCCCAACAATATCATGATAAAATCATTACTTTCTATCAGAAGATGATTCGATAGTAAGATCAGCATGATAAGAATCTAAGATTTCATTCAAATCAACAACTTGATCATTAGAATTAACATAGCATCCAGAAGTAGGATTATATCTAGCAATATAACCACCCGAAACAGATGCTACATTACGTGGTAAATCACCTTCAACCAATGCATAATAGATTTTTTCATCGCGGCCAACATCTCCAAAAATACTATACAAATCTAGTTTTGAGGCACGAACCAAACTTTTTCCATCTTTTTCTCCAATTTTAGAAATACAAGAAATAAGGAAACGATCATTACTATATAATGAATCTTCATCTAATTCTGTTATAGAAGAAGCATCTCCCTCTAAACAACTAGATAATTTTAAAGATAAATCAACAGCTTCTAAATTAGATTCAGCATAAGCACGAGCAATTAATTCATCAGGAGTATAAACTGTTATAGAAGAAGCCGTATCTCTAAAACCATCTGTAGTTTTTCTAACACATAAATACTCTTTCCCAGAAACATTTTCTAAAGAAAAAGTATATTTTTCCAAGCAAAAACTAGTTTCATCAGGGATACCTGTAATTCTTACTCTTCTTGGAAAATAAGAAGTTATAAAACTAACACAATCAAAATCATAATCAACTTCTTCTAATTCACGTAAGTTTGTTCCCAATTCATTTATCATATTATTAAAAGTTGCTTCAAACATCGGATGTCTTACAATAGAATAAAGCATATAATTTTTTTTCAACCAACTAGATATTTCAGCAACATCTTCATTTGTCACTTTATAATTTATTTTTTTTCCAAGAACTTCTTTAATACCAATTTTTTCCATAGAACCACCTCACATTATTTATTTTTATAAAGAGCATTTGCAAGATCAACAAATACTTTGACATCTAACATCTCTGCTCTCGCATTCAAATCAAACCCATAGGATTTTAAAACACTCTCTACTATTTCAAGATTATAGTTTTTCAAATTATTTTTAATATTCTTTCTCTTAAACTGAAAACTATCTCGAATAACCTTTTCAAAAAATACTGAATCTGTTAGAGGAAGTTTATTCTCTTTCTCCGTAAAAGAGACAATAACACTATCTACATTTGGTTCTGGAATAAATTGTTTTCTAGAAACAACAAATTCCTTTTTAACATCATAATAATAATTCAATAGTACCGTAATAGATCCATATTCACGATTTCCGGGAGATGTAGAGAACCTATCTCCTACCTCTTTTTGTACCATCATCACAATTTTATGAAAATGAAGCTTTGAAAAAATGATTTTCATCAAGATAGGTGTCGTAATATAATAAGGAACATTACTAATAAAAAACAACTTATCATAAGAATAATTTTGAATATCAGATTCTAAATTAGACTCTAAGAAATCTTGAAATAAAACTTTAACATTATCAAAAGAAGATAATCTCTTATCAAGTTCATCTCTTAAATCCTCATCAATTTCATAAGCCAAAACATTTCCAGCACGAGAAGCTAATTCTCTTGTAAGGATTGCTCCTCCTGGTCCCACTTCCACTACTAAAGACTGGTCAGTTACTCCACTGACATCTACAATTCTTTTTACGATGGTAGGATCTTTTAAAAAGTTTTGTCCAAATCTCTTTTTGAATTGTACATCATATTTTTCCATAGGCCTCTCCAATTGAGCATATTATAACCCATATAAAATAAAAAGAAAAGAATTAAGCTTCTTTTCTTTTTTTCATCGCAATAAAGATCCGAATAATATCATATAAAATAACCAACATCGCAGGAATTATCAAAGATATAAAGAAATTACTAGGTTTTGAAAAGAAATTTTGTATAGAACCCGCATTTGGTATTTTAAACAATACTTTTCCATAAATAGATTCCGTTTTTACAGGGGAAGGATCTACTCTACTATTATTATCTCCTTTTGTTGTATATACAGAAGAAGTATCCGTATCAATTTCTTTATCTACAATTCTATGAGTAACAGCTTGTCCCTCATAGTTTTTAATATTAGAATTAAAAGTAATAATATCTCCAACATGATAATGCTCATCTTTTTCTCTTTTCACCACAATCGCATCATTTATCTCAATCGTAGGAACCATACTCTCTGACACAATGACATACGCACTAAATAAAGGATTATTCGTATGACCAGTCTGAACATTTAAAAGTAAGTCACCTAAATAAATAAACACAACCAAAGTAATTAGAATCATCATACTAAAGACCGCAATCAAAAATGCACGAGCAATAAAATGAGATAAATACTTTATCTTTTGAAAAGAACTATCAATTGTATTATCCATAAAATCACTCCCATCTTTACATTTATTATAATACCCTGAAAATAAATTGACTAGAAAATGACAGAAAAAAAAGAAGTGCTTTACACTTCTATTTTGCTTCTCCGTTAATCATTACTTTAACAGAATAATTACCGGTTACAAGTAAACTAGTATCAGACAACCAAATTCTTAATCGATAATTATCACTGGTACTTTTTGTCTTTTTTATTTTATACAAAACCATGCTTCCTTTTTCAGAACCTAAAGAAGTTTCTTTAGAAATACCTTCATAAGGAACAGGATCCATGACTTTCGTATAAGAACCTCTCTCTTCTTTTTCCAAATAAATTCGTATCGCATCGTCTGGAATCGTAGATAATACAGAATCTTTTAAAATAGACACTTCATATTCAATAGAAGGAGCATCTTCTAGACTCGTACTAACAGAAAAATCTAAATATTCACCCTCTACTGCACTAACCATTCCAAATTCATCACTCATAGGAAGAGCATCTGTAATCGTTAACCCAGGAAATTGACTAGAATAATTCAATATGACAAATCCACCATTTTCTTCTTGTTCAATAACTTCATCTGGTCGATTAGAAAATAAAGCAAAACCAACGGCAATTAGAATCATTAATACAAAACTACAACCAATTAAAATGTACCAAAACAACCCTGACAATTCATTCTTTTTCTTTTTCATAGTGCCTCCTAATGATTCTTCACGCCAACTTCAAACTGAAATGTTTCAGGAAGACTTGAAATGGAATAACTATCGGATAACCAAGCTCTTAATCGATATTTCTTAGAAGTGTGACCCTCTAGAATATCCGTATAGAGTAATTTACTCGTTGGTTTATCAACTAAATATGGTAAATCACTATAAACTGGCAAACGATTCTTATCAAAACCAATTACTGGTTGATCATATTCATCTGTTAAATACAATTTAATATAATTTTCTTTAATTTCTCTTGGAGTTATATGATTTCTAGTTAAATATATTTCAAATAAAGCTAAATCATCATCCTCATTCACAATGGAAAATTCTATGAAAGATTCAGTTCCTTCTTCTACAAGAGAACCATCATATTTTTTCCCAATCGCATCCGAAAGAGGTAGTTTATTTTTAATAGTAATATAATCATCTAATTCATAGACAATCCTAACAGGTTTTTCATTATGATATTTCTTTTGAAACATAGTTTGTTTTAAGAAATATCCACCTACTAGAAAAGCAAAAACAATGAAACAAAAAACGATTAATTTTACAGTTCTCTTTTTCATATGCCCTCCATTATCTTATCAAAATAAAGATACCATAATTCTTATTGCAAGTCAAACAAAGTACAAGCATTTTGAGTAGTCTTTTTAGATACTTCATCTACAGATACACATAATATTTCCGCAATTCTAGAAGCAATAACAGGAATATACTTAGAAGAATTAATTCTTCCTCTATAAGGTTCAGGTGCCAAATAAGGAGCATCTGTTTCTAATAAAATATGGGATAATCCAATTGCCTCAATTACTTTAAATAAATTACTATTCTTAAATGTAACAACTCCACCAATTCCTAAGAAATATCCCATCTTTGTATAAATCATAGCAGTCTCAATACTACCACTAAAGCAATGAATATCACCTTTTACAGTAGGATATTCCTTTAAAACATCAATTGTATCCTGTGTTGCATCACGACTATGAATCACAACTGGTAAATGATACTTTTCTGCTAGTTTCATCTGTTTATGAAATAACTCTTTTTGTAAAGAAATATCTTCTTTTCCATAATGATAATCTAATCCAATTTCTCCAATTCCTACAACTTTTTTATTTTGAATTTGTTTTTCTAATAATAAAAGATCTTCCTCAGTAGTAATTCCCGCTTCGCTTGGATGATACCCTATCGTACAATAGACATCTTCATACTGGTCACAATAAAAAAGGGTTTCAATAATACTATCCCTCGTACAACCAGATACAATTATTTTAGAAATACCGGACTCTCTATTTTCTAATAGTATAGAATTTATATCTTCATAATCTTCTGTTGATAAATGACAATGTGTATCAATAAACATAAGAATCCCTCCAAAATCATTATACAACAAAAAAAGAAGGAAAACCTTCTTTATTTTGTAGTATCAATTCTCATAAAGATTGGAGTTGGTGTACCTAAATCATATGTATTATCCTCTAGATAGCTAAACTCTTTATGAGTATTTTGAATTTGTTTTAAGATTTCTTCACTCGTACTTGGTAAAAATGCTTCTAATAAAGCTGCACAAACACGAATAGATTCAAGTAGATGATATAAAACAGTCTCTAAACGATCTTTCTTATCTTCTTCTTTTGCAAGAATCCATGGAGCAGTATCATCAATGTATTTATTACTTGCACGTAAAACATTAAAGATTTCTGTAATAGCATCGCTTATTTGTAAATGATCCATCTTTTCAACCACTTTATCATTTAAAGATTGAATAGCTTCTAAGAATTCCTTATCAACATCTTCTTCTACTTTCTTATTTGTAATATGTCCTTCAAAATATTTATTTCCCATTGAAATCGTTCTTTGAACTAAGTTACCTAAAATATTAGCAAGATCCCCATTAATACGCTCAATTAATAAATCTCTTGTGAATACCCCGTCAGAGGCAAAAGGCATTTCATGTAAGAAATAATATCTAACAGCATCTACTCCAAATTCATCTACTAAGTCATCTGCATAGATAACATTTCCTTTAGACTTACTCATCTTACCATCACTCATAATTAACCAAGGATGTCCAAATACTTGTTTTGGAAGTGGAACATCTAAGCTCATTAAGAAGCAAGGCCAATAGATAGTATGGAAACGAATAATATCTTTTCCAATTAAATGTAAGTCAGCAGGCCATTTATACTTAAATTCATCTGATTCATTATTAACATCATATCCAGCAAACGTAATATAGTTTGATAATGCATCTAACCAAACATAAACAACATGTTTTGGATCAAAATCTACAGGAATTCCCCATTTAAAAGAAGTACGAGAAACACACAAATCTTGAAGACCTGGTTTAATGAAATTATTCATCATCTCATTCTTACGAGCAACAGGCTGAATAAAATCAGGATGAGATTCAATATACTCCTCTAATTGTTTTTGATATTTACTTAACTTAAAGAAATAAGCTTCTTCACTCTTCTTTTCAACTTCTCTTCCACAATCAGGACAAACTACTGTTCCATCTTCATTTTTAACAACTTGTGTATCTGTCCAAAAAGACTCATCAGGAGTACAATACCATCCCTCATATTTTCCTAGATAAATATCTCCCTTATCATACATGTACTTAAAAATATGTTGAACAACTTCCTCATGATGTTTATCAGTAGTTCTAACAAAACGATCATAACTAGTATTCATAATATCCCAAATACGTTTAATTTCAGCAGCTTTTTCATCAACAAATTCTTGTGGTGAAACACCTGCATCTTTTGCTTTTAATTCAATTTTTTCACCATGCTCATCTGTACCTGTTTGAAAATAAACGTCATATCCTTGTAAACGTTTAAATCTCGCAATCGCATCTGCTAAAACAATCTCATAAGTATTTCCAATATGAGGTTTTCCAGATGTATAAGCAATAGCAGTTGATATATAATATTTTTCTTTTTCCATTTTTATCCCTCTTTCTTATTTTTTTATTTTCTGAGTGGCACCATCCCAAGACCATCCTTCTCTTTTTGTTTCAACTTCTTCTCCACAAGTATAGTACTTTTGGAAAATGCCTTGGCAAAATGCTTCTCCTTTTCTAATTTTAACAATCATATCTCCTTGATTTTGAAGAGCAACCCACATATGTCCTTCATTTCCAGGACTATTATAAAAATCACTATCAATAATTCCTACTTGGTTGCACATTCGTACATTATGCTTAAATCCCATACTGCTTCGAACTACAAGCATTAAAAATTCATCCTCCGGAAATCTCGCTTTAACACCAGTAGGAATCTTTTTAATCTCTCCTGGAAGTAATATAATTTCTTTGATTGCGAAGAAATCATATCCAGCAGATGCCCTTGTTTTTCTTTCAGGTAACTTATATTCTTCATATAACTCTGAATTAGCAGAAATATCCTTCTTAAATTGATCAAAACTAATTTTTTCAAAACTTCTCATAAACCCTCCCAAAAAAAAATTACTACAAATATAAGGACGAATCTTCGCGGTACCACCTTACTTTGTAATAATTTATTACACACTCAAATAGTTAACGCCTATCTACGTTTATACCTACCTATCGATATAAAAGTTCAGAAGCCATACGATGATATTTCTTTTATACTTCCTTTCACCTTACGAAGCTCTCTAACAATAAAATCCATATATCGCTCTTCATCAAAACATTTGAAATATAACGTATTATAACATATCAAAATAGAAGAATCAACACTATAAATCATTGAATAATCTAGAATGATTCAAAGTAAATAAATATCGTTCAGATTGTTCTTTCACACTATTAATCAATGTAGTATCTTTTACCATTACTTTAATATCAAAATTTTCTAATAATTGTTTTCGATAATTACCATGATAAAACTTCGTAATTTCCTCAACCATCTTTTCTTTTATTTCATCAGATACAGAGGAATCAAATAAATAATCATATTGTTTTATGAATACTTCAAAAGAATTTTCAAATTGATTCTTAAAAGTGTTTTTAATATCTTTATTAACAGAAGCAAAATCTTTTTTAAATAATTGAAATACTTCTTCATCTTTTATTTTCTTTCGAAGAATAACCTTTGAAAGTAATTCATATCGAATCCTTTTAATCTCATCACAACAAGAGATTAAATGATTACGATAATCTTCTAATAACGTATTTAAATGATTCGTATCCACTACAATCTTATTTTTCTTTGCGCTATCTAATATTTTTGATCTAAGTACATCCATAGAGTCAAGGGGAGGCTTACGAATCAAAGAAGTAATATCTTCTACTAACACATTCGTATTATTTTGAATCGTATCCAATAATGCCTGTCGATAACTATCAAGATGTTGTTGTTTTATATCTGCTATATTCTTATCCATTGTTTCCCTCCTAGCATATTAACTGTAGCAACGGAAAATCTTTTAGTCAATAGACTTTCCAAACTTTTCATCAATTTTATTTAACAAAGCAACTAGATAATAAATTGGATGTTTTTCTAATTTAATAATATCCAATACAATCACTAAATTGCTTCCACGACTCACAAAGCGGAACATATTCGTTACAGAAAAAGCATCCATGAACAATTCTTCTGTATCCATTTTTTCCACAACATCTGCGGAAAAAACAATTTCAATTGAATTCTTTGTTTGATGAACATTATGAATCTTTAATTTTGAAGCTAATTTTTCAAACCACTCTTCATACATATAAACAAGCATATCTTCATCTAATTTACCAAAGCGATCTTCTAATTCTTCTTTTACTAAATTGAAAGTATTTTCATCAACAATGGAATTAATCTTACGATGAATTTCAATCTTTAAATCATCTTCTGAAACATATTGATCATCAATATGAGTTGTAACATTTAAGAAAGGCTTAGTATCTACCTCTTCCTCCTCTACTTCAGAAGAAGAATTTTCATTAGGTTCCTGACTTAATCTTTGAACTTCTTCATTCAACATTCTAAGATATAAATCAATTCCAACACTATCAATAAATCCAGCTTGCTCACTACCTAGAATATCTCCTGCTCCACGAATAGACAAATCTCGAGTTGCGATGGAAAAACCACTACCTAATTCTGTGAATTCTTTAATTACATTTAATCTTTTAACAGCAGTTTCTGTAAGAGATTTAAATGGCTGATACATTAAATAAGCATAAGCAAACTTATCACTTCTACCAACTCTTCCACGAATTTGATATAACTGACTAAGTCCAAATCTATCTGCATCCATGATAATTAATGTATTAACATTTGGTATATCAATTCCTGTTTCAATAATAGTAGTACATATTAAAATATCAAATCGATAATTTACAAAATCATAAATCGTACTTTCCAAATCTACCTTATTCATTTGTCCATGAGCAATTCCAATTCTAGCATCCGGTGCTAAAGAATGAATTTTTTCTGCAAATTCATTAATCGATTGAACACGATTATAAAGAATAAACACTTGTCCTTCTCTTGATAATTCTTTATAAATTGCATCTCTCAATATTTGTTTACTCTCTTCTACAACATATGTCTGAACAGGGAAACGATTAATAGGAGGAGTTTCAATCAATGATAAACTACGAATTCCAACAAGAGACATTTGAAGAGTTCTAGGAATAGGAGTAGCCGTTAGCGTTAAAACATCAACATTTGTCTTATATTGTTTAATCTTCTCTTTATGAGCAACTCCAAATCTTTGTTCTTCATCAATAATTAATAATCCTAAGTCCTTTAATTTTACATCATCACTTAATAAACGATGAGTCCCAATAACCATATCAATCGTTCCATCTTTTAATCCATTTAGTATTCTTTCTGTTTCTTTAGGAGAAGTAAAACGATTTAATAATCCGATACTAACAGGAAAATTTTGAAAACGAGTCAATGCATTTTCATAATGTTGATTCGATAAAATCGTAGTAGGACATAAGAATAACACTTGTTTAGAATCTAAAATTGCTTTAAACGCCGCAACAAAAGCAACCTCTGTTTTTCCAAATCCTACATCTCCACATAATAAACGATCCATTGGAACAGGAGACTCCATATCTTCTTTAATCTGTTGAATAGCGCGTTTTTGATCCAAAGTTAAATCATAAGGAAAGTCCTTTTCAAAATCAACAGACATCTCACAATCCGGTGAAAAAGCAAATCCTTTTTTCATTTCTCTTTCGGCATACAAACGAATCAAATCCTCTGCCATATCAAGAACTTTTGCTTTAACACGAGCCTTAGTCTTTTGCCATTCCGTTCCACCTAATTTATTAATCTTAGGCGCAACTCCTTCTCTTCCAGAATACTTACTTAATAAAGATATTTTCTCAACCGGAATATATATTTTATCCGTTCCTTGATATAAAACTTCTAAGTAATCTTTCGTAATATCATTTAAAGAAAGAGATTTTATTCCATTATAAACACCAATTCCATGGACATTATGTACAACATAATCACCAATCTCCAACTTATTAATATCTTTAATCGCAGTAGAATATTTAAACTTCGTATTATACTTTTTATGAGATTCTACTTTTTGGAATAATTCATTAGATGTTAAAACAACCAAATCCTTATAAATAAAACCTTGATTTAATTCCCCTTCAATAATATTAACCATTCCCATTTGAATTGTATCAAAAGTAGATTCTACTACTTTCATATTCAAATGTTTCATTACACTTCTTATTTGGAATTTCTTTAAACAAATAAGAACTGTCTTATGATGATCAATGGATTCTATTATAAAATGATTTAACATTTCTACATTTTCATGAAAATTACTAATCGTTTTAACAGAAAAATCAACCATCTGATCAATATAAGAATAAGAATTAACATTATTAAGAGATAAATAATAAACAGGATAACTCACAATTAATTCATTAAAATCAAACATATAAGGATGATCAAAAGAAGTATCTTTTTCTTCCTTATAAGCAGTTACCTCTTCCATAATATTTGTATAACTCAACTCTAATTGATTATAATCTTTAAATACTGTAATACAATCTGGTAAATAATTCGATATGTTCACAACCTCTTCATACAATTGTAGGTATTTTTGTTTTCCCACATGATCCTCACCTACAGTTTTATACGTTAGAAATTCATGAAATGGATTGATAGAGATACTTTGAAGAGAATGAAGAGACTTTTGAGTTTCAGGATCAAAAGTACGAATAGATTCAATTTCATCATCAAAAAACTCAATACGAATCGGATTATCCTCATCAATAGGAAAAACATCCACAATAAATCCACGTAATGCAAATTCTCCCGTTTTATTAACAATCGTCGTATGATTATACCCACAAGAAATAAGCATATCTGCCATCTTTTGTGGAGTAATAATATCTCCTGTTGAATACTTCAAAATATAATTTTTATAATCACTCATTTGTGGAAGAAATCTTAAATATCCCATCAAATTTGTAATCACAATACTCTTAGGATGATTCATAACACGATTTAATGTCTCCAATCGATTAATCATTAAATCTGGTGACATAGCTAATGCTTCACTTGTTAAAAAATCATCCATAGGAAATAGATATACATCAGGATTGTAGTTAGATAATGAATTATATAACTTATTTGCTTCAAATAAACTGTTCACAACAACTAGAATATTACGATTATCTTTGATAAAGGAATGATTTAAAAGCAAACAAAAAAATTCATCGGTCATATTATATATACCCATGTCTTTTTTTAGTGAAACATCCACAATATCATCAAAAAATCTCATAGAATCACCTATTTTTTCGATTATATTTACTCATTAAATCTCCAAAATCTAATTGAAAATAATCATCTAATACATCACATAAATCCTTAAATAAAAGATTTAATGTATTTTGATCTTCATTAGATAAAGTTCCTAGAACATAATCTTTTGTTTCTAAACTCTTATCTTTAGAAATACCAATTTTTAGACGTTTATAGTTAGAAGAACCAAGGTTTTCTTCAATGTTCTTTAATCCATTATGTCCCCCAGAAGATCCTCTTGATCTTAGCTTATAATTCCCTACTAATAAATCCATATCATCAGAAACAATTAAAATATCATCAATAGAAATATGAAAATAATTCATTAACTTTCGTACAGAATTACCAGATAAATTCATATAAGTATGTGGTTTTAAGAAAAACACTTTTTCCCCATTAATCTGTGTTTGAAGATAAACACCATCAAACTTCTTTTGCCAAGAATCTGTTATATTCTTAGTTCTTACATAATAATCAATAAATGAAAAACCAACATTATGTCTAGTATTTTCATACTCTTTTCCAGGATTCCCCAATCCTACAATTAGTTTCATAGTATCACTTCCTATTATGATATTCATTATAAATAATAGATTTTGCAACATTTCTTTCTTTTGCAACAATCTTAATAGCATCTTTTTCAGAATAACCATCATCTAGATACATTTTAACATGATCTAAAACATCTAAATGACTATAGTCAACAACCTCTTTATTACCTTCTACTACTAAAACAAATTCCCCTTTCATAGAATCAACCAAAGGAAGAATTTCTTCTATCGTTCCACGAGTCACTTCCTCATGGATTTTAGATAATTCCCTACAAATACAAATAGTACGATTTCCAAAAATATTCAACATATTTTGAAGAGTATCCTTTAATCGGTGTACAGATTCGTAAAAAATCAAAGTAAACTTATAATCCTTTAAAGAACGAAGTTCATCTAGTTGTTTTCCCTGCTTAGCATTTAAAAATCCATAAAATAAGAAAGGAGAAGGCTCTAATCCAGATACCGTTAAAGCAGGTACAAAAGCCGTAGCTCCAGGTAAACTAATCACATTAAATCCTGCTTCTATCACACCACGTGAAACAATATAACCAGGATCACTAATAATAGGAGTTCCTTGATCAGTAACAAGACCAATATTCAATCCTTCTTTTAAAAACCCAACTACCTTATCAATCATTTCAGACTCATTATATTCATGGCAACTCAATAATTTTTTCTTGATATCATAGTGACTTAATAATAATCCCGTATCACGAGTATCTTCACATAGAATAACATCCACTTCTTTTAAAGTATTTAAACTACGAACCGTAATATCATCTAAATTACCAATAGGAGTAGGGATTAAATACAAACTAGCTGAATGATCATAACTTTTTTGAATCATACTCTTACCTCCTTCTGTAATTCATGATATTCATGCGTTTCCTTACCATTTAACTCATATTGAATCAAAGGACATTCTACTTTTAAACCAACTTTGCCACATTTTTGACCTTCAATTAATACTAAAGTAGACTCTTTTTCAATCGTTTCATATAAAAACTTAATCTTTTTTGGTTCAATATGATACTTTCTAAAAATACTAAGAATTTCCATCAAACGATCACTACGATGAACTAATATTAGATTTCCATTATCTTTTAATACTTTTTTTGCACAATCACAAATATCCTCTAAAGTAATTAATACTTCATGTCTCGCAACCATTTTTTCATAAGATTCATTAAAAGTACTTTGATCCTCTATTTTAAAATAAGGTGGATTACAAAGTACCACATCAAACTCATTTAAATGCTCCATAGAGAACGTTTTTACATTCTGACATAAAATACTAATCTGAGACTCCAAATGATTATAAGAAACAGATTTAGAGGCTAATTCAGCCAATTTAGGTTGAATTTCTACTCCAATAATTGGTTTATCAGTTCTTCTAGATAAAATGAGAGGAACTACCCCATTTCCAGTACAAAAATCTACTATTTTGGAATCTCTTTTACGAATAGATGCATAATTAGCTAAAAAAATACTATCCAAAGAAAAAGAAAAATAATCAGAATTCTGATATATTTTCATATTTTGATATCCTAATACATCATCCAATCGTTCCATTATTTTTCATCATCCTTAGAGAATTTAACAATTCCTTGATCTTTCAAATCAACAGAATAAGTTTTATTAAATATATCAACAGAAACAACTTTACCCATACCCATAGGAGTATCCGCAATCAACCCTATTTTAGGTAAATCTTTCTTCATTTCTGTATAAGTATCATTTTCATAACTCAAACAACAAAGTAATCTACCACATATACCATTAATTTTCGTTGGATTTAAAGCTAACATTTGATTCTTAGCCATATTAATAGAAACACTATTAAAATCCGTTAAGAAAGAATTACAACATAAGAATAATCCACAAGGTCCTAAACCACCAATTTTCTTAGCTTTATCACGAACACCAACCTGTCTTAATTCAATACGAGTTTTATATTTAGCCGCAAGCTTCTTTGCTAATTCACGAAAATCAACTCTGTTTTCAGATAAAAACAAGAAAATTAATTGGGAATTATCTAATGAATAATATGCTTCTACAAAATTCATATCTAATTCCAAACTTTTACTTAGTTTCTTAGCTTCTGCTAATGCTTTTTCTGCTTGTTCCCGATTCTTTTCAAATTTACTAAAATCCTCTTTTGTTGCAACCCTCAAAGCTTTTCCTAAAGGTAAATCTAAACGATCTTGTTTTTCTTTATATGGACCCTTACATATCTTTCCTAGTAATAATCCATTCTCAGAATCAAAAACAATAGAATCACCCACTTTTAATTCTAAAGAATTAGGTGATAAATAATATAAGTTTTTTGTTTGTTCTACACAAACAGCAATTACATCTAACATGGATATCTACCCTCCAATCACAAGTTTAGAAAACAAAGAATCCAACCACATTTTATAGTTAACATTAAACTCCAATTTAGGAATCTCATTTTCTAAAACATCTAATATAAATAAAATCTTACCTTGTTCAATTTGTTCTAGCATAGAAAGAATATTTTTATTATCAAATGAATCATTTGAATACTCAAAATTCATATAACAAACTAAAATTCTTTCAATCAATAATAACTTATCTTTCGCAATATTTTTATCCACAAGCAGATTTTCAACAATATTCTTATATTGAATAAAAAATTCTTTCGGATTTAATACATATTTTAATACCTCTTCTAATGATTGATCATCAGAGAATACTAAATTATCTTCTCTTAAAGTAAGTACTTGGCATCTCGATAAAATAGTATCTAAAACATGATAACGATTATCTGTAAGCAATATCGCAATAATATCATCTTCTGGTTCCTCAAGAAATTTTAGTATCGTATTGGCAGAGGAAGCATTTAATTTCTCTGCTTGTTTGATAATATAAATTCTTTTTCCGCCAAGCAAAGACTTATTATTATAATCTTTTTGTAGTTCTAATAATTGACTTTTCTTAATCATAGAACCATCTGGTTCAATCACTTGAAGATCAGGATAATTATGACTATCGATTTGGGAAAAGATTGGAAGATTACTCTTACAAACATCATCATAACTCATATTAGAAAAAATCATCTTAACAAAAGACAAAACATAAGAATAATCCTCATCATTATTATTAATCTCAATTAAATATGTATGAGAAATATGATTATTTTTAATGACTTTATCAATATAATCAACAAATTTTCTCTTCATTAAAGATAATTCTTCCATAACTCCCTCTCAATCATTATTCAATTACTTTTCTATCACTTAAAGCCCTTTCTAACGTGAGGCTATCAACGTATTCCATATCGGCTCCAATAGGAAGACCACTCGCTAAACGAGTAATCTTAATATTATAGCCATCTAATATTTTCTTAATATACAAAGCGGTTGTTTCCCCTTCAATACTAGGCTTAAAAGCAAATATTAACTCATCAAAATGCTCATTTTGAATTCTATCAAGCAACTTATTTAGTCCAATATCTTCAGGATTTACACCATCTAAAGGAGATATTAATCCATCAAGTACATGATATTTACCATGAAACATTCCAAGTTTTTCAAATAAGAAAACACTTTTAGGGTCTTCCACAATACATAATAAATGACTATCTCTAGTAGTATCTTTACATACAAAACATTCATCAGAATCAGTTAAAGTATTACAATGAACACATTTTCCTATCTTATCCTTTACTTCTAATAAACTAGAAGAAAATAACTCTATTTGCTCATCTTCCAATCCTAAAACAGAAAAAGCCAGTCTTTCGGCTGTTTTCTCACCAATTCCTGGTAAACATTTAAAAGATTCTATTAAACTTTTAATACTATCAGGATACATAATAAAACCTAGAATAAACCTGGAATATTTCCATATTTAGACATTTTCTTTTCCGTATAATCATCTATTTTTTTATTAGCTTCTGAGATTGCAACTACAATCATATCTTGTAATGCCTCTATATCATCTTTATCTAAAGATTCTGCTTTAATATCAACACGTGAAACCTCTTTATTACCTTTAACAGTTACCTTTACAAAAGAGCTTTCTCCCTCAAAATCCATAGCATCAATCTCTGCCTTAGTATTTAACATATCTTTTTGTAATGCTTGTGCTTGTTTTAACATAGCTTGCATATTCATATAAATCACTCCTCTATTCTACTTCAACAATGTCCCCAAAAAGGTCCATCGCACTACTTGGTATTATATCATTATTATCAATTTCTTCCAATACAACTTCAGGTTCTTCCATAATTTCATAAGAAATCTTATTTTTTAAATGATCAATATACTCATTTTTAATTTTTTCCCATTCCTCATCTGTAACAATAGCAAATTTCTTATAAGAATTCGTAATTTTATGATAAACATCTTCTAATTTATCTAAATGTAATAAATTTTGTTTTACAACAGAATCATATTCAAAACTAATAATAATACTATTTTCAGAGGCAACTCTTACCTTAGAATCTAATAAAGAACAAACTAAATATCCAATTTCTTGATCAAAAGTAAAATCCTTTAGCTTTTCAAAATTAGAATTTTCCACGCCTAAAATCTTCTTATCAGCTTTTGCTAATGTATTGTTAATACGAACCTTCATAATTTCATCCATATTTAAGACTCTAGGTTCAGATGAAATAACAATCTGATTCAAATTTGGAGAAAAATCATCAGATTCATCACTATATTCCTTATCAAAATCAAACTCTTCATCATCATTTTCAGAAGTTTCTTCAGTAGACTTAACCTCTTCAATAACAGTTTTTTCTTCTTCTTTTACAGGCTCTATTTTCTTTTTAATAACCTTCTCATTTTCTTTTATATCAACGGTTTCAGAAGATTCTATCACATTAGAATTATGAATATAATTAAGAACAAACATCTCCATATAAATACGTGTATTACTGCTCTTACGAATATCGAACATTTTTTCGTTAAGTAGATTAGTAAACTCATGAAGAGAATCTATAGAAAAATCACATTTTGAACGTTTTAAATAATAATTCACAAGCAAATTTCTACAATAATTCAATATTTGAGTAAGAATTTGTAAAAGATTTTTACCATTTTGATCAAATAAGGATATTTGATTTAAAACTTCAGATACATTTTTATTAAAAACAGCTAATAGGAAATCATGAATTTGTTCATTAGAAATAGTACCATTAACTTCATTAAAATCATCCATAGTAATTTTAGAATCCGTATAAGAAGTCAATTTATCAAGCATTCCTAACGCATCACGTAATCCACCCTCTGAAAATAAAGCAATATTTTGAATAACCTCATCTTCTATTTTAATCTTTTCAAATTTACAAACATTTTTTAGTCTTTCTACAATCACGTCACTTGAAATTCTCTTGAAAGAGAAACACTGGCAACGAGAAACAATCGTTTCAGGAACTTTTTGAGGATCCGTTGTTGCTAAAATAAATACAGCATGTTCTGGCGGTTCTTCCAATGTCTTAAGTAATGCATTAAAAGCACCAATAGAAAGCATATGAACTTCATCGATAATATATACTTTATAAGTCAAAGAACTAGGTACAAGAGATATCTTATTTTTCAACTCTCTAATTTCATCTACACCGTTATTAGAAGCAGCATCTATTTCAATAATATCAACACAATCTCTAGAAAAAGAATCCTTACAATGATCGCATTTTTGACATGCTATACCGTCAACCGGATTTAGACAATTAATATTTCTCGCAAAAATTTTGGATACAGTAGTTTTACCTGTACCTCTAGGTCCAAAAAACATATAAGCGTGAGAAAAATTATGATTAATAATTGAATTTTTTAGAGTTTTAATAATAGAGTCTTGACCAACAACAGAGTCAAAATCACTAGGTCTATATTTTCTATATAAAGCTTGATACATAAACGAAACCTCCTCAAAATAATTATATCATAAATAACATCATAACATTTACTTATTTCTTTGCTTTTTAAAAAATAAATTTAATAATTTTTTAGATTTATCCACAGCTAAATTTGAAGAAAAATCAACACCTGGATTTGTAGAATCAGATTTAAAAATATCTTGAATAATATTGATATTTTCATCATCTGAATTATTTAAAGCAGAAAAAACTTTTGATATACGAGACTGTTTAATAGCACTAGCACACATTGGACAAGGATCTAATGTAACATACAATTCACAACCATCTAATCTCCAATTATTAAGTACTTTTTCGGCTTTATGAATTGCAAGTAACTCAGCATGAGATAAAACAGAACAATCACTCTCTTTAGTATTAAAAGCAGAAGAAATCACTTTTCCCTCTTTAACAATAACAGCACCAATAGGAACTTCATTCATATTAAAAGCAGTTTCAGCACATTGAAAAGCTAAATCCATAAAATCTTGATTCATAGTTTCCTCCAAATAAAAAGTGCACATGAAAGGAGGACCTTAAGGCTGCTATCTTCCGATCCTGACCTGGTTCAATCACTTTCATTGCACATACATATTTTAATATAAAGGAAATAAAAAGTAAAACAAAACTATTTAAAAACGTAATTTTCAGGAATATTTAGTATATGTTCCACGTGAAACATTGCTCAAATTATTTCCCGGGAAATATTTTTTTACTCTTTTTACTCTATGTTCCACGTGAAACATTACTCAAATTATTTCCCAGGAAATATTTTTTTACTCTTTTTACTCTATGTTCCACATGAAACATTACTCAAATTATTTCCCGGAAAATATTTTTTACCCATTTCTACCATATGTTTCACTTGAAACATTACTCAAATTATTTCCCGGGAAATATTTTTTACTCTCTTTACCCTATGTTCCACGTGAAACATTGCTCAAATTATTTCCCGGGAAATATTTTTTTATTCATTTATACCCTATGTTCCACGTGAAACATTGTCCTAATTATTTCCCGGGAAATATTTTTTTACTCTTTTTACTCTATGTTCCACGTGAAACATTGTCCTAATTATTTCCCGGGAAATATTTTTTATTCATTTTTATCCTATGTTCCACGTGAAACATTATTCAAATTATTTCCCGGGAAATATTTTTCTAAACAAAAAAAGAGGATTATATATCCTCTTCTGTTACAGTTTCATCATTTGTGCTAGAAGTTTCAGATTGTTCTTCTTGCTCTTCTGATTCTTTTTCAACAATCGCAACAGTAGATACTTTTTGATCATCTTTTAAATTAATCAATCTAACTCCTTGTGTTGCACGTTTTAAAGTTGAAACTTGTTCAAGTGGTAGTTTAATAATAATTCCACTATTAGTAATAATCATTAAATCTAAAGGAATATCAGGATTCAAAGTCTTCAATGAAGCCATCATTCCATTCTTTTCGGTAACATTCAATGCTTTAACACCCTTGCTACCACGATGCGTTAATCGATACTCATCTATAATAGTCTGTTTTCCATAACCATTTTCTGTAACAATCAATACAGAATGACCAGGTTCAACAACTTCAGCACCAACTACAACAGCTCCATCAAGTTCCATACCTTTAACTCCAGAACTACTTCTACCCATAGATCGAACTTCATTTTCATTAAAGCGAACTAAACGTCCATTACTTGCACCTATAACAATTTCATTTTTTCCACAAGTACTTCTAACACTGATTAATTCATCATCTTCCTTAAGAACAATAGCAATTTTACCACTTTTACGAATATTATCAAACTCCTCAATTGGAGTACGTTTAACAATACCCTTTTTAGTAGCAAACATTAAATATTTAGTAAAATCATCATCTTGTTTAATACTAATTATCGAACTAATGTTCTCATCTTTTTCTAGTGATAATAGATTAATAATTGGTAATCCTTTAGATTGTCTTGAGAATTCTGGTACTTCATAACCTTTCATACGATATACTCTTCCTCTATTAGAGAAGAATAATAAGTAATCATGAGTATTCATAGTAATTAAATGTTCCACAAAGTCTTCTTCATTTGTAGACATACCTTTAATACCAACACCACCACGATTTTGAGTCTTGTAAGTATCAGTTCTTAGACGTTTGATATAACCATTTTTAGTAAGATTAATAATAATATCCTCTTCTGGTATTAATGATTCATCTTCGATATATTCTATAGCAGTCATATCAATATTTGTACGTCTTTCATCACCATATTTTTGCTTAATTTCAATTAATTCATTCTTAATAACTTCTAAAACCTTCGCATCACTAGCTAAAATAGCCTTTAATTCTTCAATTAATTTTAGTAAGTCACTTAATTCATTTTCAATCTTATCACGCTCTAAACCAGTTAAACGACGTAATTTCATTTCAAGAATTGCATTTGCTTGAACATCCGTTAAACCAAAGTTTTTCATTAATCCTTCACGTGCTTCATCATCATCACTAGCACCACGAATGATTTTAATAACAGCATCAATATTATCTAATGCTATTTTCAAACCTTCTAAGATATGTACTCTTTTTTCTGCAACATCTAAGTCAAATTTTGTTCTACGAATGATTACTTCTTTTTGATAATCAATGTATTTAGCAATAATTTCCTTTAATCCTAATGTTTTTGGAACACCTTGATCCAACATTAAGAATATAATTCCATACGTTGTTTGAAATTGAGTATGCTTAAATAATTTATTTAATACAACTTGAGCATTTGCTTCTCTTTTTAAAGTAATAGTGATCTTAATACCATCTTTTAAATCAGAATGATAATCAGCAATACCATCAATAACCTTATTATGTACTAGTTCAGCTACTTTATTTTTTAACTCTAATGTATTTACTCCATATGGTACTTCATCAATAATAATTAATTGTTTACCATTTTCTTCCTCAATCTTAGCCCTACTACGAATTGTGATAGTTCCTCGACCAGTTTCATAAGCCTTACGGATACCACTATTTCCTAAAATAATAGCTCCTGTTGGAAAATCTGGTCCTTTAATATATTGCATTAATTCATCTAATTCAATTTCAGGATTATCAATATACGCAACACATCCATCAATTACTTCTCCTAAGTTATGAGGTGGAATATTAGTTGCCATACCAACAGCAATACCAGTTGTACCATTAACTAATATATTAGGAAATCTTGAAGGTAAAACTTCAGGTTCTCTTTCACTTTCATCAAAATTTGGTACAAAATTAACAGTATCTTTATTAATATTTCTAAGTAATTCCAAAGAGATTTTAGATAACCTAGACTCTGTATAACGCATAGCAGCTGCGCCATAACCTTCAATATTACCAAAGTTACCATGACCATCAACTAACATGTAACGATAACTAAAATCTTGAGCCATACGAACCATTGCTTCGTAGATAGAAGAATCACCATGTGGGTGATATTTTCCCATAACGTCTCCAACGATTCTTGCACTCTTTTTATGAGGTTTATCAGGAGTGTATCCAGATTCAAACATTGAATATAAAATACGTCTGTGAACAGGTTTTAAACCATCTCTTAAATCAGGTAATGCACGAGCTACAATAACACTCATAGAATATTCAAGAAATGAGTCTTGTACTTCTTTAACAATATTATTTTTTTCTAATCGATCCATTCAAAACCCTCCTAAATATCCAAATTCTCAACATATGTTGCATTGGTTTCAATAAATTCACGACGAGGTTCTACTTCCTCACCCATCAATTTAGAGAAAACTTCATCTGCAGCAATAGCATCTTCCACAGTAATTTGTCTTAAAACACGCGATTTAATATCCATTGTTGTTTCATTTAACTCTTCAGCATCCATCTCTCCTAAACCTTTCATACGAGTAATTTCATACTTTGTATTAGGAGATAAATTAGCTAAATATTCATCTCTTTCTTCTTCATTTAAAACATATTTAATAGTTTTACCATGTTTAATACAGAATAATGGAGGTTGTGCAGCATATACATGCCCTGCCTCAACAATAGGACGGAAGAAACGATAGAATAATGTTAATAATAATACACGAATATGACTACCATCAACATCAGCATCGGTCATAATTATGATTTTATGATAACGAAGTTTTGATAAATCAAATTCTTCCCCTATTCCAGTACCAAATGCAGTAATAATCGTACGAATTTCTTCATTTCCTAAAGCACGATCTAATCTAGCTTTTTCAACATTCAAAATTTTACCACGCAATGGAAGAATTGCCTGTGTCATAGAATCTCTACCTTTAATAGCAGATCCTCCTGCAGAATCTCCCTCGACTAAGAATATCTCAGATACAGTTGCATCTTTACTCTTACAATCAGATAATTTTCCGTAGAAATTGGTAATATCTAAATCTCCTTTTCTACGAGTAAGTTCACGTGCTTTTTTAGCAGCAACTCTTGCCCTACTTGCAGTCATAGCTTTATCAACAATTATTCTTGCTTGATCAGGATTTTCTAATAAAAATCTTTCAAAAGATTCAGAAAAAATCTTATCAGCAATTCCACGAACTTCACTATTTCCTAATTTTGTTTTAGTTTGTCCTTCAAATTGTGGATTTGGATGTTTAACAGAAATAATCATTGTTACTCCTTCACGAACATCTTCACCTGTTAAAGGATCATCTTTTTCTTTTAGAAAATTATTAGTAGTAGCATATTTATTAAGAATTCTTGTTAATGCACGTCTAACTCCATCTTCATGAGTACCACCTTCTGGAGTTGTAATATTATTAACAAAGGAATAAATACTTTCATTATAACTTTCATTATATTGAAGAGCTACTTCAACACTAATATCTTGTTCTTTTCCAGATACATCAACGATTGTTTCATGAATTGGACCTTTATTTTTATTAAGCATTTGAACATATTCAACAAGTCCACCTTCATAACAGAAAGAATCTTTCTTATCAGCTTCTCTTTCATCATATAAAGA
>CAMZHD010000017.1 GCA_947306705.1 uncultured Caryophanales bacterium
ATTGTCACAACAGAAAGAATACCTAGAATCGTAATCGCTCCTAATAATTCTATTAGAGTAAACCCTTTTCGATTTTTCATAGTATCACCTATTATTATTTTATGACAAATAGTGTAATAAAACAATTAAAAATCAATCAAACAATAATTTTTATGATAGAATAGTACTAGGATGTGATACTATGATTCTTTTAATAGCAGTTGTTCTATTAATATCCTTTTCTATCTTTGGATATTTCTTCTTAAAAACAAAGATAAAAAGGTTTTTAGGACAGTTTGGTTTTGGAAATTTGAAAGAAGTCATTGATGAAGCTAGATTAGAAGATCAAGAAGTACCGAAATCTTTATCGAGTATGGATAGTATCTATTTGAAACAAGTAAAAACAGATTTTCCAGATATTCATATTAGTGAACTAAAAAGAAAAGCAGAAAAAGAAATTCTTGATTGTTTTCATTCTATTGAATTGAAAGATGCTTCTAGCTTAACGGGGAAGATGAAAAGTTCTGTTTTAAAAATAATGGAAGATTATCAAGGAAAAGATGTTTCTTTTCAACAATTTAAATTTCATAATACAGTTCTTTCAAATTACCATAAAAATGGAGAAGTTGCGACTATTACTTTTTCTTCTGCTTTTGAATATTATCTTGTAGAAGATGGGAAAAGTGTTAAAACTCAAGATCGCGCAAGAGTAGAGTTTATCTATATTATAGATGAAGAAAAAATATCTCCAGAGGAAAATGTATTAGGAATTCATTGTCCAAATTGTGGAAGCCCTATAAAGACATTAGGGGAAAAACAATGCAGTTATTGTGGCAGTGCTGTTATGGAGATTGTTGGAAGAGTTTTTGTTTGTAATGATATTGTGAGATATTAAGTGATTTGCTATAATGATGATAGGATGTGATCGTATGTATCAAGAGGATGAACATAATAGTTATGGAATTGCTTCTCGAAAGTTTCATTGTCGAGATTGTAATGCTAATTTCCTTTCTTTGGGTTCTAAAGTAGTAGAACATTGTTGTGTATGCAATAGTGCCAATATTGAAAGTGTGAATGATGTATTTGAGAAGAAACCATTTATTGTTCCTTTTAAAAAGTCTTTAGAGGATGCTAAAAATGATTATCGTAGTAAGGTTTTATTTCATCCATTAGTTCCCTTTGTTTTTAAATCAAAAGCAACTATTGAATCTATTCATAAAGTTTATTTACCTGTATTTGTAGTAGATGCTACAGTAGAAGGAAACATTGATTTTTTGGCTGGGGATAAGACTAATATTATGAAAGAAAAAGTACAATTTGTAGAAACAAAGAAATATAGTGTTCTTCAAAAAGTACGATTGAATTTTCGAAATATTATTTTGAATTTAACTTCTAAAATACAAGATAAATTGTTTCATACAGTTTGTGATTATCAATTTGATTCTATTTTAGATTTTGAACCTTCTTTATTAGAAGATAGTTCTGTTTTAGTAGCAGATAAGGATATTAAAGAAGTTGCTGAATCAGGTCGTAATCGTATTATGAAACATTCTTTAAATATTGCAAAGTCTAATATTCAACATGCTCTTAAGAAATTAAATGCGAATGAGGCTTCTGTTAATTTTTCAAATTCAAAAGAAGTTTTAGTTCCTGTTTATTTGTTATTGATTCGTTATAAAGATAAAGAGTATGTTTATTTGATGAATGGAGAGAGTGGAGTTGTTTCTTCTGAATTAGTATTTGGAATGACGGAGATTATTCTCTTTAGTTTAGCAATGTTTGGACTTATCTTTTTAATAGCATTTTTAATTGCTTATTATTTGTAGGAGGATTGTATGAAGAAGAGTTTATTAATAATAGTACTTTCATATTTCTTGTTTGTTCCTATTGCTTTTGCTAGTACAAATACGTTCCCTAGAACAGAAGAGAATTATTTAGTACCAAGTGATGTACAAGTAACGGATGTTAATAAGATGGACATTTTAAAGACTCCTGCTGTTGATAGTAGTGAAAAACTGTATGATTTTGCGGATTTATTTACCGATCAAGAGGAAGCAGATATCTATCAAAAAATGTATGATTTTATGGGAATTAGTCAGTATGATGTAGCCATTGTTACTACTAAAGATATGAATGGATTTATTATTGGAGATTATACAAATAATTTCTATGATTATAATTCCTTTAAAGATGAGGGAGTAATCTTTACTATTTATTTAGGGGGAATTGATCCTCAAATCTATATGGGAGTTAATGGATTACCTGAAAGTGAAATTAGGAAAATCTATACAGATGCTAGAACTAGACAAACCCTTGAATATGTTTATAAAGGTATTAAAGCTGGAAATTATTTCTTGGCGACTGATAATTTTGTTAAGATTTTAAAAGGTTTTTATGAGATTGACCATGAGAAGAGTTATGTAATTGATGATAGGGGAAATGTTGTTAAAGATATTCCTTGGACTGAGATTATTATTCTTGCGACTGCTTTATCTTTTATTATTGTTTTCTTACTTGTTAATCGATTAAAAAAATATAATGTAGTGAAGTATTCTGATAATATTGAAAGTAAATTAGATAGTAATTCTATTTCTATTACCACAGAAAAAGATGAATTAGTAGATAGGGTATTATCAAAAGCAAAATAGTGCTTTTCAAAAATAATAAAATATTGTATAATTGAATTAATTAAATTAGATAGGAGTTGTTTATATGGGTTTAATTAAAGCTGCTGTAGAGGCTGCTAGTAGTACTCTACATGATCAATGGAAAGAGTATATTCGTTGCGAAGACTTAGGAAATGATATTTTAATGAAGAGAGTATCTACTCCAAATGGTATTATTTCAAAGGATAGTGCGATTCAAGTTGCACCAGGACAAATAGCTATTATATTTGAAAATGGTAAAGTATTAGATGCAACTGCTGAAGATGGAATCTATACATTTGATCAATCATCATCACCATCTTTCTTTGCTGGACAATTTGGTGACGTATTTAAAGAAATGTGGACTCGTTTCACATATAATGGTGGCGTTAGTAAAGAACAAGCAGTATTCTATATTAATGCTAAGGAAATTATGGATAATAAATTTGGTACTCCAGCACCAATTCCATTCCAAGATTGGTCTCATCCAATTCCAAATCAAATGACTGGAACTATGAGTCCATTAAGAGTAGAAGTTAAATGTTTTGGTAAATATACATTTATGATTAGTGATCCTTGCTTATTTATGAGTAGAATTGCTGGTACTGCTACTGAATATAGAAAAGAAGATATTACAGAACAAATGAGATCTGAAGTTATCGGAGCTTTCCAAAATGTCTTAAATGAATTAGGAAATAGTAATCACAAAGTTCCAGTATTGGAATTACCAAGTGCTACTGATGAAATCAAAAAGACAATGGATGAAAAAGTATTCGATCAACCAATTCGTGATCGTGGAATCAGCCTAGTTGGTTTCGTTGTTGAATCTGTAACATTAGATGATGAATCTAATAAGAAAATTGATAAATACGAACTTTCTTCAAACAGTTTCATGCAACAAGGTTCTCTTGTTGGAGACTACGGAGAAGCTCTTAAGGGAGCTGCAAATAATCCAAATGGAGCTGCTACTGGAATGATGGGTATCGGAATGATGAACATGGCTAGTGGTGGTATGATTGGAGGAACTGCTCAAGGAGCATTCCAAAATCCAGGATTTACAGCTGCACAAACAAATGGAGGAGCTGCACAACCAGCTGCTGCACCAGCTGCAGGAGAAGGAGCAAGTTTCTGCCCTAACTGCGGAACTCCATCAAATGGAGCAAACTTCTGCTCTAAATGTGGAAATAAATTGAATTAATAAAAAAGACTATCAACTTAGTTGATAGTTTTTTTTATGTCAAATCCCATATAAGTTCTTTATCAAGTGCCTAAAAAAAAGGCGAAAAACCTCTTGCATTTCTTTTTATACCTTTATTTTTCAATAAAATGCGAATGATAAGAATTTTTTATGACGATAATTGATTGTCGTTTGACACTAATTTGTTGTTGCGATAGAATAGAAAACTGTCACGGGCAAAAGAAGGTGTTTGATATGACAAGTCAAGATTTAGGAGTTATTCAATCCTGTAAGGATGAGCCCTCGTTTATTTTTAGTTTAATGAAGCAAGGAGCTTATGAAGTTGCGTTTGACTTATTGAATAATAATATAGTGAATGTAAATACAGTAGATGGTGTAGGAAATGATACCATTACTAGAATGCTAAAGGCAAATCAATATACTTATGTTATTGAGTTAATGAAGAAACGTAATTGGGATGTAAATCATCAAAATCAAGAAGGTAATACATTTGGACATATATTAGCACATGATAATTCTGTAATGGCTGTTAAAGTTATGGATCAATTAACTAAGAAAAAGAATTATAGTCCAAATATAAAAAATAAAAGAGGAGAAACTGCTATGGATATAGCGCTTTCGAATCATTATTTATGTACTGCTTTTAAATTATTAGAAGATAAAAGATTTAATGATATTAATGTGTTCTCTTTTAAAACTTTATTTGATGTTAGTATTAAAGATAAAGAATATGGAAGATATACAAAATTAGAGAATTTAGAGATTATTGTAGAAAATCTTGAAAAGAAAGAATTAGAGTCTAGTATGCAAGATTTAATGGATCATATTACTGTTAATATGGAAGCTATTAAGAGGGATATTTTGAATAATCGTTCTGTGGTATTAGAATCTATCATTCGAAATCATATGGTTATGGAATAGAGTCTTTCGACTCTATTTTTTTGACTTTTTCCCTTTAAAATGATATAATATGTCCTGCTTATTGGGGTGTTAGTATGATTCTATATTTAAAGGATGATGAACAAACTAGAAAATTAACTCTTTCTTCAGAAGACTTAATTGATATGTATCTAGATGAAGGAGAAGAGGGAATTGTTTACAAATATGGTGCATATGCTTTAAAGGTATATCATCCTAATTGCAGAAAAGTTCGATTAGATGAGAAAACTTGTAAAAGACTAATGGAATTAAGAGATCTTACTTCTTTGGTACAAATGCCTCAAGGTATGATTTTAAATCAAATGAAATCTTTTAATGGTTACTATACCTATTATGTATTAGCTCATTGTCTTCAAGAAATTTATTCTCTTCCTATGAGGATATTTACTGGCCTAGTAAAAGATGTTTATAGAGAATTGTCTATCCTATCCGATCATCATATTTCTGTTTGTGATTTTCATCTTGGGAATTTCTGTTATGATGGGAATTTTAATTTTGTAGATCCGGGAAGTTATGAACCAGAAGATGAATCATCTTACTTTCAATTATTGACGAAAAATCAAACGGAGTTTTCCAGATTTATCACAGAAGATCTTTTGGCATTACTAATGTTTCCTCATAAGAAAAAACGTCAAAAAATGATTGATCACTTTGAAGGAATTGAATATTTACCTGATATCTTTGAAGATGAAAGTGATGGAAAAGAAACCGTTAAAAAATATATAAAAAGAATAATCGACTAACTTGTTTTATTCTTTTTTTTACGTTATTATATAGAGGAATGAAAGGGAAGTGGATTTATGCATTTACCAGATTATAAAGAAGCTAGAACGAGAGATCATAGAGAGTATAATCGAATTGATTTTGATTTTGATCCTTCCTTAAAAGATAAATATACGGGAAAGAGTTTTCATATTAAGACTTATGGATGTCAAATGAATGAACATGATAGTGAAGTCATTGAAGCGATTCTTGTGTTTTTAGGGTTTCAAAAAGAAGAAGACTATACAAAAGCAGATCTTGTATTATTAAATACTTGTAGTATACGAGAAAATGCTCATAATAAGGCTTTTGGTATGCTTGGCAGACTAAAACATTTAAAGAATGAGAATAAGAATTTAATCATTGGTTTATGTGGTTGTATGGCACAAGAATCAAGTGTTGTAGAAGCTATTATTAGAGATTATCCATTTGTTAACTTTGTAGTAGGAACTCATAATATGAATGAATTACCTACTGTTATTGATAAAGCAATTGAAACAAATTCTCAACAAATTGAAGTTTATTCTAGAGAAGGGGATTTGTATGAAGGATTACCTGTTGTAAGGGCAAATTCTTATAAAGCTTATGTTAATATTATTTATGGATGTGATAAATTCTGTACATACTGTATTGTTCCTTATACAAGAGGAAGAGAAAGAAGTAGAAAGAAAGAAGATATCTTAAAAGAAATCGATGAATTGATTAAAGATGGATATAAAGAAGTTACTCTTCTTGGACAAAATGTAAATGCTTATGGAAAAGATTTATATGAGAATTATTCTTTAGGAGATTTATTAGAAGAGATTGCTTTAAAGAATATTCCAAGAATTCGTTTTATGACATCTCATCCTTGGGACTTTAATGATCATATGATAGAAGTAATCGCAAAGTATCCAAATATTATGCCAAGTGTTCATTTACCTGTTCAAAGTGGTTCTAGTAGAATTTTAAAATTAATGGGAAGACGTTATACAAGAGAAAGTTATTTGGAATTATTCCATAAGATTAAAGATACTGTACCAGGGGTTTGTATTTCTACGGATATTATTGTAGGATTCCCAGGAGAGACAGAGGAAGACTTTCAAGAGACAATGAGTTTAGTAAAAGAATGTAAGTATGATAATGCTTTTACGTTTATTTTTTCTACTCGTGAAGGAACGCCTGCTTGTAAGTTAGAAGACAATACTTCCCAACAAGAAAAGGAAGATAGACTTTACCGATTAAATGAAGTCGTCAATGAATATTTCTTAGAAAATAATAAGAAATTGGAAGGACAAGTATTAAGAGTAATGGTAGAGGGAGTTTCTGAAAAGAAAGATATGTACTATGGATATAGTGAAACCAATAAACTGATTAATTTTACTTCTCCTAGAGAATTAGAACCAGGAGAAATCGTAGAGGTAGAAATTGAATCTGCTAAAACATGGAGCCTAGATGGAAGAGTTCGATAAGAGTTTAGAAGAGTTAATTCAAGTTGTGAAAGATTCCAAAGAATATCAAAAATGTCTTTCTTGTAGAGAACAAATGAGAAAGAATCCTGAAATAATGGAACTCATTGAAAAGGTAAAAGAATGCCAAAAAAAAATCATTCGTGGGAATGCGAATGAAGAGGGATATCGAACTTATCAAGATGAATTGAATAGTATTCCTCTTTATCAAGTTTATTTACAAAACTTAGAAGTAGTGAATCAAAAGATTGAGTTTATAAAAGATGAATTCAATCAATATTTTACAGATTTATTAAATTAAAAAAGATACTAGTTTCTAGTATCTTTTTAATAATTCAAGAATTCTATCAGCTGTATCATTGATAAAGTTTTCTATCGATGTTAGATCTAATGTATAAGTTTTTTCTTGTTTTGAATTTTCTATTAAAATACCCATCTTATTAATTAAAATATCTAAGTTTTCTACGGGGATTTCTTTTATACTTGTTTTTGGTACTACAAATTCTTCATAGAATAGGGATAAATCTAAGTCATATTTCTCTATAATCCCAATATTAAGATTTGTATAGTCTGAATAAATCATATTACGCATTTCTTCTTCAGATGCTTGAATAATGGTACCATCTAATAATTTAATAGAATTATTAACAGATAAAGTAGGCATAAAGTTTTCAAACCATAATTTATCTGTATAAAGATGAGTAAAGTATCCTAAATCAAAAGAATTATATTTAAAATATGGATATCTCTTAATAAAGATTTCTATATTAGGAACATCTTCTCTTGTATTAATTAAGAAATGAGATTCATCCTTGCTTCTTCCAATTTGTTTTGCGATATCAGGAGCAATGGCCCCTAAAAAATAATCTTTTTCATTTTCTACTAGAAATTTTTCTTTTACTTTTTTAGCGACCGCTAAATGGATGATTGCTGAAGCCATATCTTATCCCTCCTACTATTCCATTATATCAATATTATGATAAAAATCCTAATATTTTTTAGAAACTATTTTTTTATTTTACAGGTTCATGCTATACTAAAGAAGAATAATAGAAGGGAGATTATTATGAATAAGAAAGTTGTTTTGATTACTTTGTGTGCTATTTTAGGTGTTATATGTTTAATTCTAATTGGTTTTAAAATCGGACAAAGTATTTCAAACAAGAATAGTAGTGGAGATAAAACGGTTGAAAAAGAGGAAAAGAAGGAAGAAAAGATAGAAGAAAAAGAAGAAGGAAAGGAAGAAGAAAAGGAGAAAAAAGAGGAAGATAATAAACCTGAAGAAGTTAAAAAAGTAACGATTACTTTTGATAGTAACGGAGGGAGTAATGTTGCATCTATTGAATACACTTGTGGAGAGAAAATATCTTTACCAAAGGAACCTACTCAAGAAGGATATACATTTAAATATTGGGAAAAAGATGATGGAACTGTTTTAATAGATAAATCTATTTTGGAGTGTAAAGATAGAACTGTTCGCGCTATATGGGAAAAGATAAAATCTTATCATTGCCCTGAAGGCTATACATTAAAAGAAAAAGAGTGTTATAAGCCAGTTGCATCTTATCCTTCTGATGAATGTCCTGAAGGTACGTATGAAGCAATACCCCCTGCTGAAAATAAGCTTTGTTATGACTTGGACGATAGTAAAAAAGTAAAGTCATTCGATAAGTGTAATGCTAGAGAAGTTGAAGTTAGAGGAGAAAAAGTTGTAGCAGAAGGATATGCCGAAAATGGACAATGTTACTATGGTGATTTGAAAATTGATAATTCATCAGAATGTTCTAAAGAAAAGGGATATTGGAAGGATAATAAATGTTGGGTAGAAAAGAGAGATGGCGTAAACTTTGGTTGCCCAGAAGGATATAAAATAGTGTTTGATACTTATTATATGTTTCATATTCATAAAACGCTTTATGGATCTGCTTGTTATCCTATTGTTCCTAAGATAAAATGTGAAGATTCCAATGCCGTTATAAAAGAAAATGGTTGCTATTTAATTAAACCTGCAGAATATTATTAAAAGTTCTCAAATGGGAACTTTTTTCTTTGTTAACAAAAAAGTGTTGACATCTCTTTCGATTCTTTATATAATATCATTGTTATTTAGAAATGGAGGGAAAGAAATGGCTGTAAAATTAAGATTAACAAGAATGGGTGCTAAGAAGAGACCTACTTATAGAATAGTTGCTACTGATTCGCGTCGTCCTCGTGATGGTGAATATCTAGAACTAATCGGAACCTATTCACCAGTTGGAGAATGCGAAGTTAGAATAAATAAAGAACTTGCTCTAAAATGGTTAAATAATGGAGCTGTTCCAACAGATACTGTTAGAAACTTATTTAGTAAAGAAGGAATCATGAAAGAATTCACTGATTCAAAGAAGGATAAGTAGTTATGAATTTAGTAGAATTAACAGAAGAAATCGTTAAATCATTAGTCGTAAATGCTGATGCTGTTAGTGTTAAAGAGTTTCCAACAGAAGATGAAAAAGTAATCCTTATTCAAGTTATGGTTGAAGAGGAAGATATCGGAAGAGTTATTGGTAAAGAAGGACGTACTGCTAATGCTATTCGTACTTTAGTACAAGCAAGTAGTGCTTTACATGATAACAAATATGTAAAAATCGATATTGATAAATTTTAGAACACATATGTGTTCTTTTTACGTAAAAAAATAAGAAGACTATAGTTCATATATCTATAGTCTCTTTTTTTGTGATAAAATATATTATAGAGGTGAATAAGATGAAAAAGTATTTATTATTATTGATTGTATTTTTATTTCCTATGATGGCTTTTGCAGATGAGATTGAAAGTAATCATTTGCAAAATGTTACAAAGGAAGAATCTACTGCTCTTACAGTAGAAAAATTAAAGGAGATTTCTATTTCAGAAGGAATGAGTGGAGCTCAGGGAATGGATGTTACTGATAAGTATATTGTTATTACTCAGAATCCTAGTTCAAACGAAGGATCTACGAATAATGCTATTTTAGTGTATGACAAGAATACATTAGAACTTGTTAAGACTATTACTCATAATGTTGGACATGGAAATGATGTTTGTTATAACAGTGATACTAAAGAAATCATTATTGTAAAATCCGGTAGTGGAAAGTTTACATTTGTTATTTTTGATGCAGATACATTAGAACATAAGAAAGATGTTGACATTAGTACAGATATTGTAACAAGTGGACATGCTGTTACCTATAATCCTTCTAAGAAGCAATATATGATTGCTTCAGGGGATGTTGGATATATCCTTGATAAAGATTTAAAACTTGTTAGTAAGTTTGATATTAAAATTGATCAAGTTAAGCAGAGTTTTGAATATCATGGTGGATATCTTTATTACAGTTGTTATGAGAATTTGAATGCATCATATACAAGAAAATTTGAAGTTTTTACGGGTGTAATTTTTGTATTTGATTCTACTGGTAAATATTTAAATACTTTGTATATTCCAAGAATTGGAAATGACACCGTAGAACTTGAAGGTGTTTCAGTTGATACGGATGGAACTACTTATTTCTTATATAATAATCATACTACTCATAAGATTATTATTTACAAAGCTTCATTTTCTAAAGATAGTAGTGTGGAAGTAAAAATTCCAGTTAAAATTGAAGATCTTGCTCAAACGACAGAAAAAAAATATTCTTATGCTTGTATTTATTCTCTAGAAGGAGAAACTGCAGATGGAGAATCCAGTGCGGGAAAAATTATGATGGATGGTGGAAATCCTGCTGAATTTTCTATTCCTATTAACCTTACTGATGTTGGTACAAAGATTTATTATGCAAGTCAAGTGAAAGCGGATTCTAAAGCAGGTTCTGATTCCGAAATGTTTATCGATGATGAACCAATTAAAATTACAATCACTAGTCGGTATGTTTTAGCTAAGAACAAAGTTGTATCTTCTTATAAATTAGATAGAACTCAATTTGTAAATCATGTAACTGCAGATCCTCCTACTGTTATTGATAATGTTCCTGATACAACGAAAGGTCATTCTATTCTTTATATTATTATCGGTGTTTTTGTTGGAATTATTGGTGTTTTAATTGTTTATTCTACAAAAGAAAAGAAAGTTGAACTTTAAAATAGAGTGCATTTGTAGTATCATATTAAGTTAGAGGTAGATATTATGGATAAAAACTTAATTATCCCAAATCATATAGGAATTATCATGGATGGAAATGGTAGATGGGCACAAGAGAGAGGTCTTGTTCGTACCATGGGACATAAAAAAGCAGTAGGGACTTTAAAAGATTTATGTATTCATATGGCTGATATGGGAGTTAAATACTGCTCTTTATATGCTTTTTCCACTGAAAATTTTAAAAGAGATTCTTCAGAAGTAGATTTTTTAATGAATTTATTTATTACTGCTTTTAAAAAGGAATTTGATTTTATAAAGGAAAAGAAAGTAAGAGTTTTGTTTTCTGGAAGAAGAGAACCATTACCAGAAGGGGTACTGAAAGTGATGGATCAAATTGTTGAAGAGACAAGTCAATATAAAAATCTTACTTTAAATATTTGTTTAAACTATGGTTCTCATGCAGAAATAGTAGATACTACAAAGAAAATATGTGAAATGGTTCAAAAAGGAAGTATTTCCTTAGAGGATATTACAGAAGATTTTATTCAAAGTCATTTATATCAAGATTTACCGCCATTAGATTATGTGATTCGAACGAGTGGGGAGTTAAGACTTAGTAATTTTATGATGTATCAAGCAAGTTATGCTGAGTTTTATTTCCCAAGTGTTTATTTCCCTGATTTTAATTGTGAGGAATTTGATAAGGCAATTGCTGAATACAATAAAAGAAATAGAAGATTTGGAGGAGTCAAATGAAAACCAGAATAATCAGTTCTATTATCGTAGTTGCGATATTCTTACCATTTTTAATAATGGGAGATTTACCTTTTACTATTCTAATGTCAATTATTAGTGTGTTAGGATTACGAGAATTATTAAAGGTAAGGGAAAGTAAAAAGGAATTTCCTTTATTACTTAAAATATTTGCTTATGTATTAACGGTATATTTCTGTATGTATAATACAGGATCAATTGATTTTCATTATACTTTTGATTATCGTGTAATGGCATTTATTATCTTTTTATTCTTATGTCCAATGGTATTTATTAATGATAGTAAAAAGTATAATTTAAATGATTCATTATTCTTAATTGGATCTACTTTATTTATTGGATTTAGTTTTAATTTGATTATCATTGCGCGTAATTTTGATATTACTTATATTTTATATTTATTAATTATTACTACGATTACGGATACATTTGCATTGTTTACTGGTATGTTAATTGGAAAACATCCATTGTGTCCTAAGATTAGTCCTAAGAAGACAATTGAAGGATTAGTTGGGGGAGTATTGATGGGAACTTTTACAGCAGTTGCTTTTTATCATACTGTTATTAATCCCCATTTATCGATTTGGTTATTAATCTTAGTTACTTTAGTATTATGTTTAGTTGGGCAATTAGGAGATTTGGTTTTTTCTTCTATTAAACGATATTATGATGTTAAGGATTTCTCTGAATTAATTCCTGGACATGGTGGTATATTAGATCGTTTTGATAGCTTGATATTTGTTACTTTAGCGTTTATACTAATGCTTGGAATAATATAGGAGGGATTTACTTGAATTTTATTATTAACTTGTTATTATTTATTGTAATTCTTGGTGTTATTGTATTTGTTCATGAATTTGGACATTTCATATGGGCTAAGATTACAGGTGTTTATGTATATGAATTTGCGATTGGTATGGGTCCTAAAATATGGGGATTTAAAGGAAAAGAAACCGAGTATAATTTAAGAGCTATTCCAATTGGGGGATTCTGCCAATTAGCAGGAGAAGACTTAGATGATGATGATATTAAGAAAGTTCCTAAGAATCGTCGATTACAATCTAAAAAACCATGGCAAAGATTTTTAATTATGGTTTTTGGACCAATGAATAATTTTATTCTTGCGGTCATTCTAATTCTTTTCACTTCTTTTATTTGGGGTGGAAATACTTTATCTCCTGTTATTACAGGTGTTGATAAAGGCTCTGCTGCTTATGAAGCTGGTATTGAAAAGGGAGATACTGTTTTAGAAATTAACCATCATAAGATTCGTACGAGTGATGATATTTCTTTATTCTTTGCCGTAGCAAATCCCGAAAAGAAAAATGAAGTAGTCGTTTTAAAAGCAAATAGTACTAGAGAGACTTATCATATTAAACCTAAGAAAGTAAAAGAAGATGGACAAGAATACTATCGATATGGAATTACGATTAAGCAAAAGAAAACTAGAGGTTTTGGTGCTTCTATTATCTTTACTGTGAAAAAGACTGGATTTATGTTTAGACAAATGTTTATCACAGTAGGATACTTATTTACTGGTAGAGTTCGTATGAATCAGTTAGCTGGTCCTGTTGGTATTTATTCTATTGTTGGACAACAAAGAAGTGCAGGTGCTGCTAGTCTATTATTATTAATGGCTTTCTTGAGTATTAATGTTGGATTTATTAACTTGTTACCAATCCCTGCTTTTGATGGAGGACATATCTTATTTATTGTGATTGAACTTATTAAAGGTTCTCCAGTCAATCCTGAAATTGAAAATAAGATTCATACTGTATTCTTAATCTTATTAATGCTTTTAATGGTATTTATAACGATTAATGATATCTTACGCTTATTCTAAAAGAGGTGTCTTATGAACATAATAGTTATTATTTTATTAGTACTTGCGGTTGTATTCTTTGTATTAGGAATTCTTACGGATATAAAGAAGAAGAGAATCGAAAGAGAAGAAATTGAAAACACAATTACACAAACTTTAAGTATTCGTGATTTGAATCCTGATAAAAAGAGTAAGAAGGAAGAGGAAGAAGATTCTAAACCAGTTATGTTAAAAAGTATCTTGGTAAAGGATAAAGTTGAATTATTTGATGATGAGAAAATATAGAAATATATTTTCTTTTTTTTGATATAATAATTTTAATGGAGGTGATACTTTGATCGCAGGTGTTTTAGTGGAAATATCTCATAAAAATGTAGATCGTATTTTTGAATATAAAGTTCCAAAAGAACTGGAAAAAGATCTTAAAATTGGAGTCAGAGTATTGGTTCCATTTGGAAGACAAACGATAGAGGGTTTTGTCTTAGAAATTAAAAATACAAAAGAAACAGATAAAGAGTTAAGAGAGGTTCTTTCCGTTGTTGATCAGGAAGTTGTATTAACAGATGAGTTATTAGCATTAGGAAAAGAAATGAAAGAAAAAACGTTAGCTCCTTTAATTAGTTGTTACCAAGTAATGCTTCCAAAAGCTTTAAAAGCAAAAGCGGGTAGTTCTGTTTCTATTCGTTATGAAACGATTTATCGATTATCCAATGTTCCTTTGGAAGATTCTTATCCTTCAAAACAACAAGAAATACTAGATTATTTAAAAGAAAAAGTTTCTGCTTCTAAAAAAGAGTTAGAAGGTTTTTCTCCTAGTAGTTTAAAAACACTCGTTGGAAAAGGAATATTATTAGAGGAGAAAAAAGAAAAATATAGAATGACGTATCAGAAGAGAGAGGCTTCTATCAAAACTCTTACGGATGATCAAAAGACAGTTGTGAAAAAAGTAATCACTTCAACTCCCCAAAATTATTTATTATATGGAGTTACTGGAAGTGGTAAGACTGAAGTATATATGGAAATCATTGATTATTATTTAAAACAGGGTAAGAGTAGTATTGTGTTAGTTCCTGAGATTAGTTTAACTCCTCAAATGATTCAAAGATTTCAAGAGAGATTTGGGGATAAGATAGCGGCTATTCATTCTGGGTTAAATGATGGAGAAAAATATGATGAATGGAGAAGAATTGTTAGGGGAGAAGTCTCTATTGTTATTGGGGCAAGAAGTGCTGTTTTCGCACCTTTCTCTAACTTAGGAGTCATTATTGTAGATGAAGAACATAGTGATTCTTATAAACAAAGTGATTCTCTTCCTCATTATGATGCGAGAGAGATTGCAAAGATGAGAGGGGAAAAGCATCATTGCTCGGTTGTATTTGGAAGTGCGACTCCTTCTTTAGAAATTATGGCACGTGCTTCTAAAGGAGTTGTATCCTTATTAGAACTTCCTCATCGAATTAATGGAAAATCTTTACCAGTAGTTGATATTGTTGATATGAATCAAGAAATGAAACATGTACGTGGTCATTTTTCAAAACCTTTAATGGATTTGATTCAAGATCGTTTGGATAAGAAAGAACAAGTAATCCTATTACTGAATAGAAGAGGATATTCTTCTTTTGTTACTTGTAAAAACTGTGGATTTACTTTTAAATGTCCAAATTGTGATATTTCCTTAACTTATCATAAGAGTAGTAATACTCTTCGATGTCATTATTGTGGTTATGGAGAAAAGGTTTATACAGAGTGTCCTAAATGTAAGGAAAAATCTCTTAGTAATTTAGGAGTAGGTACTCAAAAAATAGAAGAGGAATTACAAAAATATTTTCCTTCCGCTAGAGTTCTTCGAATGGATTATGATACAACGAGCCGTAAGGGGATGCATGAAGAAATTATTCAATCTTTTAAAGAGGGAAAATATGATATTCTTCTTGGAACTCAAATGGTTGCGAAAGGATTAGATTTTGCGAATGTTACGTTAGTAGGAGTACTTAATGCAGATACTTCTCTTAATATTCCGGATTTTCGTAGTAGTGAAAAGACATTTTCTCTTCTTGATCAAGTAGCTGGTAGAAGTGGAAGAAGTGAAAAAGAAGGAAGAGTGATTATTCAAACCTTTAATCCGGATCATTATGCAATTTCTCTTACCAAGCATCATGACTATCCATCTTTCTATCAAAAAGAAATGGATATTCGAAGAAGATTGAAATATCCTCCATACTTTTATTTATGTGATATTAAAGTAAAGGGAAAAGATGCTTCTTATACCTTTCAAGAAGCGTTAAAAATAAAAAATAGTTTAGAGAAAAACTTACCTCAAATGATTTTACTAGGACCTAGTACGGCAGGGGTATTCAAAGTAAATAATGTTTATAGCTATCACATTATCATAAAATATAAGCAAGATGGGTCTTTATATCCACTTCTTTCTAAGGTATTAAATCATTATCAATCAAATGTAAAGGTTGGAATTGATATTGATTTTAATCCTAGTCAAATATTGTAATATATGGTATTCTTATAATGGAATAGAGGTGTCAAAAATGAAGTTTAATCCTAATGAAGATGATGACAATTTTAAAGAAGATATTCATAATGATTATTTCCATCGAGTTGCTGATGGAGAGGATCCAGATGATGCAGACGAAGATGATTTTGCAGATGATTATTATGATAGAGATGATGATGATGATGACGATGGTAAAGATTTAGTTGAATTAGAATTTAATAAGAGAAATCGTGAGGATTATGAAAATCTAATGCAAGACTCTTCTACCAATTTAGATGGTTATTGGGATAAGAATAATCCTGCTGTTAGAACTCTATTATTAATTCTAGGAGGAATTATTGTATTTGGAGTTTCCTATTACTTAATTGCTTTTTTCACTTCTAGATAAAATATGATTCAAGGAGGTGATATAGTGTTAGAAGATATCATCCAAAGAAAAGATGTTTCTTCTTTTATAGAGGAAATAGAACATAATGATCGATACTTTCGAAAAAAGAGTTTGAATCTTTTTGATCATTCTTTTTATGTCTCTAAAGAACTAGCACTATTCATTTTCTATGAAGCATTATTTAAGTATAAATTATTATTTGAAAATGATTATTTATTAGAAGAATATTTGGGGCAATTGCGAAAGATTTATAAAAAGTTTGATTGTTTTGATGACATAAGAGAAAGTATTCATAAAGTATTATGTAAGTTATTGTGTTATCAAATGGGACTCAAAGATTCTAGAACTAAAGAGTCTAGAGATCAGATTATTACCTATATTTATAATCATGCTGTTTTGAATGGATATTATATCCATGGATTTCAATCTAGTTATGTAGATACGATTTTAAAAGAAGGATTTACTCCTGAAAAATATGAGAATTATTATTCCAGATTTGTAAAAGCAAGAGAGCTTTTAGAGAAGTATCATATTACAGGAGTTCTCACAAAGAACTTTAAAAATCCAAAAATCTATTATACAGGAGATATGGTAATGGGGTGCTATTACTCTTTATATGCTCCTATGTTCTTTTATAAATTTATATTAAACTGTGATTATTTCAAAAGAAGGATTCGAAGAGACTTCTATTTGAAAGATAGTCAATTTATCGTGATGAGTCATTTGAAAAGGTTTTTAAATACTCATATGGTAAAGGAAAAAGATCAGAAGATTCTTTTAGATTTAGTACAAGATGAATGGAATTTGATTCATCGAAAAGAAAAAGAAATTAGTTTATTATGTGTTAAAAAAGATAAATTTCAAGTTCCTGTGAAGAGTTTAAATTATTATTTAAATGATTCTAGAGATTTATATGAGTTAATCGATGCATTATTAAGTTCTAAGAATAATCATATTGATTATCAAGAATCTTTAAAACCAGGAGAATTTGAAATATTGAGGTTACCTTATCCTTATCAGGAGAAAGAGGAAACTCCAGAAAAAATAGAAGAAGAATATGAAAAGCAAGAACAAGAAGTAAGTCTTGAGTTTTTGAATGTATATGGAAATGTTTCTTATTTACTACTCATTGGTTCACTTTTTGTTACGATAGGGGTATTGATTAGTATTATTATGGTCCTAAGGGGGTAATAAAATGAAAATAGTATTTATGGGAACACCAGAGTTTGCGGTAAATGTACTACAAGGACTGATTGATCATTATGATGTAGTGGGGGTTGTGAGTCAACCAGATAAGATGGTAGGAAGACATCAAGAATTAAAAGCTACTCCTATTAAAGAATTGGCTTTAAAATATAATATTCCTGTTTTTCAACCTATTAAAATTAGAGAAGATTATCAATGGGTTTTAGATTTAAAACCTGATATGATTGTAACTTGTGCTTATGGACAAATTATTCCAAAAGTAATATTGGATTGTCCAAGATTAGGATGTATTAATGTACATGCTTCTTTATTGCCAAAATTAAGGGGAGGAGCTCCTATTCATAAGGCAATTATTGATGGATATGATAAGACTGGAATTACGATTATGTATATGGATGTGAAGATGGATAATGGAGATATTATTTCTCAAAAAGAAACGCCTATATTAGATAGTGATAATTTAGAAAGTCTTCATGATCGTTTAAGTCTTATGGGAAGAGATTTATTATTAGAAACACTTCCTAGTATTATAGAAGGAACGAATCCTAGAATTGTTCAACAGGAAGAAGATGTTACTTTTGCTTATAATATTAAAAGAGAAGAAGAACATATTTCTTTTGAAAAGAGTAGTAGAGAAGTCTTTAATCTAATTAGAGGATTGTCTCCTGTTCCTAGTGCGAATGCGATTCTTTTTGGAGAAGAAATGAAGATTTATGAAGGTAGAATCGTTGACTCTTCTTATAAAGGAAAATGTGGAGAAATCGTTGATGTTACAAAAGAAGGAATTCTTGTTAAAACAGGAGATGGATGTGTCTTATTAACAAAAGTTAAACCTTTTGGAAAGAAGTTAATGGATGCTTCTAGTTATGTTAATGGAATTGGAAAGGATAAATTAATCGGACAGGTATTTGAATAATGAAAAAAGCGTGGCAAAAGTTTTCTGAATTTAGAAAAACTCCAAAAGGAAAAGCAATTCTTTTCTTTGGTTTTTACGCGCTTTTTTTTGTGTTTATTTATTTTTATGCTCATATGGGAAAGACTTATCGAAGTATGGAAGGATATGAAAAAGGAACTCCTTATCGATTCCAGATAGAGTCTTTATTAAATGAGAATTATCAATATACTTATACCATTACATTGGATGGAGAAAAGTATATTTATACTGGTAAGAAAGCTGATGGATTAGAATCATTTATTTATAATAATCAAGAGTATTATGGGGATCATGAAGAGTACTATGTTTTAAAAGAAACATGGGAAAAAACAGATAATCCATATCTATTCCCTTCTTTGTTGAAAATGGATTCTGTTTTCTCTTTATTAGAAGTGGCTTCTTATGATTCTAAAACAAGTTATGAAAGTGGAAAAACCAATTATAATTTTTTGATTTCTACCAATACAATCAATCAGATGATTCATGATGTTGAGAGTGATTTTGAAGAAGAACCTAATATGATTATTATTAGTTCTAATGCAGAGAGTGTTGTGAATCAAATCTCTTGGAATTTAGATAGTTATTGTATATTAAATGGACTTTGTGAAAGAAGTTTAAAAATTGATATGAAGTTTGATGATTATGGGGATGTTCAAGTAGATAATCCATTACAGGAGGTAGATTCTCATGAATAAAAAGGGTTTTACGTTGACAGAATTACTAGTAGTCATGGTAATCCTTAGTATTATTACGGCGATTAGTATTCCTTTAATTCGAAATATTCGGCAAAGTAATGTACAAAAAGAATATCAAAATTATGCAAATAGTATAAAGTATGGGGCAAAACTTTATGTAGATTCTTATAGTGAAGATTTATTTGGTCATAATGAATCTGGATGTGCCATTATTAGTTATAAAGATTTAAAAGATAAGAATCTTGTGAAAGATTTTAATAAAGATAATATCACTTGTGAAACAGAAGATACGTTTGTTAGGGTTGTTAAAATGGGTGATAAGTATGGATATGCTGCAGCAATAGGATGCGGAAAAATCAATTCGAAAGGGAATGTTGATATTTCTTATCGTTATCCTAAGAATGGAATTGGAAATATTGATACTTGTGGAATTGATTCTACTGCGATTATGTCTTTTAGAACTGATATCACGGATCCAACTGCCTTAAAGTATAAGACTAGATCGATGAAAGTGATTGTTTCTAGTAATACGGGTATTATTAGTGATCCAATTATTCAATATGCATTTAGTGATACTAAAGAAGGATCTAGTGTATCTAGTTGGGGTATTTTAAGAATTGAACCACCAACACCTGGTCCTCAAACAGAAAAGATTTTAGAGGGAGAAACTATTGAAGTTTTTAGTCAACAAATAGAAACTCCAAAAGACCTTACAGGATATTATTATTTAATTTTAAGAGTTGATCGTCTACAAGATCTTCATTATAATAATTGGGCTCAAGAAGGAACCGATCCTTATGTATATCTTGGACCATTTACTTTAGATAATACAAAACCAGAGTTTAATGATTCTACTGTTATATCTTCTACGGATGGATATAATGCATTAAAACCAAAACTAGCTTTAAAGGTAACAGATGTATTATCTGCTTCTAATCAAGCAAAAGCAAAAGAACATTTAAAGATGTGTACTTCTTTTGGAACAGATACTTGTGGAAAGAACCGAACTGCTTTTGTAGGATATGAAGCTTATAATCCTGACAAAGTATTAGATAAAATAAAAGATTCCTTAGATGGATCTATGAATAAAGTATTTGTAACGGTTGTAGATCCTGCAGGAAACTATCAAACAAAAGAATTCTCTTATGAACTTGCTTCTGTCATTACGTATAATGGTAATGGAAATACAGGAGGAAGTACTTCTAAGACTTATTGTAATAATCGAGTAGATTGTCCTTTAAGAGAAAATGGATTTACAAGAACTGGATATACATTTGGTGGATGGTATGATCAAAAAACAGGTGGAACGAAATATGGTGCCACTGTGAAACTTACAAAAAATATTACTGTCTATGCTCAATGGAATGTTATTACTTATAACATTAAGTATAACTTGGATGGTGGAACTGCAACGAATAATGCAACTTATACAATAGAGACTCCAACATTTACGTTAAATAATCCAACGAAAAAAGGATATACCTTTACTGGATGGACAGGATCAAATGGAACGACGAAACAAAAGACTGTTAAAGTTGAAAATGGTTCTACGGGAGATAAAGAGTTTACTGCCAATTATAGTATTAATACGTATACTTTAACGTATAATATGAATGGACATGGTACTTGTAATCCTACTTCTGTTTCAAAAGAATTTAATCAAAAATGGGGAACTTTATGTAGTCCTTCTGAAACAGGATATGCTTTCAATGGATGGAAGAGTGGAAATACTGTGATTACTGCAGATTCTGTTGTAGAAGATGATATTACAGTTACCGCTCAATGGCAACAATTGATTTATACGGTTACTCTTGATAATCGTTCTGCTACTTCTGCAGGAACTACTAAGATTTATGAGTACTATACAAAAGGGTGGTATTCGGATTCCAATGCTACTACTAGTATTTCTAAGATAACAGTTCCTTCTAGAACCGGTTATATTTTTGGAGGGTATTTTACTTCTACGAATGGTGGAGGAACAAAAGTGATTGAAACAAATGGAAAAATTTTAGCATCTAATTCTTCTTTAACTGCTAATACCACGTATTATGCATATTGGATTCAAATGATTACAAAAACTTTTACTTCCATTAATTGTAGTGCTTATACGATTCCGCAAACAGGAACTTATCGAATTGAGTTATGGGGTGCTCAAGGAGGAGGACAAACTGGTTGTTACTACATTCAACATAACAATGATGATTGTAAAAATAATATTGTTCTTTCAGGTGGATATGGAGGATATACCAAAGGAGATATTCGACTTAATCAAGGGGAAGTAATTTATGTTTGTGTTGGAGGAAGAGGAGTCTACAAATATGATTATCCAGACTATCTTTTAAACGGAGGTTTTAATGGAGGAGGAAAAGGACATTCTCGACTAGAACCTACGATTGGACCTGGAGGAGGAGCTACGGATGTTCGTTATCAATATAACACGTTAGAAGCTCGTATCATGGTTGCTGGAGGCGGCGGTGGTGCTGCTGGAAATGGTTCTCCTACTCAAATTAGAGGGGGAGTTGGCGGAAACTTGACTGGTGGAGAAGGTTACTACGGTCATATCGATAGTGGATGTTGTGGGCCTGGAGGAGGAGGTACTCAAACCTCTGGAGGTTATTGCCCTTATCAGAATGATGTTCCAGAATGTAAAGGAGGCTTTGGGTACGGTGGAAACGGTGGTGCTGCTGGCCCTGGAGGTGGCGGTGGTTACTACGGTGGTGCTCAAGGTTCTTGGTATAATGGAGCTGGAGGAGGATCTTCTTTCATCTCTGGATATCCAGGATGTAATGCTATTATTTCTGCCTCTAACCGAAATCCTTCTGGACAACCTAACCATTATAGTGGAAAAGTCTTTACGAATATGCAAATGACAGCTGGTCAAAATCCTGGAAATGGTAAAGCAGTTATCACACTGGTAGGAGGATAATCTATGAAAAAACGTTATATTATTATACTTGTGATTCTTTCTATTTCTTTGGTTGTTTGTGGATTCTATATTTCTTTTAAAGGTTTTAATGAACCGGTTTCCAAAAAAGAAGAATCTCATTCAGAGGCACCTGATATCAATCCGTCTTTTGATACGAGTGTATCTATAAAAAAAATTATCGCTTTTAAAACACCGGATGGTTTTGAAAATAATGGTGGAGGTTTAGATTCATTCATTCATAAGATTTATATTGAAGAATCTAATATGTGTGAATTTGAAATTTATTATCAAAAAGAGGATTATACTTCTACTCTTTCTAAAATGAAGGAACATGATGTTTCCTATACAGAGAGAGAAGTTACGGTTGATAAATTGTTGTGGAAAGAAGTTGAAAATACAACGGAAATTGGAATCAATCATTATTATTTTACAAAGTATCAAGATGGTTTTGTAGTATATCACTTTCTACAAATTAAAGATTGTAAGAACTATGAAGAAGAGATTTTAAATAGTATTCAATTTCAAAAATAAAAGACTATGAAAATAGTCTTTTTTCTTTGAATGTGTTATAATTCTTCTAGAAATGGTCGTGATACAATGACAAATATTTATGGATATCGATTAGAAGATTTAGAAGAGTATTTTTTAGAAAAAGGATCTAAGAAATTTCATGCACAACAAGTATTTAGTTGGTTATATGAGAAGAGAGTAGAATCCTTTGAAGAAATGTCTAATATTAGTCATGAAATGATGGATACTTTAAAAAAAGATTTTTCTTTAGAACGTTTGAAAATAGTAGATGTTCAAGAAGATGTAGATGTTTGTAAGTACTTATTTGAATTAGAAGATATGGAACATATTGAAGCGGTATTAATGAAACATGATTATGGAAATAGCATTTGTATTTCTAGTCAAGTTGGCTGCAATATGGGATGTAAGTTTTGTGAATCTGGAAGAAGAAAAAAAGTCCGTAATTTAGAGACTTATGAAATGGTATTACAATTACTAATGATAGAAAAATTATTAGGAGAGAGAATTAGTCATGTTGTTGTGATGGGAATTGGAGAACCTTTTGATAATTATGATAATTTAATTAATTTCTTTAAGATTATAAATCATCCTAAAGGATTAGCTATAGGAGCAAGACATATTACTGTATCTACTTGTGGAATAGTTCCAAAGATATATGAGTTTAGTGAATTCCCTTTACAAATAAATTTAGCAATTAGTTTACATGCTCCAAATAATGAGATAAGAAATAAAATTAGAATTCCAGTTATTATATAATTCATCATCTTTAATAGCAAAAGTACTATTTCCATATTTCATAAAATTGATTTTATTATAATCTTCCATTTTCATTTCCTTTCTTGATCTTGTTTTTTTATTGA
>CAMZHD010000018.1 GCA_947306705.1 uncultured Caryophanales bacterium
AAGAAGCAGATACAAACTTCAGTGGTATGACATTAGAAGACTTATTTGGAAGAATCAAAGAAGGACAAAAAGAAATCAATGTCGTATTAAAAGCGGATGTAAATGGTTCTCTAGAAGCCGTTAAAAATGCATTAGAAAAGATTGATGTAGAAGGAGTTAAAGTATCTGTTATTCGTGGAGGGGTAGGAGCTATCACAGAAAGTGATGTTGTTCTAGCAAGTGCTTCTCATGCAATTATTATTGGATTTAATGTACGTGCAACTTCAGCCTCTGATGAAATCGCAAAACAATATGGTATCGAAATTAAAACATATGATATTATCTATAAAGCAGTAGAAGATATGGAAAATGCTATGAAAGGATTATTAGATCCAGAATTTGAAGAAAAAGTAATCGGTACTGCTGAAATTAGACAAATCTTTAAATTCTCTAAAGTTGGATTAATCGCAGGATGCCACGTTACATCAGGACTTGTAAAGAATAATAGTAAAGCTCGTATTATTAGAGATGATATTGTTGTTTATAATGGTGCAATCAATACTCTACAACATGAAAAAGAACAAGTAAAAGAAATCAAAAAAGATATGGATTGTGGAATTACCTTAGAAAATTGTCAAGATTATAAAGAAGGAGACATTATCGAAGTATACGAACTTGTAGAAGTTAAAAGATAATGATAGAAAGGAGAAATTCTTATGGCAAGTGTAAAAATTGAACGACTAAATCATGCATTTCAAGAAGAAATAAGTATGATTATAATGCGTGAAATCAAAGATGAAAATATCAAATTTGTCACCATTACAGGAGTAGATACTTCTAGTGATTTAAGCTATGCAAAAGTATACTACACAGTGTTAGATCGTTCTAAGCTTGAAAAAACAGAAGAAGCATTAGAAAAAGCATCTTCCTTTATCCGTACAAAATTAGCGGACAGAATAGAAGTAAGACATACTCCTGAATTAAAATTTATCTATGATCAATCCATTTTATATGGAGAACATATTGATAAATTGATTGAAAATATAAAAGGAAAAGAAAAGATTGATTAATTCAATCTTTTTTCTTTAATTTTTTAATACAGTATGCTAAAATGAAAATGAGAGGATAGGTGAGATTATGAAAAAAATATTACTCATTCTTTTGTGCATTTTCATAGTGCCTATCCCAACTTTTGCCTTAACATCTAGAGAAGAAGTAAAAGAAGCCATTGATAAAATTGAAAATACAGTTGTTGGAGAAAACATTAAAATCGTAAAAGCAACTATGCAGGATTCTACAATTGATTTAGAAATAGAAACAGATGAAGTAAGAGTAGTTTCTATTCCTTTTCAATGGGAAGAGAATAAACTATTATTTGGAACAGGAACAGTATCCATCTATGGAGAAAATCCCCCAACCATTCTAATTGATCATAATGATGAATCTTTTTACTTATATTCTATTTTAGAGAATCTATCAAATTCACCATATGATGTAGAAAACTATTATGATGATTTAAATATAAAACAAAAAATAATTACAAGTCTAGAAAAGAATATTCCTCTTCGTTATACAGATATTAGTGAGACATTTGGTCTTGTATTAAATGATGAATTAAATGGAACATATTCTTTGTGGTATACCTATAATTTGGAAAGTAACTTTACAATAGTAAAAGAAAAACAGGAGGAAACACCAAATTCTGTTTCTAGAGTAACTCCAAGAGGATTATTAATAATGATGACTTTAATGTTAGTCATTGTATTAGCATTAGCATTCTACAGTTTTGTAGATGGTCAGAAGAGGAGAATTCGAAATGAAAAAAACAAAAAAAACAGAGGATAGTGGAGTATACGTTATCTTTGTAACCATCTTAATGATTTTATACCAATCTCTAAAGAGTTATACATTCCCAATCTTTGAAACAAGATTATCATATTCCTTATTTTTATTACCATTTTCATTTTATATAATTAAGTTTATTCATAATCGATTTGATTATAAGAAAGCGGTTGCCGCAATCGCAATATCTGCTGTAACATTTGTATGTTTTACATCAATCATATCTTATATTCTTCATCAAGAATTATACCTAATGCCTCTTTCAGGAGAGTTCTGTGGTTATGTAGCAAGTCAATTTCTATTTATTTCATTACTCGTTCATTATAAGAAACATAAAAACTATATGACAACATTATCGATTATGATGTTTTCTCTTCTAATATTTCAAATATTTCAAACAATGACTTTATTAGACACCATTACCTTCCGTTTCTTTATGACAACAGTATTTACAACATTATTTTTCCAATTAATAATCTGTTTAATTTTAGGAGGATTAGATAAGAAAGAACAATAGTTCTTTCTTTTTTTAGGAAACTATGATATAATAGGGAACCATAAAAAAGGGGGGATTGTATGACATCAATAGAGAAACTAGAACTTGCGAGAGAAATACTCAAAAAGAGAGCATCTATCTTTTCAAGATTAACCTTTCAAAAACTATATCCTTTCACAACTGAAAATATTGCTGGATATATTGATTGTTTTGATTTAGAAGATAAATCCCTTCTAACAGTGGGATCTTCTACCGATCAAGTCTTTAATGCTGGTTTAAAAGGATGTAGAGAGATTACAGTATTAGATTTATGCCCTTTTACAGAAGATTATTATTATTTGAAGAAAGCTGCTCAATCAAAACTAACTCCAGAACAATTTCTAAGCTTTTTAGGATATCAAGGAAATATGAACGAATTCTTTTATCGAGTATTAGATGCGATAGAAGAGGAAGATTCTTTTACTTTTTGGAAGAAGTTACAGGAAGAACATCCTTATCAATTAAGAGATAGACTATTTATTAAAGATGAAGAACAAGCTCATATTGTAAGAAAACTAAACCCATATCTTTTAAATAAAGCGAATTATTATGAAACAAGAGAAAGAATGAAAGAAGTAAAACCAAACTTTGTCATTGGAAATATAGAAGATGAAAAACTAGGTAGGTCTTTTGATAATATTTTCCTTTCCAATGTCTTTAAAAGAGAAGCAGAAGAATCAGTAAGAAAAGCATCTAATAACATGGTAGCTCATTTGAATGAAGAAGGAAAAATCTTATTATATTATTTATATGATTTATTAGGAACATCAGCAGATTCAGAAAACTATCGGTTTTTAGAACCCCATAGAAGAAAATTAAGACAATTGCCAAGAAATATATCGATTGAATTATTTGAAGGAATTTCGAATCTAGAAGAAAATTCTGGAATGGAAGATGGAATTGTTGTATACCAAAAGAAAAAGCACTAAATAGTGCTTTTTTATTTATAATTGAAAATCTTGTTCAGGGTTATCATCATTATCATCATCGTCGTCATCTTTGGATAACTCTTTTCCAACGATAGAGGCAGCAGATAGACCAATTCCTAAACCATATAACCAATCTTTTTTATCGTCCTCTTCTTCTTTTTGGATGCCTTCACCGGATTCTAACAATTCAAATTCAGATTCCTTCTTTTCTTCTTCCTCTTCTTTTTCCTTCTTATTAGCAGCAATTCCTCCACCAGTAACTCCTAAAGCTCCAAGTCCTCCAAGACCTAATGCAAGAGCAACTGTGTTTTGTTTCTTTGCTTCTTCAGCAGGAGTAGTAGGCTTAACACTTTCAATGTGATGTTGAAGATTAGTTAGTTGTGTTTTTTCTTGTTGTTGTTCAGAAACTCCTAGAAGAGTACCACCAACTTTTGTAGAAGGACTTCCTCCTAAACCAGCTCCAACTGCAACCAATCCAGCGGATTTATTATTGTCTGTAACAGCAGATTGTACAGAATCATATGCATTTACCATTACATTTTTATTACTTAACTGAGTTATCAATGCCGCAAGATTGAAATCATCATTTGGATCTGCACCATCCATTAACATGGCAAGAGCTAAACGGCTCTTATTAATGGTACCATCTGGATTAAAGATATCAAATCCATATTTTTCTAATATTCTTGCTCGTAAATCTTGATTATTTGTTAATAGTGTTTCCAACTGACTGGATAGAGTAGTTAATTGAATTGGATCAACTATATCAACTCCATATTTGTCATGTAATAATTTAATAATATCATATTGATCATTAGGATTCTTAGAATCAATCAATAACATGACAGTTACTAATTGTGGATCTAGTTTACCATCCTCATCAAAAGGATCAAATCCATAAAGATCAAGAATTGTTTGTCTCAATTCAGGATGCTCTGATAAAGTGGTTTCAAGAGCAGAGGAAACAGCTTCAAGAACACAAGTACGAACACCAATTTCACCATTAAGAATAGATGCAATTTCGTCATCATTATAACCAACATTTGACAAAGCCATTCTTACTGCATCTTGAACTTCTTGAGGTAAGTTATTAAAATCTTCTGGATTGATAAAAGTTAAACTAGTCGCAGGAGCAGATTGAGTAGCTGAGGTAACCGTATCAATAGATGCAGTTACAAGACTTAAATCTAATGGAGAAGCATTTTGTGGACCTGCAGGGCCATTAGGATTTAAAGTAGAAGATACAGGATTTGTTGTGCTATCTAAAGAATTGGCAATATCGATTGCATTTTGATTCGTATCAATCAAGTCTTGATAAGTATCTGATAGCCAATTACCAAAGCCATTCATATTATCATAATCATTATTAAAAGCAGTTCGACTATTTCGAAGATCATTTGTAAAATCACCGGAATAATAAGTTAGAACTCTAGAATCACATGAAGATAAGAAAGTACCAACATTACCGGAGATAGCATCCATATAGTCTCTAATTTGTCCTGAATTTGTGATACTTTGATCAAGTGCATCAAAGTCATAAGAAGCTTCAGCCATATTTATCCCTCCTTTTTATTCCATATCAACCAAACTTGTGTAAGGTAATGATTCTCCAACCGCAAGAAGTTTTTTCTCTAATTTAGCAGCGTCATCATCCAATTGAAATGGATCAACACATTTAATACCAACCCAATATTTAATACGAATTTTTCTAGTATAAGTCCAATGATAATTCACTGCTGGCCAATTGTCAATCGTTGTATTTGTAACTAAAGCTGACCACTCATCTAAATATAAATCATCCACATTACTATCTCGATAAGCAGAAGGCAAAGCCCCTGAAGATTCCGCATCAGCAGCATATTGCTCATCATATTGTCTAGTTTCGACAATTTTATCTTGTGCATTAATTGCGTCTGCTTTATCTTGTAATAGTTTTAAACGAGTTTGTTTTTTTAGTAATACAAGTTTTGCATTATATTTATCTATAATCGTCCCTATTCTGGACACATCAATATTGGATAAAATAGACACTATTTTATCAAAATCTTCATCAATTGTATCAATATATCCTCTTTGAGTAGTGGCAATCTCTCCACTATAAAATCGATTAGAATTTGTTGCCGCTAAAACAGCTCTAACATCATTCATTAGAGTTTGAGCCAATTCTTGATTACTCGTAACATCTTGCTTCAAAGTACTTATAGCACTTATTACATTTTCTTTTTGAATTTTTGGTGTAGATAATACAGCAGCTGTCATAGGACAAGTCTCATTAATAATTGAACTTATTGAAACATAACCACTACCACCACTATCATCAGCCATAGTCATAGCCATTGCCATTTTAATTCCTCCTTTTTAATTTCTTACTAGTAGGGACTAATATGAATTAATCCACACTAATAAGAAATTACACAAGTAATTTCTTAATTTTCTTATCTAGAAGCTCCTCCAGTAGAAGAATCTGATGCAACAGATTCTGCCATTTTTGCATCTTGAGCTTGATAATCTGCTTGTTTTTGAGCAGCGTTTGCCTTTAATGTAGCAATCATAGTATCGATTGTTTCATTCATCTTTGTAGCCTCTTTAATTAAAGTTCCTTTATAAGATTCAGCAGCTTCTCCACTATAAGCAGATGCAATTCTTTGTGGAACGCTATCTCCTAATTCTTCTAGATTGGTAGAAATCTCTACTTTCTTTTGTTCAAGGAATTCGATTAAACTATCAATTTCCCCATAATCCATTCCTGATTTTACAGCCATTTATTTCACCTCCATTATTGTCTTTGTTCAAAGTTTTCCCATGCTTTAGCTTGAGATTTTAAGTTTTCTGATTCACTTCTAATGTTTTTTGAAGCACTTTCAAAATCTGTTTTTTTCTTTTCAAATTCTTCTAAGAATGCTTGAGCTTGAGGACCGAACCAAGCTGATCCTGCAGCTTCATCAGCTGTAAGTTTTTCCTCCATCTTTTCAAAAATCTCGCTTGCAGTCTTATCAAATTGAGCTGCTTTTGTGTCAATGTCATCAGCGATTGAAAGCATTTCACCGCTATCTTGATATACCATTGCCATTTTTTCCACCACCTTTCAAATTTAAACACATAACATGTGCAAGAAACCTTACCCTGTTACAATACCATCATAACATACTGAAAAGAATAGAGTAAATATAATCTATAATAATTGTCATTTTTTGACAAAAAAAGAGATACTATGTATCTCTTACTTTTTTTCTTCTTTTGCCATATATTTTTCGATAGCTTTTTCTTCCTCTTTATCCTCTTCATCATCGGATAAGACAAACTTTCCAGTAAAAGCAGCAGCAGCAAGCCCAACTCCCATTCCAAGAAGCATATTATCATTTTTCTTTTCTTTTTCTTCTTCTTGAGTGGTACCAGGACCAGACTGCATCTTTTTTTCTTCACTAACTTCTTCTGATGCTTGGCTTTTCTCATCCTTTTTATCATCTAGGATTGCATCAACACCTTCTATTGCCTGTGATAATCCAGCTCCTACTAAACTAGCATAAATGCCAGCTTTACTACCATTGGCAGAACCATTAGAAGTAATAGAAGCAGCTTGCACTTTTAATCCATCAGCATTTTGAGAATCAGAAATTTGATCCAATTTATTTCTTTCTCTCCAATGACGAAGTAGGGATTCTCTATCTCTTTCAGAACTATCTTTTGAATTAGTATTACTATTACTATTTTTTTCTGCAACAGCAGCCTGTTGAACATTATCCGGTGTATTTTCTGTATGAGTAGGGTCTTCAACTGCTTTATGTCCGACATTATCAAGACTACCATCCAATTCATTTGTTTTTAAATCAGAAACAATTTCATTGACCTTAGAAGATGTCATTTTATAATCATCATACGTATCATTTAACCATCTACCAAATTGTTGCATATTATCAGAGTCATTATTAAATGTAGTAGTGTAATTAGATAATTGATTAGTAATATTACTATCATAATAACCAAGAATTCTATCATCCACAATGTCTAAAAATTGTTGAATATCATCTGAAATTGCGGAAGCATCATTACTTAATACAGAAGAATTTGTAATAGAATCTTCAAATAATACAGTATTATATGTTACTTTTTCACTCATTCCTTTTCACTCCTTTAAAGATTAATATCAACAATTTGATTAGGATTATAAGGTAAATCAACACCCATTTCTGTAAAACGTCCTTCTGTAACATGAGGATCCTCTGCACATTGAATCCAAGTATATGTTTCTATCTTTGTAATATACTGTTTACGACCTAAATCATTGGTAATATCTGTTTCATAACGTCTTGTAATGACTTTGGTAGTTCCATTTTTCTCTTCATGATAATAACTGTGATTATCATCATCATCATAAAACTTTTTCGTAATTTCAGTTTTAATTAATTTATGACCATTTACCTTACTAGCAGCTTTTTCAAGGAGTTCTTTTCTAGTGGTTTTTTTAATTCCTACTAAGGAAGAATTATAACGATCAATAACTCCAGATATTTGATCTTCACTGATATTTCCAAGTAATCTCATCAAATCTCCCATATTTTTGGACATTTCATTTAAATTAGATACTTGTTTAGTAGCTGTCGCATTCTTATAAAAACGCTGAGAATTAGTAGCAGCTAATCCCTCATCAATAGTATGTATTTTTTCATCGGATTTTTGAACCGTCTCAGAAACATTCTTTTTCAAATTTCTAAGAGCCGTTAAGAAAGCTTCTTTATCAATTTTAGGGGCATATAAAACATTTGCATCATGCGCAATATTTCCTCCTAAAACATCTCCAATTTTAAAATTCATAATATAACTTGTTAAAGTATTAGGCATCTAGAATCATCCTTTCTTTTTATATACGAGAAAAAACACTCTCACTTATCTTACTTTCAATATATCATAGGGAAAAAAGAGAATCAAACAGATTTACATATTTTTCTTTTACTTGACAAAAAAAGATACTGTAAAGTATCTATAGTAAAATCATAATTAATAATAGAGCAGTATTATGAATCATATGCATAGTCATCGATGTAAAAACAGTATCTGTTTCCCAATAAGATAAAGCAAATGCTCCTCCTAAAGCTCCATAAGGAATGATATAAAGATAATCGGTTAGAGTCTCTGCCATACTAAATACATGAGCTCCTCCAAATAATAGGAAGGAACAAGCAACAAACAACCATTTGTTTTTGATAACATCTTTTATAGTTTTACGAAAGATAATCTCTTCATTAAAAGGAGCAATGAATCCAGCATCAATTAACATCAAAAGAGGAAGTGTATCTACCATCTTTTGAACCACTTTTTGATTATTAGCTCCACCAGATTTAAATACAAATACTAAAATAGCGTTTGATACCATCATAATTAAGAATCCAACTAACCAGTATTTCAAACCAATATCAAAGTTTTCTCCAAGATTCTTTCGATAAATCTTAAACTCTTCTTTTAATTCTTTTCGATAAACAAAGAATAAGATAAAGGTAATCACAACACTTGCAAATACGGATAATAATACAGCTTGTTTGATAGTAAGTGTTTTTACATCTAAATGAAATAAATAAATAGGAATATATTGAATTAAAGAACTAAACCAAAATAGTAATAAGACAAGAATTCCACGAATAATATATTTCTTATTGATAGTTTTTTCCATAAAAATCATCACCTACATTCTATATAACACAATTCTTTGAAATTGAAAACATTAAAATACTTGCATAATGTCAAAAAGTATAGTACAATACATTTGATTCGTGAAGAATTACCCTTACTCAGAGTAAGAATTTCCGACTTACCCTTAGTATTGGTGAATTTATAAGAAAGGAAGTGTACAAAATGGCTTTAACAAAAGAAGAAAAGCAAAAGTTAATTAAAGAATTTGCTAAGAATGAAAAAGATACAGGTTCTGCTGAAGTACAAATCGCAATCTTAACAAAAGAAATCAACGATTTAACAGAACATTTAAAAACACATATTCACGACTATCATTCACGTAGAGGACTTTTAAAGAAAGTTGGACAACGTAGAAATATGTTACAATACTTAGCAAAGAAAGATATTCAAAGTTATCGTGAAGTAATTAAAAAATTAGGAATTAGAAAGTAGACACATTTTTTCGTGTCTATTTTTATTTGAAGAGAGGTAAAAATGAAAAAAGTATTTGAATTAGACTTTCATGGTCGAAAAATTATTGTAGAACATGGAGAACTTGCAAAGCAAGCAGATGGAGCAGTATTAGTTCGTTATAATGATACCGTTATTTTAACAGCAGCTGTTGTATCTAAAAATGTAAACTTATTATCAGATTTCTTTCCACTAACAGTAAATTATCAAGAAAAATTATATTCTGTTGGAAAGATTCCTGGAGGATTTATTAAAAGAGAAGGACGTCCTAGTGATGCCGCTACTTTAGCAGCTCGTATGATTGACCGTCCTATGAGACCATTATTCCCTGAAGGTTTCAAAAATGAAGTACAAATCATTTCAACGGTATTATCTGTAGATCAAGATTGTTCTCCAGAATTAACAGCAATGTTAGCATCTTCTCTAGCTGTATCTATTTCAAAGATTCCATTCAATGGACCAATTGCTGGAGTAAAAGTTGGACGTGTTAATGGAGAATTTGTAATTAACCCAACTCCAGAAGAATTAGAAGTATCTGAATTAGAGTTAACCGTTGCTGGTACAAAAGAAGCAATTAACATGGTTGAATCAAGCGCAAAACAAGTATCAGAAGAAGTAATGCTACAAGCATTAATGTTTGGACATGAAGCTGTAAAAGAATTAATCGCATTTGAAGAGAAAATTATTGAAGAAATTGGAGAAGAGAAGATGGAATATGAAACTCTAACTCCAGAACCTGAATTAGTAGAAAGAATCTCAGGATTAATTACTAAGAGAATGGATGAAGCTCTTCGTATTAAAGATAAACTTGAAAAATATGCTGCAATTGATGCAATTAAAGAAGAGATGAATGAATTATTCACAAAAGAAAACGAAGACACCATGAAAGAAGAAGAACTAAAAGAACTTCTTGTAAAAGTACAAATGGTTGTATCTGATATTGAATATCAATTATTTAGAAGTATTGTTGTAAAAGAAAGAATTAGAGCAGATGGTCGTGCTATGGATGAAATTAGACCATTATCTACCGATATTGATTTATTACCAAGAACTCATGGTAGTGCTTTATTCACAAGAGGTCAAACACAAGCTTTATCCATTACAACATTAGGTGCTTTAAATGAACATCAAGTAATCGATGGTCTATCTATGGAAGATCAAAAGAGATTTATGTTACATTATAATTTCCCACAATTCTCTGTAGGAGAGACAGGAAGATATGGAGCACCAGGTAGACGTGAAATTGGACATGGAGCTTTAGGAGAAAAGGCTTTAGCACAAGTCATTCCATCAGAAGAAGAATTCCCATATACAATTCGTGTTGTATCTGAAATTCTTGAATCTAACGGAAGTTCTTCTCAAGCAAGTATTTGTGCAGGATGTATGTCCCTAATGGCTGCAGGAGTTCCAATTAAAGCACCAGTTGCTGGTATCGCAATGGGATTAATCACAAATGGAGACGATTATACAATCTTAACAGATATCCAAGGTATGGAAGACCACTTAGGAGATATGGATTTCAAAGTAGCTGGTACAGAAACTGGTATTACAGCTCTTCAAATGGATATTAAGATTAGTGGTATTACTGAACAAATCTTAAAAGAAGCTCTTGCACAAGCTAAAAAAGCTCGTATGCAAATCCTAGAAGTCATTAAAAAACAAATTCCAGAACCTCGTAAAGAAGTTTCTCAATATGCTCCAAAGATGGTTACATTCCAAATTAATCCAGCTAAGATTAAAGATGTTATTGGTAAAGGTGGAGAAACCATTACAAAGATTATTTGTGAAGCTTCTAATGTTACAGAAGTTACAAATATCAATGCTGTAAAAGTAGAATTAGAAGATGATGGAAGAGTAATCATCTATCACTCTAACCAAGAAATTATCGATCGTACTCGTCAAATGATTGAAGAAATCGTAAGAGAAGTAGAAGTTGGTAAGATCTATGAAGCAAAAGTTGTAAAAGTAGAAGACTTTGGATGCTTCGTACAATTATGGCCTGGTTGTGAAGGATTAGTTCATGTATCACAACTTGCTCATGAAAGAGTAGAAAAAGCAAGTGATGTAGTTTCTGTAGGAGATGAAATCATTGTAAAAGCTTTAGGAGCAGATAAGAAAGGAAGACAAAACTTCTCTAGAAAAGAAGCTCTTCCAGCACCAAAGAAGAAAGAAAAGAAAGAAGAAAAAGACGAAATAGTAGAAAAAGAAGAGATTATTGAAGAATAATCTTCTTTTTTTATTAGTTTGTGTTATAATAAAGCTAACAAGGGAGGATATCGGATATGGGAGATTTTTTAAGAAGTATTATTAAATGGATTCTATTAGTTTTATTAGTAGTCTTTGTAGTATGGTTAGTGATTCACTTCGCAACCAAGAATGAATCAAAAGCTAAAAAGAAAGTAAAAGATCTAGTAGAAACAGTAGAACCAATTACAATTGAAGATCCTATCCCACCAGTAAGAGAAGAAACACAAGTATCTGTTGTAGAAGTAGGAGATACAGGAACAACAGAAGGAATCACAACTTGGATAGGGGTAATATTATTAGCTTCAGGAGCAACATATATTTTTAAAACAGGAAAATGCACAGAATAAAAAAGGTTCAAAGGAACCTTTTTTTATTTGAAAAACATTTGCATATATAGTATAATCATGAGTAGGGTGAAGAGTATGTACTTAAAAGGAATTATTACAAGTGGTTTTAAATCATTTGCAGATAAATTAGAAATTAAGTTAGATGGTAAGACAACTTGTATTGTAGGCCCAAATGGATCTGGAAAAAGTAATATAGTAGATGCTGTTCGCTGGGTATTAGGAGAACAATCTATTAAATCTCTTCGTGGAGAAGGATCTATGGCAGACGTAATATTCTCAGGATCTAAATCCAGAAGTCCTTTGAATGTCGCAAGTGTAGAGTTGTTATTCGATAATACCGATCATTTTTTAAATATTCCTTATACAGAAATATCCATAAAAAGAAGAGCTTATCGAAGCGGAGAAAACGAATATTTTTTAAACAACGAAAAATGTCGTCTAAAAGATATTACTTCTTTATTGATGGATTCAGGTATGGGAAAAGAATCTTATAATATTATCTCTCAAGGAGAAGTCGATAAGATTTTAAGTAATTCTGCTTATGATAGAAGAATTATTTTTGAAGAAGCTTCTGGTATTTTAAAATATAAAAAGAGAAAAGAAGAAGCTTTAAGAAAACTTGATAGAACTCACAATAATCTAGATCGTGTAAATGATATTATTACAGAGTTAGAAATGCAAATAGGTCCCCTAAAAGAACAAAGTGAAAAAGCACAAGAATATTTAGAAAACAAAAAAGGATTAGATACCTATGAAGTGGCATTACTAGCTTATGATATAAAGAACATTCATGAAACACTTGAAAATAGTCAAAAGAGAAAAGAAAAGATAGAAAATGAGATTTTAACAATCTCTTCTCGTACTTCTAAAACAGATGCAAAATCATTAGAAGATACCAATAAATTATCTAAATTAGAAGAAGAAAAGAATACGCTTCAAAAAGACTTAGTAGAAGCAACCAGAGATAAAGAAAGAATTGATGGAGAAAGAAACTTATTAAAAGAAAAGAGTAAAACAACCAAAGAAGAAGAAACCATCAAAGAAGAAATCCGTACTCTAATGAATGAAAAAGAAAAGAATATAGGATCTCTACAAATCATACAAGAAGAAGAAAAAGAACTACAAAGACAAATAGGAGAAAAAGATTCTTCTATTACAGATATTGAAAGAGAATTACAAAATATTAAATTAAAGAAAAATGTATTAACCAATGATTATTCTACTCATAATCAAGAATATATATCTTTAAGACATCAAATCGATAATTTAAAATTAGAAATAGAACAAAATGGAGATATGCCAAATAGTGTAAGAAAAGTATTAAGAAATTCTTCTCTTACAGGAATCCATAATACCATTGGAAATATTCTAGATACAGAAGAAAAATATTTGAAAGCACTAAATACTGCAATCTCTTCTAATAAAAACTTTATTATCACAAAAGATGAAGCTTCTGCGAAAAAAGCAATTAGTTTTTTAAAGGATAATCATTTTGGAAGAGCCACTTTCTTCCCAATGGATGTCATTAAAGAAAGATATGTAGACAATGAAACATTAGAAATCTTAAAGAATAGTAATGATTTCCTTGGAGTTTTATCAGATTTAGTAACATACAATCGTGAATATGATTCTATTATTAAGAATCAATTAGGAATTGTTGTTGTTGTAACAGATATCGATGCCGCAACTCGTCTATCTCATATGACCAAAGCAAAATATAAAATGGTTACTCTAGAGGGAGACGTTGTGAATGTTGGCGGATCTCTTACAGGAGGATCTACTTATAACGGAAAGAGTACCATTCTTTTAAAACAAGAATGTATGCATTTAGAAGAAAAAGCAAATCTATTAAAACAAGAACAAGAAGAAATTGAGAAAGAAGTATTAGATCTAAATGAAGAATCGAATAAAGTAGAAGAAAAATTATTTGATTGTTCTAAAGTAAGAGTCACTTTAAAAGAAAAACTAGAAGCAAAAAAAGAAGAAGAGAAATCTCTTCAAGAAAAAATAGCTTCTCTAAATAAAGAATATGAATCACTAGATGTTATTCATAATCATTCTATTAGTGAAAAAGAAGAAGCATTAATTAAAGAGTATCATGAAAAAACAACTAAGATAGAGCAAATCGAAAAGAAATTAAAATCTCTAGAAAAAGAAATAGGAGAGTTAAAAACAACCATTGAAAGAAATCAAGCAGATGATAAGTTAGAGAGAAATACACTTCATAATTTAGAAAAAGAAGCGCAAGAGTTAGAAATAACCATTAATCGTCTAGATGTTAAACTAGAAAACATGTTGGAAACATTAGGTTCTGAATATGAATTAACGTATGAAAGAGCTGCTACAGAGTATTCTTTAGATATTGAACCGGAAGATGCTAGAAAGAAAGTAAATGTTTATCGTGCGAATATCAAACGAATTGGTATGGTCAATCTTGCAGCCATTGAAGAATATGAAAAAGTAAATACAAGATATAGTTTCCTAACCAATCAAAGAGAAGATTTACTACACGCAGAAGATACTTTATTAGAAATTATGAATGAAATGGATGATGTCATGAAAGAAGAGTTTAAGACAACATTCGATCAAATAAAAGTGGAATTCCATAAAGTATTCAAAGAATTATTCAATGGAGGAACCGCTGATTTAAAATTAACCAATCCAGAAGATTTACTAACAACAGGAATTGAGATTATCGCATCTCCTCCGGGAAAGAAGCTCACAACCATTTCTTTATTAAGTGGTGGAGAAAAAACACTAACCGCAATCAGTTTATTATTCGCAATACTAAACGTAAAAACAGTTCCATTTTGTATTTTTGATGAGGTAGAAGCTGCCTTAGATGAAGCAAATGTAGAAGGATTTGGAAAATATCTAGAACACTATAAAGATAAAACACAATTCTTAATCATTACCCATAAAAAGAAAACAATGGAATATGCCAATACTTTATATGGTATTACGATGCAAGAGTCAGGTGTTTCAAAACTGGTAAGTGTACGCCTAGAAAATAGAGAAGAAGTTTTATAAGATGGAGAAATCCATCTTTTTTTTCATAAAAAAAAGAAGACTTAGTCTTCTACTTTAATGTATATAATTGGCTTCTTTCCAGTTTTCGCAACATACATAATGACTTGATCCCCATGCTTGATATTCTTATATTTAGCATCTAGTTCATACCATTGATGAATTAAAAACTTTTCTCCATCCCATACACGAATTTTAACACCACAACAAACTCCATTCTCATCGTTAACAGTAAGGGTATCATATACAAATACTCTACAAGAATAATATTGGTAAGAAGAGAGTGGACTCTTTCTAAAATGATAAAAGGTCCATACTCCTATCATGATTAATCCAATAATTAAAAAGACAGGAAATACTAAATCAAAATCTTTATAGAATCCAAATATAAAACCAAATAATCCGTATAAAATAAGAATTAAGAAAATACTCAAACGATTAGAATCATAGTACTTAGAAAAAGCTTCATATCCTGGACCTTGGGATTCTACTAAACGAAATACGTTTTCAATTTCTTCTTCCCTTACAAGAGATTGAGTAGGGTAGACACAAAGTGTATCATAATGATCGTATAAATAAGAACGAAGGTTTTTGCGATCCAACCACTTTACTTCTTGATTATTTTTATCTTTTTTAGGTACTTTAATTCGATCTTTGATAAAGAAATATTCAAAATCAAATTTATATTCTTTATAAGAGACTGTTAAAATACCATCTTCTCTCATTTCACTACGAAATAAATTTTGATCTATCACACTACCACCTCTATTCTAGTAAAAGTATAGCATACTTTAAAAAAAAAGAATAGAAAAAAAGACTAAATGCCACGCATTTGGTCTCTTCCTTTATAAGGATCTTTTGGATCAATATGATCCGTAAATAAAATACCATTTAAATGATCTAATTCATGTTGAAAACAAATAGCTAAATCTTCTCTTGCACGGACATGGATTTGTCTACCTTCCATATCATAAGCTTCAAAAGTAACTCTTGCATATCTTGGAACAATTCCTTCAACAGGACGATTTACACTTAAGCATCCTTCTCCATCCGTAACATAGATTTGTTCAACAGAATTACTAATCATTCTAGGATTAATTAACACATACGTTTCAAATTCTTTTGTTTCTGCTTCAGGTTCACTCACTTCATAAACCACTACAAAGAATCTTTTAGGAACCCCTAATTGAATTGCAGATAATCCCATACCAGGACGTAAATCATATTTTTCTGATAATTCTTCTATTTGACTATCATGAAGATACTCTATCATAGTATCAATTAACTCTTTATCTTTTTTCGTTAGAGGAAAGGTTACTTCTTTACTAACCGTATGAAGTATTTTATTCTTTTCATCTAATATCTCTTTGGTTTTTAACACTAGTACCACCTCAACAACCATATTTTATCAAAAAAAACAATTTTTGAAAAGAAAAACTATTTTTGATAAGCATAACTCTTTTCATTATAAGCTTGTACATATTTCGCAATTTGTTTTTTAAGAGCCTTTTTTCTTTTAGAATCATTAGAATAACTACATTCATCTTCTAATTCATCTAATAAATCAGAAAAATTCATCAAAGAACCTTTTCCCAGTTTTGATTCAAAATCCTCTTCAATTGGTTTTAAATGACCAATAATAAGATTTTCATCGACTAGAGAACGAAAATGTGGATTTTTAAGTAAGGGAAGAGTTACTTCAATGACATCTTGATACATTGGATCATCCTCAAAATCTTCTCTATCACAACTATCTAAGAATTCTTGAACACAAGGAATTGGAATAATACCATCTAACGCAAGAATATCTTGAATCATTTCAGATGTTTGAATTGTATTAATTGCTTCATCGAATATATTATAAGAAGTCATTTCATCAATATCATCAGAATCAGGATACATTTCATATATGGATACTTCCATTCCATTACGGATAGAACAGCTTTCTATCCCAGCCTTTTTTTCTATCTGAAAAGCATGTTTTTGACTTTTTACCATATGATTCATTTCATGAATAAAAGAATTTAAAAGAAAAGAAGGAGGACATAGTCCATTCACAATAACAAGAGGATTTCCATCAGCTCTTTTAAAATGATTACTTCTATCAATAAAATAGAAAATACCACTATAAGAAATAGCTGGTAAGCTACCTCCGTTTGCGGCTAATTGTCGTTCTTCCTCCTCATCCAAATCTTGAAAAGATAAGTTATGTTTTTGCAAAGTTTTGGAAATTAAACCTTTTTCAATAATAATGGTAGTTTTTCGAAATAATTTTTGTATGAAAGAAAGATGATGTGGATATTTACGAATAAGTCCATACATTCCTAATACATAAACTCCATAATAAGGATCTTCTTCACTATATTTTTCATCTACTAGTTGTTTTGCTTGCATAAATTGTTCTTCCATAAAATCACCTGAGGACATATTCTACCACAAAATAGTGTAAATTGAAAGATTCTTTTGACATTTTTACTTTACATTATCGTAAGCAAAATAAGACTTTTGTGCTATGATTAGTATAGAAAGGAGGATTCTATGAAAAAGATATTGAAATATATTGATAAACCTTTGTTTTTCACAACCATTTTATTATTTATTTTGGGTCTGATTATGGTATTCTCCGCTAGTAACGTTACAGCCTATATGTCTCATGCTGTTAGTCCGTATAATTACTTTTTAAAACAAGCAGCCTTTTTAGGAATTGGATTTGTATTGTTCTTCTTTATGCTGAAATTTAATACAAAGTCTTATGGAATGTTTTCTTGGGGATTACTTTTAATTGGAATTGCTAGTTTAATATTAGTTCTTTTCTTAGGAGCTGCTAAGAATAAAGCAATCAGCTGGTTCGACTTAGGATTAATTAGTATTCAACCAAGTGAATTTGTAAAAGTAATCACAATTGTATTCCTCGCAAATTATTATGACAAAGGAAAAGAACGATTAACCGTCTGGGGAAAATGCTTATTTCCAATTGGAATTTGTGCAGGAGTAGCAGGATTAATCTTTGTACAACCAGACCTTGGAACGACAATCATTTATAGTTTAATTGTAGGATTTATTTTCTTAGTAGTACCAATCCAAAGAGAAATCAAATATAAAACAGTCTTTATTGCTTGTGGATTAGTCTTTTTTGGAGTCATGGTTTTACTGGGAAGTGGAAAAGGAATCTTACTAGAAAGACAAATGGAACGTTTTGATTTTAGAAATCCATGTGATAAGATTTTAGAAAATGGTAGTCAAGTTTGTAACTGTTATATCGCGATTAATAATGGAGGATTAACAGGAGTAGGGTTAGGGAACTCTACACAAAAGTATTTGTATTTACCAGAACCGTATACAGACTTTATATTCGCAATCATTGTAGAAGAATTAGGAGTCATTACAGGAGTTCTTATCATATTAGCGTATATGTTTATTCTCTTTCGGATTCTTTTAATCGGAAGAAGAAGTCCAAATAATAGAGGTGCTGTTCTCTGCTATGGAGTAGCAGTTTATATCTTTTTACACGTTGCGATTAATTTATTAGGAATTATGGGATTGATGCCATTAACAGGAGTACCTCTTCCTTTTATGAGTTATGGAGGAAGTTTTACAATCTGTTTAATTGCTTCTCTCGCAATTGTACAAAGAGTGAGTGTAGAAAATGGTTTACTACAAGAAAGAAAATAGGTATTCATAGAATACCTTTTTATTTGCTTTTTATAAGGGTTTATGGTATGCTATAGCTGTTTTATCCAAAGGAGAGATAAACATGGATATCATTGAAAATGAACCGAAAGAAATGGAATTATCAGAAGAAGCAAAAACGGACCAAGATGAAAATGATTCAATGGAAATTGAGGAATTAAGAGAAACCCTGGAAGAAGAAATTAAAAATAGTTCTTGCGTCTTTATTACGGGACATACGGAACCAGATTTTGACTCAATAGGATCTTGCTTAGGATTACAACTAATTGCTTCTCACTTAGGAAAAGAAGCCTATATTATTGTGGATGATAATCCTATTACCATTGAACCAGGTTCTAAAGTATTAATTGATGCCAGTAGAGAATCTTCTCATATCATTACAAAAGAAGAATTCAAACAATTACAAAGACCAAAATCTCTATTGATTGTTACAGATACAAATAAATATTATAAAGTATCTGTATCGGACCATTTATATGAATTTCGTAGTGTAATTGTAATAGACCACCATGAAAAAGATGAGGCAACCATTCCAACACCTTACCTTTTTATCAAAGAAAATAGTTCTAGTTGTTCTGAAATCGTAACACAATTATTAGAACAAATGGGAATTGATTGCTCCCCAGAAATAGCAAATGCTCTTTTTGCGGGAATTTCATTAGATACAAAAAGATTCTTTCGTTCAGGAAAGAAAACTCATGGAATTGCACAACATCTAAAAGATCATAATGCAACAGAAGAATATATAAAGGATTTATTTTTAGAAGATTTTGTTACAGGTAAGAGAATTGCAAAACTAGTATTTGATTATGTAATATTTAAAGAATATGGAGATCCTATGTCTCCTATCGTTGTTGCATTTACGCAAGATAGAGACAATCCTTACCAAATCTACCATAAAGAAGATCTTGCAAAAGCAGCAGATGACTTAATTGGATTTCGTGGAATTGATGCATCATTTTCTTTAGGATTTTTAGAAGAAGGAAGAGTTCATATGTCCGCTAGAGGTAGTGAAAAAGTAAACGTTGTAGAAATTGTTACAAAACTACCTGGACAACTAGGAGGAAAACGTCTAAGTGCAGGAGGCTCTGTCTTTACAAATGATATTCAAAAAGTAGAACAAGATTTAATTCATGTCTGTGATGAACAATTTGAAACAGGCATTCATACAGACATTCACAAACAAAAAGTTTATACAAATCAAGAGAAAAATTAAAAACTTTTCTTTTTTTTTCGAATAATAATACAGGAGGAGATCATATGACATTTCAATATCGATATAGAAAACAAATTAGAATTATCAGTATCATACTTATAATAATCATCATAGGAATTTCTACTTTGATCTATTATCATCCAAAGAAAAAGAAAGAGACAAAAGAAGAAACAATTGTAGTAGAGAAAAAAGAAGAAAAGAAAGAAGAAATAGAAATGATAAAAGTAGATATTAAAGGACAAGTATCCTTCCCAGGTATCTACTCATTACCAAAATCTTCTAGGGTCATAGATGTCATAGAAAAAGCAGGGGGACTAACAGAATTTGCAGATACCTCTGTCATTAATTTGAGTAAAATCATTCAAGATGAAATGGTCATTATTATTTATAGTAGGGAAGAAGTAGAGCATTTTAAAGAAACAAAAGAATTAGAAAAACAAGTAGAAGAAAAATGCAAACAAGTAGATGAAAATGCTCTAAAAAATAATGCTTGTATTGAGTATTCCACAAATACTTCTAGTAAGATATCAATCAATACAGCTTCAAAAGAAGAATTAATGACACTTCCAGGAGTAGGAGAGAGTAAAGCAAAAGACATCATTAATTATAGAGAAGCAAATGGCCCTTTTCAAACCATAGAAGATATTATGAAAGTACCTGGAATAGGAGAATCTATATTTGCTAAGATTCAGGAAATTATTACTACGGAATGAACTTTATTATGGAATATTTCTATTATCAATTGTATTTGTTATCTTAACAGTATTTCATCCCAAGACATCCCATTATAAAGAAGGAGATACAGAGTTTACTGGAAGAATTATTCAGATCAAAGCAAAAGAAGAAAAAGAATATCTCTATCTCAAAAATAAAGAAACTGTTTTAGGAATCCTAACTCATTCAAAAGAAGAATATCATCTAGGAGATATTATTCAAGTAAAAGGAATCTTTCAAAAACCTTCTTCTTCGAATAATCCCATTTTATTTGATTATCAAGAATATTTACAAAAACAAAATATCTTTTATTTAATAGAAATTCATTCCTATAAAATCATAAAAAAGAATCATAATCTCTATTACTTTTTAAAACAAAAAATACTCAATCATCTTCGTCATCATCCATATCTTCATGCTTTTTTATTGGGAGATAAAACTTATATCAATCAAGAAGTAAAAAGAAGTTTTAGTGAAAATGGAATTAGTCATTTATTTGCGATTAGTGGAATGCATATTTCTTTGTTAGTAAGCATCATCAAAAAACTGTTTAAAAAACAATCAGAAGAAAGAATCATAATCATCACACTTATCGTTTTATTATTCTATTTATCATTAGTTGGATTATCTCCTTCTATGGTAAGAGGAGTATTATTCTATATCATTTTTACAATGAATCAATATTACTATTTTTATATTTCAAAAGAAAACTTATGTCTATTGATTCTATCCATCGCACTTTTTATAAAACCAACTTCTATTTTTGATACTGGATTTTTATATTCCTACAGTATTAGTTTTTCTCTTATCCGTTTTTCAAATGAAATAAAGTCTAATCATCCAATGATTTCTCTCTTAAAATGTTCTATACTTTCTAGCTTTGTAAGTACTCCGATTACTCTATACAATTATTATCAAATAAATCTTATGAGCATCCTTTATAATTTGTTTTTTGTTCCCTTTGTAAGTACCATTGTTTTTCCTTTCACTTTAATCATATTTCTCTATCGACCATTAGAACCAATATATAATTGTATGATTTTGATTCTAGAAAAATTCTCTTTGTTTTGTTCTCATATTTCTTTTGGAAAAGTGATTTTTAAAAGACTTCCTATAGAATTCTATATCTTATATTTTTTTCTTATATTATTATTCTTTATCAGAAAAAAGAAGGAATATAAAATCCTTTTCTTATTTATTTTACTCATTCACTATCTTATTCCCTATATGAGTTCAATAAACTATTTAAGAGTAATCGATGTGAATCAAGGGGATTCTCTTTTGCTTCATCAAAATCATCAAAATATTCTTATTGATACGGGAGGTTACAATCTCTTTTTTAGTAATATTCAACCTGTTTTAAAAGCAGATGGTGTGAGTAAAATTCACACCTTAATACTCAGCCATGGAGACTATGATCATATGGGAGAAGCTATTAATTTAGTTAATAATTTTAAAGTAGAGAAAGTAATATTTAATTG
>CAMZHD010000019.1 GCA_947306705.1 uncultured Caryophanales bacterium
ACCCAGATTCTGCAATTACTTTTTGAAGTCTTTCCATATTATCCCTCTTTTTCTTTCTAGATTATACACGATAATCTGATTTTTTTCCAGTAAAAAAGAAGAAAGACATCTTCTTTTTATTATTAGACTTCATTTCCATAAAATTCATATGTTCCATCTGGTCGCATTCTTAAATATATACTTCCATATATAAGTACCGTTCCATTTTCATAAATATGAGCAGAATATTGAAGCATTCTGCAGTGAATTTCACTCGTGCCTTGTTCAAAATTTTCTGGAGGACATTTTTCTTTTAATTCTCTTATATTTCTTGCTTTTATTTCTGGTGTATTTCCACTAATAAAATACATATATGGCGCATTATTATCTAAACTAGCTTTAATTACTTTACCTTGCTCTGTTCCATTTCCATATTCAACAATTAAGCATGTATCATCATTTGGTTCTGTGTTATGAGTAACAAGAGGATCTTCTGCCATTCCAGATTGTGTTAAATAAACGGCTCTTGCTTGAGCAGTTTCATCAGATTGAACATAGTTAATGGAAAAACTAAAGGATAATGTTTGAGGATTTGTTGGTAAGTCTGAAACTGTAATATCTTTTCGATATTCTACTCTAATTCTAATTTTTTCTGTTGTATTAGATTTTAAATATTGTTTAGGGTAAATTCTTGCACGATTATCATAAGATACATAGTAATCTAAATAACTAGGTAGTGTTGTGATTACACTTCCATTTAATTTAGATGTCACTGTATCAATCATCGCATCAATAGATCCTGTGTTATTGGCATCTACTGTAAATTCATAAAAATCTCCTGGATTATTAAGGGTTACATCATATGTAACGGTTGTTTTAGAGGAATCGATGGTTGGAGTTGATGCAGAAACAGATCCAGATTTTACTTGTACATTACTCCAAAATACATTCCATGTTGCATTGTTAATACGAGAAGATCCATTGATACTTAAAGTAGTTGATAGAGCTGCATACCCCATACTGATTGATAATAATAATATTACTAAGATTGTAATAATTGTTCTTCTTTTCATATCGATTCTCCTATTCTATTCTTATTATATCTTATTCATAAAAAAAGAACAATAAATGTTCTTATTTTATTTCATCAATATATTTTTTTAATTGTTTAGAATCAGATCCTAGAATAATCTTTAATTGATTATCAATCTCCACAATTCCTTTTGCTCCTAATTTTTGAATTCCCTCTTTATTCGCAAGAGAAACATCTTTTAGGGTTACTTTGAATCTAGACATATTCGTCTCTGTATCAATAATGTTGTCTTTTCCTCCTAATAGTTCTACTAACTTATTAAAATCTAATCCAGCATCTTTTTTAGTTGCTTTTAAGATTGCTAGTAAAATTACTAAAAGAACTAAGGCAATTACAATATACTCTAAATAATTCATACTATCACCTTTATCATTATAACTTATTTTTCACTTTGATTCAACTGGTTTATTTTTTTGATGAAATCTTTACTTTTACTATAGATTCCTGTGAATCTTTCATAATAGTCATCTAAGAATCGATTGATTTCTTCTGTTACTTCATGACTAACTTCTAGTTTTGAAATATTTTTGATATCTACATAATAATACATTCGAATCATTTTAATGGTTTTATCACTGACTAATGGTTCATTATTATAACAGTCTTTACAAACATATCCTCCTGCATCGGATGAGATCGTTACAATCTGTTTGGTACTCCCACAATGAGCACAAGCATCAATACTAGGAGAGACTCCTAAAAAGTCTAATAGTTTAATCTCTAAGATATTGGTTAATACCATCGGATCAAACCCTTCTTCTATCTTTTCCAATGTATCTATTAATAATTCAAAAATACCTTCATCTTCTGTTTGTTTCACAACTTGATGAACTAAATCTAATAGTAAGGAGGCATAGGATATTTTTTCTAAATCCATGATGGTTTTTGAAAAAGAATTTTTCACATCGACTCCTATTAAAGTAGATAATCCTTTTTCTTTATAATAGATGTGAAAGGTTCCATAAACGAGTTTTCTACTGACACCACGAAGTTTACTTTTCATGTTTCTGCAACCTTTTGACATCATACCAATCAAACCATGTTCTTTTGTTAAAACATTTAAGATTTTACTGGATTCACTATAATTGGTTTCTGTTAGTACAATCCCTTCAATACTTTCAATGGTCATAGAAAACCTCCTTTCTATAGAAAATCACCTCTTATTCGGGGTGATTATTCATCTTCATCTTTTAATCCTAATTCTAGGAAATATTTTTCTTCATCACGCCAATTTTTTAATGTTTTTACATAGGTTTCTAAGAATACTTTTTTCCCTAAGAATTCTTCCATATCTTGTCTTGCGCGAATTCCAATTTCTTTTAGAAGAGATCCTTGTTTTCCAATAATAATCTTTTTTAAGTTATCTCTATCTACTACAATTAATACTTGAATATGAACAGCATTCTTTTTCTCTTCATAGTTTTCCACATAGCAAGTTACTGTATGGGGAATTTCATCATGGGTTAATTCCATAATTTTTTCTCTTACAAATTCTGCCATGATGAAACGTGTTGTGACATTCGTTAATTCTTCTTCTGAAAAGATTCTATCCGATTCATTTAGTTGTTTTTTTATACAATCAATCAATAAATCTGTATTATCTTTTTTCTCTGCAGAGATTGGAATAATTTCTGCGAAATCATATAAATCTTTTAATTCTTCTATTTCTTTTAATAAAGACTCTTTGTTTTTTACTAAATCAATTTTATTTAATAATAAGAAGACAGGAATTCCTTTATCTTTGATTTTATCTAATACAAATTGATCTCCTCTACCAAATCCTTTAGAAATATCTACTAGGAATAAAATAACATCTACCCCTTCCGTATTATGATAGGCTTTTTTATTCATGAGACTTCCTAGTTTATTACTTGGTTTATGAATACCGGGAGTATCTACAAAGATAATTTGAGAATCTTCATCATTATAAATTCCTTGTATTACATTTCTTGTTGTTCCACTGACACTAGAGGTAATTGCAAGTTTCATTCCAAGTATACTATTTAATAAAGTGGATTTTCCTACATTGGGTCTTCCTACTAAGCTAACAAATCCACATTTCATTGTAAGTCATCCTCGCTAAATGGATATGGGCATAATTCTGCTACTGTTAGTTTTAAGCATTCTCCTGTATTCGAATAAAAATAGCATTTTACGTCTTTATCAAATAATTCAGAGATTACTTGTCTACAAGCAAAACAGCTCGTACTTGTTTGATCACTATCAGCACACATACAATGTAGTTCTTTGAAATCTCCTTTTTTATATCCTTGAGAAATGGCACTTAGTATCGCACTTCTCTCACTACAAATAGAAGATCCATAGGCTGCATTTTCTACATTCACTCCTGGGATTTCTTTTCCATCTTTCATAATAAGAATAGTCGCCACTCTAAAATGAGAGTATGGACTGTATGAGTTTTTTGCAAGTTCTTTTAATTTTTCTATCATACTAAACCTCCAATAAATTCAATTAATTTTGGTATAAAAATTACTAGCCCAATACAAGCAGATATAATAGCCATCATTAATACTCCTGCACTCGCGGTATCTTTTGCGGCTTTCGCAAGTGGATGAAGAGATGGACTTGCAAGGTCTACTACATATTCAATAGCAGTATTAAAGAATTCTGCCATTAGGACTAATCCAATTAATACTAAACAAACTAACCATTCAACGTAACTAATCTTTAGAAAGAATCCAAAGACTAATACAAGAATTGCGATAAATGTATGAATCTTTAAGTTTTGTTCTCCTTTATAGGATTGAGCAATTCCTTGAAAAGCATATTTAAAACTATCTCTTAAACGCTTTTCATCGATTCCCATTCTTTTTTTTACTTTCCTTCTAACTTTCTCTTCTAATTCCATAGGAATCTAATACCTCCTCTTGTTTTTGGAACATTACTTTTTCTTCTTCTGGAGTTGCATGATCATATCCTAATAAATGATAAAAACCATGTACTGCTAAGAAAGATAATTCTCTTAATAGAGAATGACCATATTCTTCCGCTTGTTGTTTTGCTTTATCAATGGAAATATAAATATCTCCTAAGATTCTTTCTTCTCCTGGAAGAATTAATGTATCTTCATCTTCTAAAGCAAATGTAATGACATCTGTTTCTCTATCAATCTTTCGATACATTTTATTTAATTCATGTATGTATGGATTATCTACAATGATTAAATTGAAATTTACATTCTCTAATTTTTCTTTTTTAATTGCGCTTTCTAATACTTTTTCAACTGTTTCTAATTCTGGTATTTCTTCCTCAACTTGTACAAATATTTCTACTTTACTCATATACTCTCCCTACAATAAGACTATGTAACCTGTAATTAATAAAATTAATAATAGAATTGCTAGAATATCTTTAAACCATTCTTTTTGAACAAAGGCAGGTAGTTTTTCTCCAATTATACGGAAACCACTATATATCCAAAATCCTAAGAATCCTCCAGCTAGATTTAAAATCAAATCATCTACGTCAAATACTCTTCCAATGATCATTTGAACAATTTCAATGGATACAGATGCGATGAATGTTAAAAGAATTGGTAAATGAAATTTTTCTGATTTTAAATAATAACTCGTAAAGAAACCAAATGGTAAGAACATAATCATGTTTCCTAATACATTTTTAATAAACAAACGACTCGTAATGTTATATCGTAATATTTCTCTAAAAGGAATAAAGTTATTACTTGCCCATGAAGCATCATCTTGAAAGGTAACAACTTGGAAGAGACATAGAATGTAGATTCCAAATACTAACATGGATATTTCTTTGTATAATACAATTTTTTCATGATTTTTTATTAAGTAACAAATTCTAAAGGAAATCATAATAACCATAGAAATTACAATCATAGGCCATGTAAAATTAATAACTCCCTGAATGGTACTTGAAATTGGATTATTCATAGACTCATCCCCTTTCTTCAGAAATTTCTATTCTTATTCTACTATTTTTTATACTTTTTTTCAACAAACAAAAAAACATTAATCCTAGGATTAATGCTTAAGATTGTAGTTTTTCGCGGATGATTGTAGATACTTCTTTCATATCTGCTTTTCCTTTTAATTTTGCTTGAGCAAGTCCCATTACTTTTCCCATATCTTTTGGTCCTTCAGGATTTACTTCTGCAAAGATTTCTTCAATCACCTTTGCTACTTCTTCTGGTGATAATTGTTCAGGTAAATAAGCAAGTAATACATTAATTTCTTCTTGTGTTTTATCAATTAGATCTTGTCTTCCGCCTTTTTCAAATTCTACGATAGAATCCTTTCTCATTTTAATTTGTTTATTGACAACATCTACTAATAATTCATCATTGATTTCTTTTTTATGATCGATTTGTTCTTGTTTTAAAGCAGCTTTAACCATACGAATAACAGTTAATCTTTCTTTTTCTCCGCTCTTCATTGCTTCAATCATATCTTTCTCTAATTTCTCTACCATAATCTCATCTCCTGTCTATATTATACTCGGATTCTTTCTTTTATTCAACGAAAAATAGTATCCAATCGGATACTATTTGAACTTTTAATAATCTTTGCTACGATTTGCTCTATCTCTTTTTCTGGAATTTTTAATTCCTTCTTTCTTAGCTGCTCTTCTTCTAACTCCTGGCTTATCGTAAGCTTCTCTCTTTTTCCATTCAGAAGGGACACCGTCTCTTGCCACTTTTTGTTTGAACTTTCTTAGAGCTTGATCCAAATTTCCTCTAACAGTTACTTTAGTTGCCATCTACTATTTCCCTCCCTTCGCTTTAACTAGATAAAATTATATCAAATGTTTTTTCCATTTTCAACCGTTTTTTACGAAAAAACAACGAAAAAATACAATTTTCTCATAAAAAATCCAACATGAAGTCCTAAATTAAAAATAAATTTTATTAGAATTGGACAAAAAGGGATAAAAAGTAATATCAAAATAATCATTGCACATTTTTTTATTATTTCAATGGACATAATTCGTCTTCACTAATTCTTCTAATTCCGGAACCTACTGCATAACCTGCATCTCTTATCAATTCTAATATATCGACAATAGCATTGATAATCGTTCCTGTTATGGTAGTAGCTCCTCCTTTGATTGTATTTAAGGATTCTTCTTTTATAATACTCATTCGTTACACCTTTCTGGATTTACAATTCCTTCAATGACACCTGCAAGAAAGATAACCACTGCTGCGATTGCAATTCCAATCCATATAGGAGCAGATGTTCCTCCTTTAATGGATTCTAATGTTTCCATATTTAATGCTTTCATCTAATCACCTTCCCATATTATTTTAAATATTTCTATGAATCGAATATTCTTTTTATGAATGATTATTTCTGTACTATCACTTGTTTTTAATTTATTTTTATTCTTTAAATGAATGATGATTTCATAATACTTTTGATGATTCTTTTTTAGAATCACTCCTTTATTCTCACCTATTTCATAAGAATAATACTTATCTTTGATTCTTAGTTTTTTATTTTGATAAATTCCTTGTTTCTCTTTTTTAGAAACAATTACGGTTATATGATCTTTCTTACTAACAAATCCAGATATTTTTTGAACTTCTTCTATTTTTATTTTGATTAAGAAAAGAATTAATAAACATTCTAATCCTGTTAATACAACAAATAGAAAGAGTACAAATGTCTTTTTTTCATAATTTCTATTGTTCATAAATATTTCCATTTTTTAATTCTAAAACTCTATCAAATAGACTTTTATTATTTAAGCGATGAGAGATTATTATGATTGTTTTATCTTTATATGTCATAAACATATTTTTTAATATTCTTTTTTCTTTTGTACTATCCATTCCTGATAATGCTTCATCTAAAATATAGATATTACTATTTCTTAGAAGACTTCTTGCGAGTATGATTCTTTGTTTTTCTCCTCGACTTAAGTTGAAACCATTTTCTTCTATCAATGTATCAACTCCAGTATTTGTCTTTTTTAAAATTTCTTTTACAAAGCAAATATAACATACTCTTTGAAAATCTTCTTCTTTGTATTCTTTATAGAGAGTAATATTATTCCTCACTGTATCTGTGAATAAATATTCATCACTACAGACATATGTAATATTGGACCGGATATTTTCTAAATGATAATGATTAATATCAATCTGATCAATCGAGATTTTTCCATATTCTACTTCAATATATCGTAACAGCATTTTTAGAAGAGTACTTTTTCCAATTCCACTTTCTCCAAATAAAAGAATTTTACTTCCTTGTTTGATTGTAAGATTTAAATTTTGAAATAAAATTTTATTTCCTATTTTATAATTTAAATCTTGAATCTTTATATCTCCTTTCAATTGATAAGGAAGATAAAAATAATGATTTTGAAATCCTTCTTCTGAAATCATAAATAATTCTTCTACTCTTTCTAGAGAAATCTTATAGGTTTGATATTCTTCTAGAAAACTTATGATTCGAAAAAAACATGCGGAAAAATAAAGAAAAAATGTTTGATAAACAATCAAACTACTTAATGAAAATTCTCCTTTAATTACATAATAAGAACCTAGACCATAAATCATAATGGATACCAAGTCATTTCCATTATTCTTTATAAAATAATAGATTTCATTCCAAAGAGAATAGTTATAAATCTTTTCTAAAAAGGATTTATAATTCAATTGAAATTTATCAATCATTCTTTTTTCTAAATGACTTCCTTTCATGGTATCTACATTACTAATTCCTTGAATAATATAAGAATTAATTGTGTCTTGTCCACTGGATATTTCTTTAATCATTTTTTTCTTCTTCTTTACAAAGAACCATAGAATTCCTGTGATTAAAATGTAAATACTAGTAATCATAAATGATATTGTTTTTTGATAATGAAATAATAATATCAAAAAGATAATACCCGTGAATCCATCTGTTGAAAAAGTACATATGAAATTACTGATATAGGTCCTTACTGTATTTAAATCTTTGAATCTAGAAACAACCTCTCCTGTAGTCCTGTTTTTATAATATAAATATGGAAGTAAAAGAATTTGTTTATAAGTGAGAGTGGTTGTTTCATAGTCAAAGATGGATGTCCATTTTTGTAATAAAATATTTCGTAGGAAATTATTACAATTTTTTAATCCATAAAAAGCTGCCATAAAAATACTTAATGTATATAAGTTTTGAATACTATAATCATTTACTGCATATTCTAGGATAATTTTAAAATGAAATGAGGTAATTATATTAAAAACGAAATAAGAGAATGTTAATAGAATGATTAATAATAATAGTTTTTTGTTCGTATGAAATAGTTGTTTGATATTTTTGTAAATGATATTTTTCTTCTTAATAATGGGTAACTTTTTAATTGGTTTTAAAAATAAGTAGTTGGAACTTGATAATAAGTTGAATTCTGAATAAGAAATGATTTTCTTTCCTTTAGCGGGATCCATTAAAGCTACTTGTTTCTTCTTTTGATTTATTTCATATAGGACTACAAAATGTTTTACATTTTTATTCACAATCATATGGGCAATACAGGGTAAGTTATTTACATCTATATTTTCTAATGATCCTGATACCCCTATGGATTCAAATCCTATTTTTTTTGAACCTTCTAATAAATCATATAAAGAAACTCCTTCTTTTGTTGTATGTGTTAATTCTCTTAAATATTCTTTCGATACTTCTCCTCCATAAAATCGAATAATAGATAAGAGACAACAAATACCACAATCTTTCATCCCATCTTGTAGGACTATCTTCACTTATATTTCTTTCACCTCCTACTTTATTATTCGAGGAGTTTTTTAAAATTAACAAAAAAAGGCAAAAAAAAAGAAGATTAATCTTCTTTCTTTTTCTTTTTAATGACTAAAGTAAATACAACAACTGCTAGTAATACTCCGATTAGTACACCAAAGATTACTGGGACAACGATGCTTTGATTATCTTTTACTTCTTTTCCACTATCGAATTCATCAGAAGCCATTTCTCCTGTAGCTTCTTCGTTGCTTTCGTCTTCTGCGATTAAAGATGGATTTTCGTTTTCAGCAATTAGAGATGGATTTTCTTTATCTGATATTAAAACTGGTTTTTCTTCTCCATAGATTCCTTCTGCTGGTTTTACAACTACTCTTTCTTTAAAATCTTCAAATGATAAAGGTTTTGGTGCATTAATTGTTAAAGTACCATTTCCTTTGAATTCTACGATAGAACTTCCAGAATCAATTCCTACATTATCAGTAGTGATAACATTATCTCCCTCTAAGGTAATAATAAATTTCATACCATCTTGACCTGTTCCATAGCAATCTAATACTAGTGCTGGTCCATTATAATTGTTTAATGATAAAGTAACTGTTTTTCCATCTTTTTCTAGGCTTGCTGTTCCTGCAGCGTTTGGTTGTCCAACATTAATTTTTTCATCTCCTGATAACCATTGATATGGAACAGATGCTGCCCATACAAGTGGAATCATTAAGAATAATGCAACAACCAATGCAATTTTATTGAATTTTCTCATTTTCTCATCCTCCTATGATTCATTATAACATACAATTCCGCATCAAACAAAAAAAAAGAACTTTTTTCAAGTTCTTACCATTCAATATGGTGGAGCATAGGAGGATCGAACTCCTGACCTCCACGGTGCAAACGTGGCGCTCTCCCAGCTGAGCTAATGCCCCATATTTTCACAGCCAGTAATTGAATTATAGCAAAATCAGATTCTAAAGTCAACATATTTTTACTTATTTCATTCATTTTCCACCTGTGAAGATTTATTAGTTCAATCTAGTTTTTTTGTACTTTTTTGGTAACCATTTTAATAAGAAATATAACCCTTCTCCATATAAAATATTTAATAACAAGCTATGAGTAATTTTATAAAATACTCTCATAAATGTAATGGGTACTAATTGAAATATATAGAGAATGATTCCCGTTAAAGATTCATAAAGTACTATTATTAACGATAAATATAGAAGTAATCGAATACTATTAATTTCATAATTTTTATAGATCCATCTTGTAAAACAAGCAATTCCTAAGAATAATAATCCATTAAAGAATAATAAGTTTGTATAAAACAAATCATAGAGAAATCCAAGAGTAAAAGCAATGATGTAATACTTCTTCTCTTGTTTTTTGAAGAATGGATAAATCATAAAAATGGATATTAATGTCAGTTGTGGAGTAAAGAGTGTTAGAGTTCCTTCTAAGTATGGAAGATAGTTTGTTAGAAGTCCATCTAGAAGGAAAGAGAGAATCATAATAATATAGGGAATCATGATTTCACCTTCAATACTGTTACATAGTGAATATCGTTAAAGTTTTGATAGGTTTTAATATAAATGGTTTTACTCAAATTATATTTATCACTTTCTACTTCTTCTACTGTACCAATAGTGATTCCGGATGGGAACATCTCCCCTAACCCGCTGGTTACTACAAGAGCTCCTCTTGGTACTTCTACTGTTTTATCAATTCCATCTGCTTTGATTAATCGTTTCTTTGAATCAAATCCATTCATAATTGCATAAGTATCTACATCACTAATTTTAATCGCAATACTTACTTTAAAATGTATATCATCGGATGTGATTAATTTAATCTCACTAGAATTATCAGATGCTTTGGATATTTTTCCAATTAAACCATTTTTGGTAATCACAGCCATATCTTTTTGAATACCAGAGGAAGTTCCTTTATCAATCGTTAACGTATTAAACCAATAACTTTTATTTCTGGATAATACTGTTGCATTTATGGGAGTATATTCTGTTAAAGATTTATTTAATTCTACTAAGTCTTTTAATTCTTGGATGTCTTTTTCTAAAGATTCATTTGCGTTCTTTTGAATGAGATAACTATCGGATTGAGTGATTCCTTTATCTTCTGTTAAAGCTGTAAATGGATACATGACGCATTTCTCTATCATCATAGAAATATCTTTTAATAGTCTTGGATGATAACCCAAATAAAAAGATCCTATCAATAATAAAAATACTAAGATTGGTCCCACTATAAAAAATACTTTATTCTTCTTTTTCTTTTTTGCTTTATACATCTTCATCATCTCAATTTCATTATAGACTATTTTTATGATCATGAAAACTATAAAATGTTTGTTCTCCTACAATAATATGATCAACTACTGGGATTCCTTGTATTTCACCTGTTTCCATTAAATGATTGGTAAAAATAATATCTGCTTTACTAGGAGTTACATCATTAGAGGGATGATTATGAATACACACAATATAAGAAGCACTGACTTGATATGCTTCTTTAAAGATTTCTCTTGTATGGGTACTTGCTTGATTAATAGTACCTATAAAAATTCTTTTTCTTTTAATGAGTTGTTGTTTGGTATTAAAGTAATATCCATAGAATTGTTCTTGTTTTAAATCAGTTAAAAAGTATCTAGCATCTTCCCATATACTTTTAGGATTATCCATTGTTACATATTCTTTTGGTTTTCTTAAATAGATTCTTTTTCCTAATTCAATGGATGCTTGTAATTCTAAGAGCTTGACTTCTCCTATTCCTTTTATATTTTTCAATTCTAATAAATTGGTTTCTTTTAAATCTTGTAATTCTACCTTCTTTAGGATTTCCATGGATAACTCTGATACATTCTTTTCTTTTGTTCCTGTTTTTAAAAGAATTGATAATAACTCATGATCTGTTAGATTCTCAACTCCTACCTCTTTAGCTCTTTCTCTAGGTCTTTCTTGTATTGGTATTTCTTTCATTGTATACATAAACTCACCTATATTATTATTCGTTTTCCAATAAAAAAATAATACCAAATGGTATTATTTCTTTTTCATTTCTTTATACGTTACAAATCCTATAATCGCAAGTCCACCAACTAATAGATATAACCAGAATGGAATGTCTTCCCATACTTCTCTTAATTGATATAGGATATTTAGGACTGTTATGATGATTCCTCCTAAGAAGAATGATTTTAAATACTTGTATTGATATCCTAATGCGATAGTTCCTAATCCAATGATTCCGATAGAAATACCAGAATATAGATTCTCAATATCTAATAACATTATTACCGCTATAATTACTCCAAAGATACCAGCGATGTTTTTAGTAGAGTCTTCTTTAATCCAAAAATGAATTAATAAGAATGTACAATATAAGATAGATATACTCATCATAATTTGTTCCCAGTTATGATTAATACTTAGATCATTTACTAAGCTAATTAGAGGAACTACAATTGCGAAATAATTAATTTTTTTGATTAAATCCTGATCCCATAATAACAAGATGGCAACTAAGAAGACTGCGAAAAGGATATCTGCGATATAGTTTGGAATTGCGAATACATTTGCGATTCTTAAAATGTTATAAATACCTAATAAGAAGATTCCATACGCAATGATTAAATAAACACTTCTTTTATTTTCGGTTTTGTACTCATAAGCACTTGTTCCTAATATGTATATGCTTGGGATTAGGATTGCTAAAGCAGGAAGTATTTCTCTATCAACATTACTTGCTTCAATTACGGATACGATTCCAATGAGAGAAGTAATAAAATAAATTCTTTTTCTTAAAGGAGTCTTATAGAAATAATGACAGATTGCATAAATAAATGTTCCTATTAATAATATATTTGATGTACTTATATTGATATTTAGTTCTGGTATTGCGAAGAATAATGCAATGGTAGCCATAATAGAAGCTGGTTCCATAAATGGTGCAATTTTTATTACATTATTGGTTTCTAAATCAAGGGATGAAATAACATTCATTAATAGATAAGCTGCTGAAATGGCAAATGCTAGAGATTCACTATCATAGGCACTTGCAATCATCAAGAAAAAGGCTGCTAAACTATAATAAGCATATTGAATATGTTGAACTACTTTATTTGTTTTAATAATATTTGTCTTTAATAGTAATGTAAAGATTGATAATAATGAGAATACTAATAGATGATCATAATACAAAACATCTAAATTATAGATAGAAACAAATATTAATAAAAAGAAAATTAAGATATTTATGACAGTTTCTGCTGTGAAAGATTCATCATGAATTAAATATAAGATACTTCCAGCATTTATTAGAGAAGCCACTAGTATTAAAGCACTATTATTATCTTCTATACTTCTAAAGATAAAGACAAACATTGTCATACTAATTATCTTAGATATTTGATATAAAACTGTATCCTTTTTTGATAAAACTAATGCAACACATAATACTAGACATAATAGAATCATAACGATTGCTGGTTCTGCAATTGCATATGCTAAGAAGTTATAGATCACTAAGAAGGCACTTCCGTAGAATCCGTATAGTAAGTATTCTTTTGGAAATTTCAAATACGTTGCATAGAATAATCCTGCTGCAGTAAAGCAAGTAATTCCATATGCAAGTTTTGCTTTTACTCCTTCATACATGATAGATCCCATTACTCCAAAGTATAGGATTGCGACAATGGATAATAAGTAAAAAGACATACTTAATATCCAATACATATAAGAACTTCTATAAAGATTTAGTTTTCTTTCTACAAATAGAGATAATCCTAGGAAGATACTACCAAAGAATAGTAATCCTACTGCTTTAAAAGCATCTGTTAAAAAGTCCCAGGAAGTCGTTGCAAATAGTATTCCTGAAATAAATACCATTCCAACTCCTAACTTTAAAAGAATATCTATTTTTCTCATTTCTGGATCTACTACTCTTTTGATTTTAACAGGAGGAGCATTGATTCCATTTTGCTTATTATTCTCTTCATCTAGTTTTACACAGCCAACGATAGAAAGAATACTAGGAATTAAATTCAAAGGAATTGTAGCGATTGAAAAGATTAGAATTCCTGTTTTCATTTTTAGTAATTCTTCTGTTGTTAGTTTACTAAAATAAAATAAAACAACAGCCGCAACGATTCCAAACAAACTATATGTATTGAAAAATACAATAGATGCTAGAATCAAATGTATGATGGCTGCTGTACGAAATATTTTTTGACTTTTTTCCATAACAAAACACCTCTATATTCTATTATCATTATAGGATATTCTGTTAACTTTGTCCATTTAATTGTTTGATTTTTTGAATAGATGTTGGGACTGTTACATAGTTTTCCCAATGCTTCTTATTGATTTGATCTCCTGTTATAATGCTCACAATATCTCCGTTTTTTAATTCTTGATCTGGAGGGGCTTCTCTTCCATTGATAAGGATTCCTGTCAATCGATCTAATAGATCTGGATAATACTGGCAGACATAGTCTAAAGCTGTTGATTTTGCAGGCAATTCAATATTGAGACCACTGTAAGACACAACATATACATGTTCTGATGGGAATAGTTCTTGATTAATGATATTGGCGAATGTTTCCGCATCATATTGTTGTCCTCTCATTTCCATTGTTGTTTTTAGGATACGACACTTTTCTCTTAGTTCTTCTTGTGTTTCTTCTTTTGTTTTTCCACCTGGAATATTCCATAAAGCAGAAACTCCAAAGGCTGCGACTTTATCCATTGTATGAGTTCTTATTTTCACTTTTCTTATTTTTCCATATGCAGCTACTGTTGTATGAAGAGATTGATAATAGTTTGGTTTTGGACTATAAAGATAATCTTTTTGCCTTCCATTAATTGGTCGATAGTTTGCATGAACAGTATCTTGTGTTGGATAACAATCCTCTATATCTGGAACTAGTATTTTTAAATAGAATAAATCATAAATATTATCAATTTGAAATCCTTGTTGTTCTTTTTTATAGATTGAATTGATGGTTTGACTTCTAATAATCATTTCACTATCAATTCCTTTTCTTAACAAACCAGAACGGATTCTTTCTTGCATTTCTTGTAGGGCTGCATATTCTTTTTCTTGTAACTCTAATTTTCTTTCTGTAATTCTTTTAAAATCATCTGGATGAAGATAAGAAAGAGATAAATCTTCGAGTTTATTTTTTACTTGATAAGCTCCAATCATCAAGGCGGATGGTACATAGTAGTCCATTGTCTCTTGTGCATTTTCAATTTGTTTTTCTGGCTTTTTAAATTCTAGTGTCTCCATATTATGGGTTCTATCCGCTAGTTTAATCATATTGACTCTTACGTCTTTTGAAATACCATTTAAGAATTTCCATAAATCTTCGAGACTGTTTTCACTTTTCGTCATGTTCATACGACGTAGTTTTGTTACTCCATCTACTAGTTTTGCGACTGTAGGATTGATTAATCTCGCAATATCATTGATTGTGAACTCTATTTGCGCATCTTCAACCGTATCATGAAGAAGTGCAGCACTTACTGCATCTGCATCAAACACTTCCATTTCTAATAGATTTTTCGCAACATGTAGAGGGTGAATAATATAAGGTTCTCCTCTTTGACGGAATTGATTTTGATGAATATCTTTCGCAATCAAATATGCCCTTTCCACCTCTAATAATTTTTCCTCTGGTATTTTATGTTCTCTTAGTTCTTGTATAATCATTTCTATTGTAACCATATACTCCTCCTAAAACAAAAAACGACCCAATTTAAATAATCGAATCGCCACAATAAAGAAGTGAATTTAGAAATATTCGTTTTTTCATCGTATCACCTCTTTTTGAATATACAATAGACTCTATCAAATTTTTTTTGAAAAGTCAAATGAAACTTTACACTTTCTCTATTTCTTTTCTTTGCATATCCCCTATTTTTTTTATATAATGATTATAGAATAATCATTGGAGTTGATGGTATGAAAAAAGCCAAAAAAGAAAATGAAAAGAAAAGAAGAAAATTTATTCTTCTTTGGATATTATTATTATCTGCAGGAATCTTTGCGACAACGATTTATGCATGGTTCTCTTCAGACTTAAAAGTTAATATTAATTCAATTGATATCCATATTGAAACGAAAGCAGGTGTTCAAGTATCTGCGAATGGAGTTAACTGGAGTAATACGATTACAAAAGAAGATATTGTAGGAGCTAAGAATAATTCTTATCCAAATGCTACGAATCAAATTCCTGAAACTTTAGGAGGATGTTCTACAGATGGTACTGCTTATGGTGCTACTATGAATATGTATTATGGATATACAAGAGAACGTGAAAAAGATGTTTATTACTTAAATGCTGAGAAACAAACAGAAATTAACTGTTTTGGAGATCAAGAATGTCAAGGTAGACGTTTTATTGCTTTTGATTTATTTGTATTAGTCAATGAAAATAGTTATATGGTTATCACTCCTGCTTCTTATGTTATTAATAAGAGTGATCAAATTGAAGGGGGAGAAAACAGTGCTAGAATTGCTTTTGTCAATTTAGGAACAACAACCGATACTGTTAATTCTGCACAAGCTCAGTATTTAGCCAATGCGAATGGAAGTATTATTTGGGAACCAAATTATGATACTCATACAGAGACAGGCGTTTTGAATGCATTAAATGTATATGGACTTACTACTTCTCAAACAGGAGCACCAAGACTTCCTTATAGAGGTATTAATCAAGAGATTAAAGGATCTGGTGTTCTTCTTACGGAAACTCATTTAAGTCCTTACTTCTCTCCTGTTAATCCACAAATTGCTACTGTTAAGAATTTTGCGGATGATCAAGATTTAATAAATTTACCAAAAGGAATTACAAAACTTAGAATTTATTTCTGGTTAGAAGGTCAAGATGTAGATTGTGAAAATGAAATTACTGGTGGAGAATTAGAATTCAAACTAGAATTAGCTGTTAAATAAAAAAAGAATCAAACGATTCTTTTTTTTTACTTCATTAATTCTTCTAGTTTTTGTTTTCTTCTGCTAGTTTTTGTCTATCCATTTCTACGATATTAGCAGGAGCTTTATTCACATAGTTTTCATTTGCTAGAAGAGATTCTCTTCTTTTAATAGATGCTTCTAATAATTTGATTTGTGCTTCTTTTGCTGCTTTCTCTGCTTCTGATTCAATCTTTTCAAAGAAGATCGTTGCTTTAATATGATTTGAGAATACTTTGTATGCTTTCTTTCCTAAAGGTTCTTTTACTAGGGAATCATCTAGTTTTAACATCTTAACAATTAAATCATTATCATCCGTTGTATCAAACATTACTTTTAATTCTTTTGTCATATTATTTTCTGCTTTAACATTTCTAAAGTTTTTAATAAATTCAACGGCATCATCTACTGCGAATTCTTCTTGTTCAAATACAAATTTCTTATTGTATTTAGGATACTCTGAAATCATAATAGATTCACAATCTTTTACTGGTAACATTTGATAAATCTCTTCTGTTACGAATGGCATAAATGGATGTAACATCTTCAAGATACCAGTTAATACTGTGCATAAAGTAGATTTGGTTGCACTACTATCTAGAGAGTACTTAGCCATTTCAATATAGTAATCACAGAAATAATTCCATGTAAATTCATATAGTTCTGATCCTGCTAGATTGAATTCATATTTATCCATATGTTTTGTTACATTTTTAACAGTCTTTTCATATTTTGATAGAATCCATTTATCTTCATTTTTTAGATTTTCAAGTTTTACTTTTGCTAGATCATCAATATTCATTAGAACGAATCTAGATGCATTCCAAATTTTATTAATGAAATTCCAAGTAGCAGCTAGTTTTACTTCATCAAAACGTAAATCCATTCCCATAGATCCATCAGTTGTTAGATAGTAACGTAGAGAGTCTGCTCCATATTTATCAACCATATCAAATGGATCAACACCATTTCCTAGAGATTTAGACATTTTTCTTCCGTTCTTATCACGGATTAATCCATGGATAACGCAATCTTTAAATGGTCTTTTTCCTGTAATATGTTCTGTTTGGAAAGCCATTCTTGCTACCCAGAAGAAGATAATATCATATCCTGTTACTAAACAGTCTGTTGGGAAGTATCTTTCAAAGTCTTTTGTTTTCTCTGGCCAACCTAATGTTGAGAAAGGCCATAAAGCACTACTAAACCAAGTATCTAGTACGTCTTCATCTTGTACCCAGCCTTCTTCTTTAGGAGCTTCCATTCCAACATAGATTTCTCCCTCTTTATACCAAGCAGGTATTCTATGTCCCCACCATAATTGTCTTGAAATACACCAGTCATAAGAGATATTCATCCAGTGTCTTAATACTTTTTCAAAACGTTTAGGGAAGAAATTAATCTTTTCCTCTTTATTATCTTGGAACTTTAATACTTTTTCTGCAAGTGGTCCCATCTTAACAAACCATTGTTCTTTTACCATTGGTTCTACCATAACACCCGTTCTTTCACTATGTCCAACTTCATGGGTTAATGGTTCTATTTCTAATAATAATCCTTGTTCTTTTAAATCTTCTAGACAAGCTTCTCTACATTCTTCACGAGTCATTCCTTGATACTTTTTAGGAACATTTTCATTCATTGTAGCATCATCGTTCATAATGACAATTCTTTCTAGATTATGACGATTTCCTACCTCAAAGTCATTAGGGTCATGTGCAGGTGTTATTTTAACAACACCAGTCCCTTTTTCCATATCTGCATGTTCATCCGTAATAATAGGGATTTTTTTATTCATTAAAGGAAGAATAACATTCTTACCAACAAATTCTTTATAACGGTCATCATTTTCATTAACAGCAACTGCCGTATCTCCAAATAGTGTTTCTGGACGAGTTGTCGCAACGTCTAGATATTGATTGGTTCCATCAATTACATATTTAATATGATAGAAGGCACTCTTTTCTGACTTATAGATAACCTCTTCATTGGATAAAGCCGTTTGCGCAGCAGGATCCCAGTTAATGATTCTTTCTCCTCGATAGATTAATCCTTGATTATAATAATCTACAAATACTTGTCTTACTGCTTTATTTAAATCTTCATCAAGAGTAAATCTTTCTCTTGTATAATCAACCGATAATCCAAGTCCTGCCCATTGATCACGAATACTTCCACCATATTCATGAGTCCAATCCCAACAAGCCTCTAAGAATTTTTCTCTACCATATTCGTATTTATCAATACCTTCATCTTTTAATTTCTTAACAACTCTTGCTTCTGTTGCGATTGCGGCATGGTCCATTCCTGGTAACCATAATGTATCAAATCCTTGCATTCTTTTATAACGAATAATTGCATCTTGAATCGCTGTATCATATGCGTGTCCTATATGTAATTTCCCTGTTACATTTGGAGGAGGAATTACAATACAAAAAGGTGTTTTATCAGATGTATTATCTGCTTTAAAATATCCTTTTTCTTTCCATATCTCATATTTATTAGATTCTGTTTGCTTGTGATCATATTTTTTATCTAGCATGTTACCATCTCCTCTATCTTATTTTGAATTACTTTTCGAATTTCTTCTAATTGATGAATTCTTTCTTGATTCTTTGTATTTTCATATAAATCAATTAATTGATTCATATAATTCTTTTCTTTTAATATTTTAAAACTTTCTAGATAATAGATATCAAATATAAATCCTAGAAAAACAGATACAATATCACATCTTGTTTCTCTATCTTTCTTTAAGATATCTTTTTTATTTAATAATTCATGATATATTTTTTCACTAAAAGCTTCTTCTTTTAAATCTATATGGATTTCTCCTTTTACACATAAATATAAGATATCAATCTTATCTGCATCTCTAATCAACTTACAAAATAATTCTTCTCTTTCACTTAATCCATCATCTATTCTATATTTATTATGAAAATGGATACTTTTGTAGATTAAATCATCAAGAGATTCGTCGGATACAAATCTTCTTATAAAGTTATTTTCTTTTAATATTTGAATTCCTAATTCTGCATGATCCTCACTTTTAGAATCATCAAATGTTTGATAATTCTTCCATTGTTCAAATCTTCCAATATCATGAAGTAATCCACACATTTCTGCGAGTTCTATATCTTCTTTTGGTAAAGATAAGGATTCTGCAATTTTTCTACAAAGCTCCACGACTCGCATCGTATGATTTATTTTTAGGATACACATATCCCCTTCTTTACGATAAGGCTCTGTATATTTCATGAATTCTTGCTTTGCTTCTTCTAAGTTCATATCATTCACCTCATAAAAAAAGTAATCCATCCAAAAGGACGAATTACTCGTGGTACCACCTTAATTTCTATCATTTGATAGCTCTCTTTGATAACGGATTTCTCCGGATTTTCTTAAAGTTATTTTCAGAAAATATGCTCCTCTGCTACCTTCTTTATTCTTTTTTGTTCATTTTCACCTTCCATGAACTCTCTATAAAAAAAGATATAAATACTCCTCAGACTCAACGCATCTGTATGTAATTATATCTTATTATTCTTTATTTTTCAATACTTTTATTATCGATCCTTATCTTCGTCTTCAAACATATAAGAATCATTATAAAATTTATTTAATACTTCTTTGTCTCTTTCTGCTCGATAAGGAAGGGTATCAGAAAGATCAGATGATTCTACTTCGTAAGGTCTATCTACAAATACTTCTTGATCTAAATCCTCTTCTTCTTTATAACTATCTAACACAAAGTTCTTTTTAGATTTATGTTCACTTGCGATAACGGCTCCAATTGATCCTGCAATTCCAGCAGCTCCTATGGCGATTCCAATGGGAACTGTATTGATTTCATTAGATGATTCTTCCACTGTTGGAGGAGGAATTACAACTGTATTATCTGGATTTGTATAATCACTTTGTAATTCTTTTACGATAGAGTCTCCAATGCTTGTTAATCTCTGTTTTAACGCAACAATTTTAGAATATTCTTTAGAAGACGTTTCATATTGATTTTTTAGAGTTGCGAGACGAAGGGCTTCTTCTTCAGGAACTCCATATTTTTGTTCATACTCTTCTTGTATTTGATGAATTAAACTTTGTTTATAATCCACTATATTCTTCGCAACCTTTACTTCTTCCGATACAGAAATAGGTTTATTATCAGAGTATTGTTTTCCAATCTCTTCAATTTCTTCTTTCTTTAGAGTATCTACTCTTCCATAAGAAGTAACTGTTTTTGATAAAGATTCTTCTAATTCAATAATTTGTTTTTCTACTCTTGTAATTCTTTCTAAGATTTCATCAATAGAATCTTTATAATCTACTATACAATTATTATGATTAAAATTAATATCTTTTATAATTTTTTCTATATCAATGAATTCTCCTGGCAATCCTCTAGATTGTAAACATCCAATTAAAGAGGATAATAAACCAATGGTTCCTTTTATTCGATCTGTATCAATACAGCCTGTATATCCACTTGCCATATAATCCCCTCCTAAAGTGCTTTAATCCTATCTAGACGTTCTTTTAATTGATTAATACGATTATTACTATCTTCAATAATATCATCTAATCGAAGTTTTTGAATATTTTCTGGAATTCCACTTTGATTAATTCTATCTCTTAAAGATATTGTATTATTTAGGATTCTTTCTTCTTCTATTATTTTATGATCAAGAGCTTCTATTAATTGCTCTTTCTCTGTTCTCTTTTGATTATTCAAAGAATCTTCTATCTTTTTCTTTAATGATTCATATTCGATTTGAATTTCTTCAATTTCTTTTAAAATCTCTTTTGCTTTTTCATTAGCAGGAGAAGTACCCATTAAATTTAATGATAAAGGATCCAATCCACCATTTACCATTTCACTTTTGATTCCTTCTGTTACAACAGAATTCATATAGACATGATAGTTTTGATATTGATCTTCTATTTTTTCTAATTCTTTATTAGGATTTACAATATCTTTTTCTTCTGTTTTCCAAGTTATCCAATCTACTTTAGGCATTTGATCAACTCCTCCTATTCTACGTATATTATAGTATTATTTTTCGTTTTAATCAATAAAGAAAAAGAAGGTTATTTCTAACCTTCTTGTTGTTCTCTTAACTCT